>JAQSWD010000150.1 GCA_029266835.1 Steroidobacteraceae bacterium
GGTGCCAGACGCCAGCTTCAGGTGATACACACGCGCCGTCTGGCGCGGATGCACCTTCGGGATCTCCAGGTTCGCGAGCTTCACGCTGATGCTCTTGCGATCCGCGCTCACCGTGATCCCGGCCGTACCCTCACCGCGCGTATCCATCTCCGGCGAGCCGTAGTCCGGCGCATCACGATACGTCCACGATTCCAGGCTCAACGCGCTCTGCAGGATTTCCGGGCTGACGCCATTGCCCAGCGGCTGCGTCAGCGAGATGCGGAAGCCATCCGCCTGCGCCGACACCGACGCGATCGCCGGCGCCACGGTCTTGCCGTCCCAGCGCACATGCTGAAGGCTGGCGATCTTGCCGCCCTTTGCCTGCCAGCCGCGGCCGGTCTGACCTAACAACAAGCTGCCGTCGGGCAGGAACACCGGGCGCATCACACCCGACTCCAGTCCTTCGAGGAAGGGCATGACACTGCCCTGCTCCTGCTCGCCCACCTTCTCGGTAACTACCCGCAGCAGATTCGACTGCGTCTGGTCGCCGATGAGCATCTGGCCCGCGAATGGCCCGAACCTGGGTTGCGTCACCCACGCGATATTTCCCGGCGAGTTCGCCACCTTGTTGTGGGGGAACAGCACCGCGGCCTTTTCACGCTTGTCCGCCACCACGTCGTACTTGATCTCGGGTGAGTCAGGCGTCATGCCGGGCAGATCGACGAGCCCGGCCGGATGGCCGTAGAACTTGTCCTTCTGCAGCACGAACAACTTGGACGTGCCGACGAAATCGCCCTGGTTGTCCGTGTACCAGATGCGTCCATCGGGCGCCGCGCCAAGGCTCGCGGGACTGCGCAGGCCGTACGCGAACGGACCGCCCTTGCCATCCGCAGTCACGCGGAACGCCCAGCCATTGAAGCCGCCATACGTGCCCATGACCTGGCCGCCCCCCGTATAGACGTCACCGCCATGCGCCAGGTTGAGCGCGAAGTAGTAAGCGCCGTCCTTGCCGCGCACCGGGCCGTGCATGTAGGTGTGATAGTTGCCGTGGTACGAGTGCGCGTCGTACAGCGTCTCGTACTTGTCGGCGATGCCGTCGCCGTTGGTGTCGGAGATGCGCGTGAGCTCGGCCTTCTGGCCGGCCACCACCACCAGCCCCTTGGCGTCTTCGGCCACCACGCCCAGGCTGTCGAACAAACCTTCGGCGAAGAACTGCCACTGGCCCTTCACGAGGCGCCAGATACCGGCATTACGCGTGGCCACCACGATGGTGCCATTCCTGGTGACGCTCAGGCCCAGCGCCTCGAACAACTGCTTGCGGCCGAAGTTGTCCTGCGGCGCGTAGTAGTTCTCGATGCTGTAGCCCGGAGGAAGCTGCGCCTGCGCGGCGGCTTTCTCGAGCGGCTGGCGCTGCCATGCGAAGCTCGACGCCGCGGGCCGCCAGGCATTGGCGGCCACGCCGATCTTTCCGCGCAGTGTTGCGCCGGCCTTGCCGGCGGGCAGATTCCAGCGGTCACCGACCAGGGCGCCGGCACTGACTACCGCCCCTTCAAGCAGCCCCGTGTTCAACGCGAACGACTGCGGGGCGGAGAACGTACCGTTGACGCTGATGGTCACCTCGCCGCCCGCCGCGATTGCCGTCGCGACCTCGACCACGTTCTTGCCGACGCGATACCTGAACACCGGCGCCGCAGCCTTGTCCTTCGAATTGCGCGAATAGCCCAGGAACTGCGCGTCCGCCGCGGCGATCTGTGCGAGCTGATCCTGCTTCGCGTACAAAGCCGCTTTCTGCGCGGCCTGGTCGGCGTACTTGCTTTCCTTGAACGTGAAGTCCACGGGCGCACCGGAGGCATTCAGCGGCGCGAGCAGATACTCGCGGTCGCCGAAGCCGATCTCGCGGCTTTCGTAACCCAGCTTGAACCCGCGTCCACCGCGATTGGTGAGCTCGCCTTCCATGTCGAGGAAACCGCCCTGCCAGATCTTCACGACGGCCAGCACGCGCGGATCGAAGCTGTAGTTCACGCCATTGGGATTCCCCACATGGATCGCACGTGCCGACGTCCCCGGCATGGGTCCGCGCTGCATTCGCACGCTGTCGTTCACCAGCCATTGCAGGCTGTCCTTCATCGGGTCATAGGGTTCTGCGGGCTCGAGGCCCGCGAGCCGGACCACCGGCCCGCGATCGCGCCCGGTGTTGAGCGTCGCCAGGTAGTCGCCCAGGGCTTCCACCTGCGTATCACTCAGCAGTTCCCGGCCGAACGCCGGCATCACCGGTAGATAGGGCTGCCCCTTGGTCTCGCCATGCTCGGCCACGGCGAGCTGGTCGCCGGGCGCGCGCAGGGAACGCAGCAGGTATTCGCGTCCTGCCTTCACCTGGAAGCGATGTCCTTCTCCCTCGACCACCTCGCGATTGCGCGGCTCGGTGCGCAACAGGCCATAGAGATTCGGACCGGAGCTCACGGCGGCATCATCGGGTTCGACGCGGTGACAGGCCTCGCAGCCCACCTGCGTGAACAGCTCCTTGCCCATGGCGACGAAGTCCTTCAGTTCCTTTTCGTTGGTCTCGCCGCCGGAAACCTTGGGCAGCGTGACCTGCGCGAAGTCCGCGCCGTCGTGGCTGGACTTGCGCACGGCGAAGGAACCCGACTTGACCACGAGAAAGGCCGGGCCACGCTGGTCTTCGTTGTCCCAGATGGCCCCGGGGGATGGGCCGTCGACGATCACGTTGCGCTTCACCTCGGCGCCGATGCGGGCTTCGAGAATGAAAGCCGGCTGTACCTTGTTGAATCCTTCGTCGAAACGCGGAGCGCGGAATCTCACCGACAGGGTCTGCCAGTCGCCGTTACCTTTGAGTTCGAAGCCGTAACGCCCCATGAGGTAAAGGTTGGCGACCGCCCCGGCGGGAGCCTTGAACTCGAGGTAGGTGATGCTATCGGCCAGCGTCGACTTCGACGCCAATCCGCGTCCATCGGCTGGCCCCTGCGTGGTCAGCGCGCCGTCCGACACCGTCCATGCCGGGTTATCCCGGAAAGCCGCGCCTGGCGCGTCTTCAGCCCTTATGTCCTGGAAACCTGTGAGCGCAAGAATGGTCACAACCGCCAGGGTCTGGCGGCGAATAAATCGCGACATGGAACCCCCTTCAGTACCGCTACACTAACCGAAAATTTCCCCTCCGAAACAGTATCAACCCATGCCATTTTTCCTAATGTTGGCGGGCCAGAGCGCCAGCCCGGTCATTGCCATCGAAACCGCTCCCGTCGTCGTCACCGGTTCGCGTGTCGCGGCCAGGCCCGACGAACTCGGGGCGAACATCACCGTGCTCGAGCGCGAGTATTTCGACGTCGAGAAGCCCGCGAAGCTGTCCGATGCGCTCGAACGCGTCGCCGGCATCCACGTGGACCAGGTGGGCGGCCGCGGCGGCACGGGCTCGCTGTACCTGCGCGGCGCCGATCCTAACTACACGCTGGTGCTGGTGGACGGCGTGCGCGTCAACGACCCGACGAATGCGCGCGGCGGTTCCTTCGATTTCTCCACCTTCGACATGGCGGACGTGCAGCGCATCGAGATCGCGCGTGGCCCGTACTCCGCCATTTACGGCGGCGACGCATTGGCCGGCGTCATCAACATCATCACGCGGCGCGCGCCGCTCGACGACATGCAGGCTTCGCTCGACGCCTCGGCCGGCGCTTTCGACACGCGCGAGATCGCGCTGAACGCCGCGGGCCCGGTCGCGAGCGGCACCTGGTCGCTGGGCGTCAGCGACACCAACGAAGGTGCGCAGATCCGCGGCAATGAATTCGAGTCGCAGCGCATTTCCGCGGCCTACAACACCGAATACACCGAGAAGACCCGGCTCAGTCTCACGGCGCGTTACGCCGAGTCCGAGCGTGCCGGGTTCCCGGACGACAGCGGCGGCTACGCCTTCGCCGCGATCCGCGATGCGGAGACGCGTGACGCCGAGGAGACCGCGCTGGGCGTGAGCGTCGAACACGACGCGGGCAACGCGGGGTTCTCGCTGGCCCTGGGCTACTTCAATCGCGACGATCACATCGATTCGCCCGGCGTCGCGCCCGGAGTGCGCGATCCCTTCGGCGTGCCGCCGTCGGTGGTCGATTCCTCGATCGAGCGTTTCACCGCCACGTTCACCGGCACGCAGCGCCTGTCCGAAATGTTCTCGCTGGCCTATGGCGCCGAGTACCAGCGCGAAAAGGGTTCGAGCGAAGGCGAACTCGACTTCGGCGGTGGTTTCACCCTGCCGACGTCCTTCGATCTCGAGCGCGACTCGCTCGCGCCCTTCGCGGAAGCGCGCATGAGCACGCCGTTCGGGCTCAGCGCGCAGGCCGGCGTTCGCGTCGACAAACCCGACGGCCAGGGCTCGGTGACCAGCCCTCGCCTGCGTGTGTCCTACGACCTGGGCGACAACGGACTGCGCCTGGCCGGCAGCTGGGGCAAGGCCTTCAAACTACCCAGCCTGTACGCGCTGGGGCATCCGCTGGTCGGCAACCCCGACCTCGTGCCGGAACGCGGCCAATCGCACGAGCTCGAGATTTCGCAGAGCATCGCCGACGGCAAAATCCAGTGGAGCGCCACCTGGTTCGAGAGCGAGTTCCGCAATGCCATCGATTTCGACTCCGGCCCGCCGCCCATGCTGGTGAACCGCAATCGCGTGGATACCGAAGGCGTGGAACTGGCCGGCCGTTACGCGGTGAGCGAAGCCTGGGCCGTGGACGGCAGCGTCACGCATGCCCGCAGCCGCATCGAGTCCACCGGCGGTGAATTGCGCAATCGCCCGGACTGGCGCGGTGGCGTGGGCGTGCACTTCTCGCCGCTGGCCGCGCTCAGATTCTCGGCCTCGGCCACATACGTGGGTGAGTCCTTCGATTCTTCCATCGCCACCGGGGACCTGGATCTCGACGCCTACACGCGCATCGACGTGAGCGCGGTGTGGCAGCTGTCGGAGAAGTTCGAGACCTGGCTCGCCATCGACAATCTCACCGACGAGAAGTACCAGCAGTTCGTGGGCTTCGAGTCGCGCGGCATACTGCCGCGCGCGGGAGTGCGGTTCACGCTCTGACGGCGCGGCGCCCCGGCGCCATCACTTTTTCGCGAGTTCTTCGCCGAGAGAGATGCGGTTGCCGTCGGGGTCCTCGATGGCGAAGTCGCGCATGCCGTAAGCGCGGTCCGCGATGGGCGCGAGTACTTTCGCGCCCGCATCGACCGCACGCTGGTAGCAGGCGTCGACGCCGGTCACGGTGATGTAGATCTCGGAGTTCCGCGCGGCGGAATCGTTGCGCATCATCATGTAGATGTCGTCGCGACAGATGCTGGCGGTCCTCGGTGGTTCGCCGCCGGCAATCCAGGCCACGTCGAAGCCCAGTGCGTCGCGGTAGAAATCAATGGCGCGCTTCAGTTCGGCGACCGGAAGGATGGGCGCCACGACGGTCATCCTGGACTCGCTCATGATTGTCTTTCGAGGATGGCGCGCAGCTCTCTCGCCGCAAGAAGGTCCTTTTCCCGACCCAGAGCTTCCTTTGCCGCGATGAGATCTTCGATGCTGATCACCTGGACTTCGTGACCAAAGAGCGTGACCCGTACCGCGCGGGATGCGACACGCTCGTAGGCGCCAACGCCGGTGATCTCCTCCAGCAAATCCAGCGGACCAAAATCCGTCTGCAGAAACAGAGCTCGAGCGCCAGCAACAAGGCCTGCTGATGGTTGAGCGCGCGCTGCTCATGCGAACAACGCAGATTCTCTTCCATGAGGGTCAGATCGAATCCGGCTTGCTCCGCTTCCCGCGCCAGTCTCATGAGCGGAACTGTAGCCCAACAGGCGCAAAAGAAAAGGGCGGACCCATGTCCGCCCTTCAATGGAGCCGGCAGCAAACTCGAATCAGTTCGCCTTCTGAGGGACCACGTTGGGATCACCGAGCTTCTTCTTGCGCTCGATCAGCCACACCACGCCGAAGACCACCAGCAGAATGACCGGAATGATGGCCACCGCCTTGAAGGACTTCTCCGCGGCGTAGGCCAGCGCCGAGTGAAGCTCGGGGCTTCCCGGCTGCAGTGCCGCGAAAGCTTCCGCGCCGCCGGCGTGTTCCGCCTTCTTGACGTCG
>JAQSWD010000151.1 GCA_029266835.1 Steroidobacteraceae bacterium
GCGTCGACACCGAGCAGGCCGGATTGCCACTGCCCCTGCAGAATGCCGCGATGAAAGCCGCTGAGATCGGAGATGACCCACCAGGACACTCCGATGAAGGCTAGCGTCGATAGATAGTTTCCGACGAAGCGTCGGCTGCGGCTCGCGGCGGACATGGCGTCATGAAATCGTTCGGTGATTGGCGCCCGAAGATTGTCGCACGAGACGCACGAGACGCACGATGCGTAAGGCCTTCAGGAATCGCCAGCCGCCAGCCGCCAACCGCCAACCGCGGGGTCAGTGGGTGGTCAGCGGCAGCGTGATGTTGAACGTGGTGCCGACGCCGGGTTCGGACACGCAGCGGATGGTGCCGCCGTGCGCGTCGACTATGCCCTTGGCGATGTACAAACCGAGCCCCGTGCCGGTCTTCTGGTGCTTCTTGCTGGCCGAGTAGTAAGGATCGAAGATGTGCGGCAGGTCGTCGGGCGCGATGCCGGGGCCGCTGTCCGCGATCTCTATCTGCGCGTGATTGCCGCGCGTGCGGCTGCAGACGTTGATGCTGTCACCGGCCTTGGTGAACTTGACGGCATTGCCCAGCAGGTTCTGGAACAGCTGCATCAGCCGGGCGCGGTCCGCCTCGGCGCGCATGACATCGTTGCCCGCGTCGTAACTCAGTTGCAGGCCCTTGTCGCGCGCCGGAGCCTCGTGCGCGGTGATCGCTTCACGCAGGACGTCGTTCACCACCATGGGCTTGGGATTGATCGACAACTTGCCGCTGCGCAGGTGAACCATGTCCATGAGGTCGCCGATCATGCGGTTCATGAGATCGACGTTGCGGCGGATCCTTTCATGTTGCTCGCGCACCTGTTCGGGCGTGAGCTTGTATTTCGGGTTCAGCAGCATCGACGTCGTGGTGTGCACCACGGACAGCGGCGTGCGCATGTCGTGCGAGACGATGGCGAGCACGTCCTCGCGGGACTGCACGGCCTGGCGAAGCTCTTCGCGCTGGCGATGCAGTTCGAAGAACACCGCGGCTTTCTGCCGCAGGATCTCCGTGTTGATCGGTTTGAACAACACGTCGACGGCACCGGATTCGTAGCCGCGGAACATGGGCAGCGGTTCGTTGGGACTCTGCGCCGTGATGAAAATGATGGGGATGTGCTTGGACCGCTCGGTGCCGCGCATGAGCTCGGCGAGTTCGAACCCGTCCATGGTGGGCATGCGGATGTCGAGCAGCGCCAGCGCGAACTCGTGCACCAGCAGCAGCTCCAGCGCCTGCGGGCCGGAAGTGGCCTTGTATATCTCGCGATCTTCGCCCGCGAGCAGTGCTTCGAGCGCGAGGAGATTTTCCTCGACGTCGTCCACCAGCAGGCACTTCACCTTATCGGTCATTCAACACTCCGTGCGTTCGCAACAGGTCCGCGAGCGCGGACACATTCACCTCGATGCTGTCGGGCACCGCCTCCAGCGCCGCCGCCGGCATGGCGATCATCTCCGCGCTTTCAAGTGCCTGCACCACCGCCATGCCCCCGGCATCGGCGACAGCGCGCAGGCCCTGCGCTCCATCCGAATTCGCGCCCGAGAGGATGACCCCCATGAGCCGGTCGCCGTAGGCCTCGGCGGCGCTCTCGAACAATACGTCCACGGCGGGACGCGAGAAATGCAGGCGGTCATCCTGCGAAAGGGCGAACGTCCGCCCGGATTCCACCAGCAGGTGGTAATCGGGCGGCGCGAAGTAAATGGTCCCCGGGTTGATGGGTTCCTTGTCCTCGGCCGGCTTCATCGGGGGTGAGCCCGGAGTCGCGAATACCTCGTGTAACACGTTCGGGCCCTCGGGGGGCAGGTGTATGACGATGGCGACTGCCGGCGAGAACCGGTCGGTGAGGCCGGCCAGGACCTTGCCGAGGACTTCGATGGCGCCCGCGGATCCGCCGATGACGACGAGATCGAAGCGGCGGGTCATGATGCCTTCCTGCGGTAGATGCGTTCGGGAAGCGAGAAATCGGTGAACTGTTCCGATGCTTCGGTGAAACGCAGACTTTCCTTGGACCCGAGACCGAGAAATCCACCCCGCACCAGCGAATCGGAAAACAGCCGCAGCGCGCGTGTCTGCAGCGCATGATCGAAATAGATGAGCACGTTGCGGCAGGTGATCAGGTGCATCTCGGAGAACACGTTGTCGGTGGCCAGGCTGTGATCCGAGAAGGTGATCTTGCGGCGCAACGAGGCATCCATGATCACGAGATCCTTGGAGTCCTGAGAGGCATGGTAGTAGTCCGACAGGGAGCACTTGCCGCCGGCGCGCCGGTGGTTCTCGGTGAAACCGCGCAGCCGCTCCAGCGTGAACACGCCGGTGGAGGCCATCCTCAGGCTCTGCGCATTGATGTCGGTGGCGTAGATGATCGAGCGATCCAGCAGGCCTTCTTCGTGCAGCAGGATGGCGAGAGAATAGGCTTCCTCGCCGGCGCTGCATCCCGCGCACCACACCTTGATGGAAGGGTAGGTAGCCAGCACCGGCAGCACCTGCCGGCGAAGCGCGAGAAAGAACCCCGGATCGCGGAACATGTCGCTGACCTGCACCGTGAGGTACTGCAGCAGCTGCGAGAAGGATTCGGGCTCGTGCAGCACGCGCTCCTGCAAACCGGAAACCGTGGTCACGTGCAGCGAATCGCAGGCCTGCGCCAGGCGGCGCTTCAACGACGCCATCGCATACGACCGGAAGTCGTAGTGATACCGGTCGAAGATGGCCTCGAGCAGCAGGCGCACTTCCAGCTCCGCTATTGCCATCACGCGGCGCTCATTTGGGCATCCAGATCCGGATCAGCGACACCAGCTTGTCGACGTCGATGGGCTTGGTGATGTAGTCGTTGGCGCCCGCCGCGAGGCAGCGCTGCTGATCGTCGGGCATGGCCTTGGCGGTGAGCGCGATGATGGGCAGGTCGCGCAGTTCGGGGTTCTTGCGGATCTCCTGCATGGCTTCGAAACCATCCATCTCCGGCATCATGATGTCCATGAGCACGATGTCGGGCGCCGGCTTGTTTGCCAGCCGGTTCAGGGCCTCGCGTCCGTTGCGCGCGATCATCACCGACCCGCCGAGCGGCTCGAGCACGCTGGAAAGCGCGAAGATGTTGCGCACGTCGTCTTCCACGACGAGGATGCGCCGGCCTTCGAAAGCCGCATCGCGGGCGCGCGCATCGCGCAACATGCGCTGTCGGTCCGGCGGCAGCTTCTCTTCGACCTGGTGCAGGAACAGGCTCACTTCGTCGAGCAGGCGTTCCGGCGACTTCGCGCCCTTGATGATGATGGAGCGTGAGTACTTGCGCAGCTGCTGCTCCTCCTCGCTGGAGACCGCGCGCCCGGTGTAGACGATCACCGGCGGGAAGGCGTAGGCGTCGTCGGCGGCCATGCGCTCCAGCAACTCGTAGCCGGTCGCGTCGGGCAGCGACAGGTCCAGCACCATGCAATCGAAGGTGGTGTTGCGGAGCTTTTCCAGCGCGGCCGCCGCGTTGTCCACGGCCGCCACGCGCGTGGTGTCGCTGGCCAGCAGCTGGCAGATGCTTTCGCGCTGCAATTCGTTGTCCTCGACCACGAGCACGCTGCGCGACTCGCTCGCGAATTTATCCTTGAGCGCCGTCAGCGTGGTCACCAGCGCTTCGCGGTCCACGGGTTTGACCAGTGCGCCGGCCGCGCCCATGGCGCGCGCGGCGCGGGTGTTGTCCTCGCCCGAGATCACCTGGACCGGCACGTGGCGGGTCAATGGATTGTGCTTGAGCCGGTCGAGAACCGTCAGGCCGGAGTGATCAGGTAGTTTGATGTCGAGCACCACGGCCGCCAGCCGGAACTGTGTCGCCAGTTCGATGCCCTCGTCGGCGGTGTGGGCCACCAGGCAGTCGAAGCCGAGTTCATGGGCGAGGTCGTAGAGCACCCTGGCGAACAGCGGGTCGTCCTCGATCACCAGCAGCACCCGGCCCGTGTTGGTGATTCGGGCGCGATCGTCCGCCACGCTGCCCGAACGTTGCCTCGCCGCAGTTCGCGCGTGGGTTGCCGGGGCTTCGACTGGATCGGCCGCGTGGGACACGTCGGCGGCGCTGATGCGTGCCGGAGGAGCTTCCGGCGCAGCCTCGCCTGGCACCCGCGGCATCAACAGGCGGAACGTGCTGCCCTGGCCGGGTTTGCTTTCCAGCGTGATCCCGCCGCCCAGTAACCGCGCGAGCTCGCGGGAAATCGAGAGGCCGAGCCCGGTGCCGCCGAACTTGCGGTTGGTGGTGCCGTCGGCCTGGCGGAAGGGCTCGAAGATCACCTGGTGATGTTCTTCGGCGATGCCGATGCCAGTGTCGCGCACGGCGAATTCGACCCGGTCACCTCGCGGTGAAATCTCCAGCGCCACCTCGCCGCGCTCGGTGAATTTGATCGCATTCGACAACAGGTTGCGCAGCACCTGCGACAGGCGTTGCGCGTCGGTGTCGATGGAGGCGGGCAGGTCCGGCGACTTGATCACGCGGAAGAAGATCTGCTTCTGCTCGGCGATGGGCTCGAACGTCTGCGCCAGGCGGCTCACCAGTTCGTTGATGTCGACGGCCGAGCGAACCACGTCGATCTTCCGCGCCTCGATCTTCGACAGGTCGAGGATGTCGTTGATGAGTGTCAGCAGGTCGTTGCCGGCCGACGAAATGCTGCGCGCGTACTTCACCTGCTCAGGGGTGAGGTTGCCGTCGCGGTTGTCGGCCAGTAGTTTGGCCAGGATCAACGAGCTGTTGAGCGGTGTGCGCAGCTCATGCGACATGTTCGCCAGGAATTCAGATTTGTAGCGGTTCGCGCGGGTGAGTTCCACCGCTCGTTGTTCGGCTTCCCGCTTGGCGCTGGCGAGATCCGCGGCGTGCTGTCGCATGCGCTCGGAGTGTTCCTCGAGCTGGATATTGGTCTGTTCCAGCTCCGCCTGCTGGGTCTCGAGGCGCGCCTGCGACTCGCGCAGTTGCGCGCCCTGCGACATCAGTTCCTCGTTGGCCACGCGCAGTTCTTCCTGCTGGGCCTGCAACTCCTCGGACTGCGCCTGCGTTTCACGCAGCAGGTTTTCGCGCTCACGTCGCAGCACGCCGGTGCGGATGGCCACGGCGATGGGCTCGCTGATGGACTGCAGCAACTCCAGGTGGGCATCTTCGGTGGGGTGAATGAAACCCAGTTCGAGCACGCCATGCGCAGAGTCTTCGACCGCCAGCGGCGCGATCAGCAGTGCGTGCGGCTTGCGGCTGCCCAGGCCCGAGGTGATGTTCAGATAATCGGACGGCAGATTGTCGATGCGCACTGCGCGACGCTCGGCAATAGCGCGGCCGAGCAGGCCCTCGCCGGGCTTGACGGACTGCGGGGAAGCGGCATCCGCCGGCACCCCCAGGGCCCCCACGCGCGCGCAGGCCCCGGTGGCGTCCGCCACGTACATGGCGCCGGCCTGGGCATCGAGATGTTCGATGAGCACGTTGAGCACGCGCTCCGCCAGCCGCGTGAGCGAGTATTCGCCCACGACGGCTTCGGCGACGCGCGAACGCGTGGTGCGCAGCCAGTCTTCGCGGTGCAGGCGCTGCCGCAGAATGATGACGTGCCGCGCCATGAACGCAGCGCCCCACATGACCAGCAAGCCCAGGCCGCGGTTGATCTGGGCGATCTGCCCGGAAATCCCCGGCGGCGAGACGTACCAGTCGGCGATCACGAGAATGGTGCACAGGCCGGCCACCACCATGGGAAGCCAGGGCTGCGCCACCCGGAAGCACAGCACCAGCGGGATGATGTACAGGATCCAGGTCGCTACTCCGATGCGTGACTGGATGTCGAGAACGAAGACGGCCGCAACGGTCAGGGCGATGGCCCAGTACATGGCCGGATGCGTGGTCACAGAGCTGCGAATCATCAGTTTTTCACCGTCACCGCGTAAGAGACGCGGGAGT
>JAQSWD010000026.1 GCA_029266835.1 Steroidobacteraceae bacterium
CAGGACGCGCAAAGTGACGCGCGAGGTCACCTTGTGACGCGGGCTTGCCGGTCAGCGGGGAATGACCGGGACGCAAGGCTTGTTGGCGACCTTGAGCCCGCCGCAGATGGCCCGCGCCTGCGCTTCGTCGCGCACTTCGGCCTGCAGCCGGTAAATGGTTTTGCCGGAGGCGTCGCCAACGACCACTCTCGGTGAAAGACCATCGAGCATGCCGGCCGCGCTCGCCTGAAGTCGGGTCCATTCTTCGTTGGCGCGCTCGGGCGAGGAGAAGGCGCCGAGTTGCACGCCGAAACCGGTGGCAATGACGGGAGGCACGTCGGGAGCCGCTGCGGCACCCCCCGCCGGTGCCGCGGGCGGTGTCGTCTCACCGGGCAGCGCCGCCGCCGCGCCACCTTTCGCATCGAACCCGTCGATGCGCACCTGCGCTTCCTTGGCCCATTTGCCGGCCGGATGCTGCGTCCGGAACTGCTCGTAGGCCTGCCGTGTATCCGCACCTGCGGCGGCGCGCCAATCCTTGTCTTCGGCCAGCTGCTGCAATCGCTCGCGAGCTGTCGCCACATGGCTACTGTCGGGATGCTCGTCGATGAATTGTTGATAGGACTCCGGAGAGTCCGCGGCCTGCGCCGAGCGCCAGTCACTTCTTTCACCGCCGCAACCCGCGAGCGCGAGCAGCGAGAGTGCGACCAAAGTCACGAGAGAGCGCGTGTACATGGTTATATTGTAATCACTGCACCGGAGCGGAGAAGACCATGAGTGAAGAACCCAAGCGCCGACTTGCCGACCGGCTCGGCATGTCGCCCACCGTCATCTCCGAGAGCACCACCGTGGTCGGCGACATCGAGACCCGCGGTCCACTCATGGTTTCGGGCCACGTGCGTGGCGACGGCAGGATCGGCGGCACGCTCAGCGTGAGCAAGGCCGCGCATTGGGAAGGTGACATTGAGGCCAAACAGGCCGTGCTGGCCGGCAAGGTGACCGGCAGGATCGTCGTCGAGGAGAAGCTCGAGATCAGCGCCAGCGCCGTGATCACCGGCGAGATCGTCGCCAAGGTACTGGCCATCGCCAATGGCGCCCGCATCGAAGGTGAAGTCACCGTCACCAGCGGCAAGGCCATCGTGAAATTCGACGAGAAACGTACGGCCTGAAGGTGATGCCCCGCTAGTTGCAGTTCGTCAGCCCGTTGATCCAGTCGGTCAGCAGCTGAACTCCTTGAGTATCGATCTGGTGCCGCGCCAGCGGCGGCATGGCGTTCGCGCCCGTGCGGTTCACGCGCGCCACCACCACCGAGCGCGCGGCCGAACCCGGGGCGATCAGACGAGGATCCGTGATGCCGAGATCCCCGAGCGTGGGGGCGATGTCGCAGGCTGTAGTGGCCGGCAGCGACGTGGTGAAGCGCAGATCCATGGCCGATTGCGAACCACCGCCGGGCTGGTGGCAATTCGCGCAATTGGTGTGCAACCAGGCGCGTGCCCGCAACCCGAGTTCCTCGGTGCCGAAGGGATCGGGAATCACGGGTAGTTGGTCCGGTGTCTGCGCGAGCGCCGGCGTGAGCACGTCGATGCCGTTGAGCGTGGTCAGCTGGTTGGCCGTACGGCCGGTGGGATACCCGAAGTCGCCATTGAGCTGGCCGATCTCGAGGCCCAGTGTGCGGCCCGCGGCGGACGTGTGGCATTGCAGGCATTGCGCCTCGCTGGGGAATTCCCAGGTCTGGCCGGCCACCTGCACGGTCTTGCCACCCACTACGCGCGTGGCCTCGGTGGCGCCCGCGTTCCACTCGTAGGTGTAGCCGGCCCAGTTGCCGTCGTTGTGGCGCACGAACAGGCGCGTCTCCACCAGCGTCGCACCCAGCGAGAAGTTTTTCACCAGCACGCTGCCGGTGGGGAAATCGAAATCATTGTCGGCGTCGACCGCGATGCGCTGTCCTTCGGGCAACGCCAGCCAGCGTGTCTTCACCGCACCGTCGGAGAAAAATGGCGCATTCGGCGCGTAGGGAATCAAACCACTCGCGGGCAGTGTGACATCGGAGGCGT
This sequence comes from Steroidobacteraceae bacterium, assembly GCA_029266835.1. Taxonomy (GTDB): domain Bacteria; phylum Pseudomonadota; class Gammaproteobacteria; order Steroidobacterales; family Steroidobacteraceae; genus CADEED01. The sequence goes on from JAQSWD010000026.1 coordinate 2,031, forward strand.
TCACGCAACCGGTGTCGGAGAGCAGCGTCGGGATCGTGCGCCCGCCGCCCGCGCCCTGCACGATGCGATGCAGTGTGCCGTCCGCGCCGCCTGTTCCCAGGTGGACGATGTACAACTCGCCGCCCTGGTCCTGGCCGAACGAAGAGATCGCGAGGCCGGTGTTGTAGCCATCGCCCAGCGTCAACGTGGGCGTCGTGTCGCGTGCGATGCTCCACAACGCGCCGCCGAAATCGCCGAACACGTAGCGACCGTGCAGCGCGGGAATCGCGCTGCCGCGATACACATATCCGCCGGTGGTCGAGAAGCCTTGCGACCGTCCGTACTGCGCCACGGGCGGAATGGGGTCGGGATTCGGACCACAGGCCAGGCCGGTGTTGTTGGTGCCCTCGAGGCACCGCCAGCCGTAGTTTCCGCCGAGGACGACGCGGTCGATTTCCTCGAGCGCACTCTGGCCCACGTCGTTGAGCCAGAGCTCGTTGGTGCCGCCGCGATCGAAACTCCAGCGCCAGGGATTGCGGAAGCCATAGGCGTAGATTTCCGGGCAGCGGTTGTTGCCCGCTGCCAGACCTGTGCCGTTGCAGCGCGGGTTCGTGGCAAAGGGATTGGTGGAGGGAATCGCGTACGTGGTCGTCGAGTTAGAGGCTGCGACATCGATGCGGAGCATCTTGCCCAGCAGGGTCTGCAGGTTCTGGCCATTGCCGATGTCGCCGAAGGGATCGTTGCCGCTGCCGCCGTCACCGATGCCGATGTAGAGGAACCCATCGGGACCAAAAGCGAGGTTGCCGCCATTGTGGTTGCCGGCCGGATCATTGACGTTGAACAGCACCAGCTCCGAGGCCGGATCCAGCGTGCCGTTGCCGGCGAGCTGGAACTGCGAGACGCGATCCACGAGCTGGCCGCCTTGCGTGCCCGTGTAGAACAGGAACACGCGCGGATCCGTCGGGTAGTTTGGATGGAAGGCCATGCCCAGCAGGCCGCGTTCGTCATTGGCGCTGCCGGGGCTGGAATTCAGACGCGACGCGATGTTGATGAACTCGGTGGTGGTGGAGACGCCGGAGTTGTTGTCGAACACCCGTACCGAGCCCGTCTTCTGCACCACGAACCAGCGCGAGTTGTCGCCGGGCGCCTGCAACATGGCGATGGGCTGCGTGAACACGAGGTTGGGGAATACGCGTTGCCTGGCTAGAGACACCGTGTTGCTGGGCGGGTCACCGGCGAGGCAGGTGATGTTGATGGGCCGTCCGTCGAGACCACCCGCCGGCGGCGTGCCACCCGTGGTGGCACTCGCGGCGGCGGAGGCGGCCGAGGCGTTCGCGGGGGTGGCGCCGTCCACGGCAACGATGGTGTACGTGTACTGGGTTGCCGCGTTGAGTCCGTTGTCGGTGTAGCTGGTGGCCTGCACCGTGGTGATGGGCGTGCCGCCACCATTGCGGAACACGCGATAGCCGCTGATGCCGCTGGCATCGGTGGATGCGCTCCAGCTCACCAGTATCTGCGAAGCCGATTGCGCCACTGCGGTGACATTCGCCGGGACGCTGGGAGGCGTGTTGTCGACCGGCGGTGCCGCGGGCGTGGTGCCGCTGACGGATACGCTGAGCGCGGAAACGTTTGCCGGCGTCGCGCGGTCGACGGCGCGCACGGTGTACGCATAGGTGCCACCGGCGACCACGTCATTGTCCGTGTAGCTGGTGGCGGTGACCGTCGCCACCGGCGTCGCGCCGCCATCGCGATACACGCGATAACCACCCACACCGCTGCCGCCCGTATCCGTCGAAGCCGTCCAGCTCACGAGAATCTGCGTCGGTGACTGCGCGGTGACCGTGACATCGCCGGGAACGGTGGGCGGCGTCGTGTCCGCTGCTGGAGGCGCGGGCGGCGGCGCGTCGTCGCCATCGGAACCGCTGCTGCACGCGACCAGTGTCGCGGCCAGCGCGACGAGAATCGAACACCGCGCGAGTGTGCGCATGCGAAACCTCCACTGCCCGGCGGCTGGTGCCGCAGGGTTGTTAGCAGCTGACCACACGGGCAGTGGACTGCCTAGTTGTCAGGGTTCCGCGACAAGCTGGAGCACTTTCTTGTCCATCCAGCTGCTGTCGCCGAGATTTTCGATGAAGCCGCAATGCCCGCCATGCGCCGTGGTGGTTATTGTCAGGCCGCGCACGCGCGCCAGTCGCGGCAGATCCTGCGCCTCGATGATGGGATCATCGAGCGCGACGAATACATTGGCCGGCGCCGCGAGCGTGGTCAGGCGATCACCGGTGATCGCGTATCCGGTGAGGTACTCATCCACGCTGGGGTACTCGGTGTGGCTGGCCACCAGCAGGCGCGTCATCTCGCGCAGGTTGCGCACGCGAAGCAGCTCTTCGAAATCGTAGTGATCGGGCCAGGCCATCTGCTTCTTGGCCAGCGAGCGCGTCCACTTGCGCACGAAGTAGCTGTGATACAGCGGGAAGCCGATCTCGAGCGTACGCATGGTCACCGCCGGGTCGAGCACGGGACATACCGCGACCACGCGTTCGATGGGCAGATGCCGCGCCTCGGCATGCGCAGCGACTCGCAACATGAAATTGCCGCCCAGCGAGAATCCCCCGAGCACTATTGGCATGCCGTTGAACCGCCGCGCCAGCGCCTGCACCGCGCCCACCACTTCCGGAAGGCGGCAGGAATGGAACAGGTCGCGGTTCAGATGGTGCGTGGCGCCGTGGTCGCGCAGGTTGAGGCGCACCACTTCGAAACCCGCGGCGAACAGCGTCTGGCCCAGCGACATCACGTACGTGGAGTCGGTGCTGCCCTCCCAGCCATGCAGCAACACGGCCATGCGCTTGCCGGGTTCGCGCCCACGCTTCATGGGACTGGAATGAAAAGCCTGCAGCGTGACGCCGTCACCGCATTCGAGCAGCAGCTCTTCGCTGGCGGCGATCATGGGCATGGCGCGGCGGCGCACGCGCGCCCCGCGCCACATCAGGCTGGGAAGAATGGTCTGGAAATGCCGGCTCCGCAGCCAGCGTGGGGGTTCGAAAGTATTGTCGAGCGGGAATCCGGTCACTGCGCCTTATTATCGGTCGGCGCCGCCGCTTCGGATATGGGCGCCGGCGTTGCCGGTGTTACGACCGGCGCGGAAGTCGAACTCGTGACAGGCTGCGCAGGCATTTCGCCGTGGACGGCGGGAGTGGCCAAGAGGGCTGGTGGCGTCGCGATGCCACCGTCGGGCACCAATGCAACGTCGGCGGTGCTCGCGACCGGCGCGTCGGGCGCATCCGCGGCGGGCATCACGGCCCCGGGATCCGTGGGAACAGTCTCGATCGGAGGCGGCGCGACAACCTCAGGGCGGGCGCGCAGCGTCTCGAGTTCGGCGTAGGCGGCGGTGAGGTCGGTGTTCAGCGCCACGATTTCGGTGCCGCGCGTCCACCACATCCACGACATGACCGCCGCGCCAGCAACGGACAGCAAGGCCAGCGACCAGCCGGCGAACGCCCAGCCACTGCGCTCGACGATGAGCGGCGGATTGTCGACCTCGGGCGTGTTGGGTCCCGGCAGCAGCGCGGCCAGGTCGCCCTGCAGGCGCTCGGTGTGCGTGTTGATCGTTCCGCCGATGTACCCGCGCAGCGAAGCCAGTTCCTTCTGCAGCGAGGCGTCGATCGCGGCACGAATTTCCAGCGACATTTTCGGCAGCAGATCATGCAGCGCATTCATGCCTTTCGAATCGTCGGCATCGGACGGGGCTGTCTGCACGGCAGCGCTTTCGGCTACCGGCACCTCGACAATGATCGCGGATTCGTTGGCCGGCACCAGGTCCGGCGCGTTCTGCAGCGCGGTGAAAGTAGTTTGATCGCGTTCGCGGCTGCGGCGGTCGGATACGAGTTGCAGCTGGAACAGCATGCGCGTGACGTCGGCCTGCTTGATCTGCTTGGGCAACACGCCTTCGGCGCCCAGCGCGCGCGCCTGCCCCAGGTACAGGTCGCCTTCCTGCGAGGTGTACATGAGGATGGGGATGGACGACGTGCGCGGATTGTTCTTGATGGTCTGCACGGCCTGGAAGCCATCCATGCCCGGCATGAGGTGATCCATGAAGATCACGTCGGGTTTGTTGCGCGTGAGGTAATCGATGGCGGCTTCGGCGGACTCCGCCGCGTCCACGGAGATCTCGTGACGCTCGAGAATCCGCGAGAGAAAGGCTCGCGCGGATTTGGAATCATCCACGACCAGGGCACGCTTGGAAGACATCGACACTCCCCTTCATCTTCTTGTTTGCCGGGTTTATGGAAAGTGTAGCGTCAACCTGCGCGGGTTGTGCGCGTTCTTCCCCCGATACGCAACTTTTTTGCGGGGGGAATCATGAACTGCAAATCCCAAACAAGGTCCGGCGCCCTGGTGACGATCATTGTGAGGACCACGGTGGCCATCGCCGCGACCGCACTGCTCTCCGCCAGCATCGCTGCCGCGCGCGACTCGCATCGCCCGCGCGGCGCCGAGTCTTCGAAGGCGCAGACGCGCTCACGCACCACCGAACGCCAGCGCACTGAAAACGGGCACACGCGGCGCGACACCTGGACCGGCGCGAATGGCGGCGCGGCCACGCGCGACGCGGTGGTGACGAACGACCGCGAGGCCGGCACGCGAACGCGCAACGTCGATTACACCGGGCCGAACGGCAAGACGGGCAGCGTCGACACCGTGCGCACCAGGACCGACGACGGATTCACCCGCTCGGCCACGGTCACCAATGCCCAGGGCGAGACCGCCACGCGCGATCTCACCGTCTCACGTGACAAGAATTCCGACACTGTCACGCGCGAGTCCAACTACACGACATTCGACGGGCGCACGGGCGAAAAATCCGATGTGATCCAGCGCACGGAAGACGGATATACCCGCGATACCACGCGCACGACGCCCGATGGCGCGACACATACTCGGTCCGTAGACGTGACCTGTGACAAAGACGTTGGTAAGTGCGTCAAGCAGGTGGAAGTCGGCAAAGAATAACGAGCCGGCTTTCTGGGAGGGCCTTAGCGCAAGCTGCCCGAACGCGACAACACGGTTCGATTGACCGTGTCTTGACGCCGCCCCTTCAACCGGGCGGCGTTCTTATTTCAGGCCGGTGCGATCGCGCCGGCGCCGGCCGCCGCGTGTTGCGACTTCACGCGTTCATAGAACATAAGCAGCTTCTTCGCCATGGCCTGCGATGCCCAGCTCCTGCGCCATGGCCTCGAGCAGCACCAGTCCCTGGGTCTCGGTGCGCGAGGCGAACACGAACACATCGCCCGCGGCATAACAGCCAGGCAAATCGGTGTGCCGATCGAGATAACCGATGAACTTCACGGCGCCGCCGAGACCCAGTTCGCGCGCCTGGCGCGTGAGGCTCTCGCGCGCGGGGCCTTCACCGGCGATGACCAGCAGCGCATCCGGCCGCCGCGCGCGCAGTTTCGCGAACATGCGCACGAGGAAGTCGATGTTTTTTTCATAGGCCACGCGCCCCACGTACACCAGCAGCGGCTTGCCCGCGGGTATGCCGAACTGGCGGCGGAATTTCGCGCCGTCGCCGCGCACGAAACTTTCGGCGGGCATGCCCGTGGGCAGCACTTCGATGGGCGTCGTCACTCCGTACGCGAGCAGCGCATCGCGCATGGGCGCGCTGGGTGAGATGAGTTCGGCCACGTCGCGGCATTGCGAGAGCGTGAACCGCCGCGCCAGGGCCCGGCCGATCGCGCGCGGCAGGATGGGCACGTAGTGATGCAGGTAATCCTCGAAGAACGTGTGATAGGTGGCCACCACCGGCAAGCCATGCTCGCGCGCGAACCGCACCGCGGCGTAGTGCGCGATGAACGGCGTATGGATGTGCACCAGGTCCACGCGCGCAGCGAGATCGCGGTTGAGCGCGGCGCGCAGCGCGCGGCGCTTGAAGCGGCGGTCTTCGGGGTCCATGGGCACGCCGCCCGAGGCCACGCGGATGATGGAAGGATCACCGTCGTCCGCGGTTCCCCCGGAAGTTTGCGGATACGCCGGCGCGACCAGCAGGGTCTCGACGCCGAGTTGCGTGAGGTCGGAACGGAAGGTGCGGATGGAAGTGGAGACGCCGTTGACTCGCGGGAAGTAGACGTCCGAAACGAAGAGTACTCGCATCAGCCGAAGGACGCTCCGGCGGCGACGCCCAGGAACCCGAACAGCGCGCCCAGCAATGCGCCCACGAGCACGTCGGTGGGATAGTGCAGTCCCAGCACCACGCGGGAGGCCGCGATGGCCAGCGCCAGCGGCGCCAGCACGAACCACAATTCCGGAAACGCCGCGCAGCCCTGCCAGGTGAATGCCACCGCATGCAGCGTGTGGCCCGACGGGAAGCTGTAGCGATCGAGCGGGGCGCCCGCGAGCGAGATGCCCTGGTGGCGGATGAAAGGCCGCTCACGCACGAAGGTGCGCTTGAGAATCTTGTAGACGGCCAATCCCACCGCACTGGTGGCCAGCATGATCGCGGCGACGCGCAGACCTTGCGCGCCGTAGACGAATGGCAGCGCAAGCATGAGCGCGTACCAGATGACGCCATCGCCCAGCCGGCTCGCGGCCATGAAGAAGATGCGGATCGCGGCATGTTGGACGCCGCGATTCAGGCGACGGCACAACCGGTATTCGGCGAGATCGAACCTCGCCAGTAGAGTGCCCATGGATGAACTATGGGTAGCCATGCCGCGCAGTCTCCGGCTCGCGCAAGTCAGGCAGGTGACTACCCCATGAAGCTTTTATTTCCCACCCACTGATATGGTTCATCCGCGCACGTGCCTGGCTGGCTGAACGGCCCGCGGCGGGGGGTTACACTCCGGCGCATGAGTCTTTTGCGCCGCAGCGCGCTTCTCTTATTGATGTGCGGGGGCTGGTTCTCGCCCGATGCGCGCGCGGTCGATTCCATTGTGCTCGAAGTGCGTGAGCTGACCGTGGCCGGCATCCCCGTGCAGGCGGCCAGCGTGAAACTGGATGTACTCGACGAACAGCGCACGCGTCTCACCATTGGCGCTGACTCGGCCACGCTCGCCGATCCCGTCGGCACGCTGAGGTCGCTGTTGCTGGTGTGCGATGCGCCGGTCATCGCGGAGCCGCGTTACGCCTGCGATGCGGGCAAGCTGACCGGCCGCGGTGGCCCCACCGGCAACGTGAACATGCACCTGACCGCGGAGTACGACATCGACAAGGGCACCACGCGATTCTCCGGTTCGGGGTTGCGGGTGGCCGGAACCGCGGCGAAATTCGACGGCCTGCTCGACGCCAGGGGCTGGAGCGTGCGCGGCAGCACCGGAACCACCTCCGTGGCGGCGCTGCGGAAATTCGCCGCTCGCTGGTTCGAACTACCCGCGGACATCACGGGCGACGGCAAGGCCGCAGTCGAAGGCAGCGCCCGCGACGCCGGCCAGGGCACCCACATCGACGCCACGCTGAAGCTGGAAGCCGTGGGCCTCACCAACGAAGCCAGCACCATCGTCACCGACAACATGGCGGCCACGGCGCGCATACGTGCCCGCCTGAACGACGCCGACACCGCGCTCACGCTGGACGTGGCCGGGCGACAGGGCCAGGTGCTGGTCGGCCCGGTGCTGCTCGACTTCGGCCAGAACGCGCTGGACCTCACCGGCCAGGCGGTGATGAAAGGCGATCTGCTGACCATCGGTTCGCTGCAGCTGCTGCAGAAGAACCTCATCGATCTCACCGGGTCGGGCAGCATGAATCTCGCCGGCGAAACGCCATTGTTCAGCGGCGATTTCAAGATCAACAAGCTCGAATTCCCCGCGGCCTACACCAGTTACATGCAGATCACGCTGGCTTCCACGCTGCTCGGCGACGCCGACATGGCGGGCACTCTGCGCGGCGAAGTGTCCGTGCGCGACAACGCGCCCGTGTCGCTGCACGTGTTGCCCGAGTCGCTCGTGCTGCACGACAAGAAGGACAGGCTGTACATCTCGAAGATGAACGGCGACGTTTACTGGACGCCGGCCGGCGTGGATGCGCCCTACTCGAAGCTGTCATGGGCGGAGGGCGGCGCATTCGGTTTGTCGGGCGGCGCGGCCGAAATCGAATTCGTTGCGCGCGGCACGAACTTCGCGGTGATGAAGCCGACCAGACTACCCATCCTCGACGGCGCGCTGGCCATCGACACCTTGTCCATGGGCAATCTCGGCGCCAGCAACATGGAAGTGCAGTTCAAGGGCGCGGTGGAGCCCATCAGCATGACGCGGCTGGCGACGGTGTTCGGCTGGCCGGCGTTCCAGGGCACGCTGTCCGCCAACATTCCCGGCGTGACGCTCAAGGACGAGCTGCTCACCTTCCAGGGCAACGTGGAATCCGAAGTGTTCGGTGGACGCGTGGTCGGCAGCAACATCCGCCTGCAGGATCCGCTCGGGAATTTCCCGCAGTTCTTCGCCGACGTGCGCGCGCGTGATCTCGATCTCAGCCTGGTCACGCAGACCTTCGAGGTGGGCAGCATCACGGGGCGCCTGGAAGTGGATGTGCTCAACCTGGAGCTGTTCGACTGGTCGCCGGTTTCCTTCGACGCGCGGCTGGCCACGCCCAAGGGCGACAAGTCGCGGCACAAGATCAGCGCCAGGGCGGTCACTTCGCTGTCGAACGTGGGCGGCGGTGGTGGCGGCGTGGTGCAGGCGCTGCAGGGCGGCGTGTTGCGCTTCTTCGATGAATACAGCTACGACAAGCTCGGCATCACCTGCAAGCTGCGCAACGACGTCTGCGAGATGTCGGGCGTGGAGCCCGCGGGCATCGGCTATTACATCGTCAAGGGCGCCGGGATTCCGCGCATCGACATCGTCGGCAACGCCGGGCGCGTTCGCTGGAGCCAGCTGCTGGCGTCCATCGCCACCGCCGATTTCGGCGGTGCGTCGACGCAATAAGATTGCAAGGCGCTCGGATGGACGGGCCTGGAATTAGGGGCCAGAATTGCCGGCAGATTGGCCGCCAGATTTGACGTATGGCGTGTTCAGGACGCATTCATCGATGCCCCCCGATCATGTCCGCGTCCGGGCCTCGAGCTTGGAACAAAGGAGTTTTGAATGCGACGCGTATTGCCGCTGAAGATTGCACTGGTGAGCCTGCTGATCGCCGCGTGCGTCACCATCAACGTTTATTTCCCGGCCGCCGCCGCCGATCAGGCCGCGGACCAGGTGATCAACAAGATCACCAGCGGCGCGGGCACCACGCCGCCCACCGGGTACTTCGCTCCCGCGCGGGAAGAGCAGTCGCCTAACTTCCTGGCGCTGGCCGCGAATGGCGCGCTGAGCGTGCTGGTCCCCGCGGCCCACGCGCAGGGCGCCGAGACACTCAATGTGAGCTCGCCGGCGATCACGCGCATCACCTCGTCCATGGCCGCGCGCTTCGGAGAACTGCAGAAGTTCTTCGCCAGTGGCGCCGTCGGCCTGACCAAGGACGGCAACATCGACGTGCGCGACCTCAACGCGGTGGCCCTGCCCGACCGCGCCACGGTCAAGCGCCTGGTGTCCGAGGACAATGCCGACCGCGCGCAGCTGTACGCGGAGATCGCCAAGGCCAACAACCATCCCGAATGGGAAGCGGACATCCGCAAGAGTTTCGCCAAGCGCTGGGTGGCGACGGGCGCGCAGCCCGGATGGTACTACCAGGACGACAGCGGCGCCTGGAAACAGAAGTAATAGTTAGATGATCCGGCGGGGGCCCGTTCCACGTGGACGGGCCCCCGTTTCTTTTGGCGCCGCCGGAAGGCTTCTGTCATCGTAGGAGGCATGGGCAATCGGATGATCGTCGCGGGAGTCGTTCTCCTTGTCCTCCTGGCCGCCGTCGCGGCTATCGTCACAAGCCTGCAGTCGAAGCTGGCGTTCCCTTTCATTCCCGTTTCCGCGCAGATTCCGGACGCCGTGGGGAAGGTTGGCGGAGAAGTCGTCTGGCTGGACGTGAATGGCGACCAGGTCGAGGCCTGGTTCCTGCCGGCGCGCAGGCCCGGTGCCGCACCGCTGGTCGTGAATACCCACGGCAATGGCGAGCTCATCGACCAGTGGGCCGAGCGGGTGGCGCCGCTGCGCGATGCCGGGGCCGGTGTGCTGCTCGTGGAGTATCCCGGCTACGGCCGCTCCGGCGGCAAGCCCTCGGAGAAAAGCATCACCGCCGCGGTCCTTGCCGCTTACGACCGGGCGGTGAAGGATCCGCGCGTCGATGCGCGCCGCGTGGTCGCGCACGGGCGCTCAATGGGTGGCGGGGCGGTCGGGCAGCTCGCACGGCAGCGTCCGCTGGCGGCGCTGATACTCGAGTCCACCTACGCCAGCCTCGCCGACATGGTGCGCGCCCACGGCGTTCCGGATTTCCTCATCGTCAACCGCTTCGACACCGCGTCGGCGCTGCGCGGGTTCCGCGGTCCGGTGCTCATCGTGCACGGCGTCGACGACGAGGTGATTCCGTTCGCACACGCACGCCAGTTGGCCCAGGCGGCGCCCCAAGCCCGCTTCGTCGAACTGGATTGCCACCACAACGACTGTCCGCCACAGTGGGATCTGGTACTCGGTTTCCTGACGGAAAACGGCGTAATTACCGCAACAACCACGGGAGAAACTCCATGACCCAATTCAGGAACAAGGGCATCGTGATCGCATTGTTGGGTGGTTTGGCCCTGACGCTGGGCGGATGTGGCGCCGCCGAAACCGCGAGCGTGGCCGCGACTCAGGCCGAGCTTGCCGCCGAGCAGGCCGAGGAAGCGAAGAAGACCCAGGCCAGGATAGAAAAGGACCTGGCCGCCGCCCAGAAGGCCGCCGCCGATGCGCGCAAGGCTGTCGAGGACGCCTCCGAATAGATCGCGATGGCGCTATTCGCGCATGCCGGTGCCGCGGTTCATGAAGAACAGCGCCACGCCGAACATCAGCACCGCCGCGATGGCCATGATCGAGAAAGCCACCCCGATGTGCACATCGCTGACGCCCAGGAAGCCGTACCGGAACGCGTTGACCATGTGCAGGATGGGGTTGGCGTACGACAGGTGGCGCGCCCACTCGGGTAGCAGCGAAATCGAATAGAACACGCCGCCGAAGTACGTGAGCGGCGTGAGCACGAAGGTGGGGATCCAGTTCACCTGGTCGAAATTCTTGGCGAACTGCGCGTTGATGAACCCGCCCAGTGAGAACACGATGGACGTGAGCACCACGGCGGCAAAGATCACGAACACGTGGTGCACGGCCAGGTGCGTGAAGATCAGCGACACGATGGTGACCGCGGTGCCCACCAGCAGCCCGCGCAGCAAACCACCGCCCACGTAACCCAGCACGATGATCCAGTTGGGCAGTGGCGCGACCAGCAGCTCTTCGACGTGTTTGCCGAACTTGGCGCCGAAGAACGACGACACCACATTGCCGTACGAGTTCGTGATCACCGACATCATGATGAGGCCGGGCGCGATGTACTGCATGTAAGGCACGCCGTCCATGAGGCCGACCCGCGAGCCGATCAAACTACCGAAGATGACGAAGTACAGCGCGGAGGTGACCGCCGAGGGCACGATGGTCTGCGCCCAGATGCGGATGATGCGCCCGTACTCGCGGATGATGATGGTCTTGAAACCCACCCACTTCGCGGCGCCCAGCGCCTTGGGGGAATCCGCGGCCTGCGTTTGCGTTGCCGGCTCGTTCACGCGCGTGCTCCCTCGCGATATGCCTGGGGCCGCGCTTCCACCAGCTTCATGAACAGCTCTTCGAGCCGGTTGACCTTGTTGCGCATGGACTGAACGTGGATGCCCTGCGCCGACAGGCCGGCGAACACCTCGTTGAGGCTCTGCTCCTTGGACACTTCCACTTCCAGCGTATGTTCATCGACCAGGTCGAAGCTGTAGCCCGGCACCACCGGCACAGCCGACACCGACTCGCGCAGGTTGAGCACGAAGGTCTCCGCCTGCAGCTTGCGCAACAGGCTGGACATGCGGTCGCGTTCCGCGATCAGGCCACCGTTGATGATGGCGATGTTGCGGCAGAGCGTTTCCGCTTCCTCGAGATAGTGGGTTGTCAGGATGATGGTGGTGCCGCGCTCGTTGATCTCGCGCAGGAAGTCCCACATGGAGCGGCGGATCTCGATGTCCACGCCGGCCGTTGGCTCGTCGAGGATGAGCAGCCGCGGCTCGTGCACCAGCGCTCGCGCGATCATGAGCCGGCGCTTCATGCCGCCGGACAGCCCGCGCGCCATCTTGTTGCGCTTGTCGGCGAGCTGCAGCAGCGATAGATATTTTTCCGCGCGCTCGCGCGCCTGTGCACGCTCGATGCCATAGAACCCGGCCTGGTTCACCAGGATGGTCTGTGGCGTCTCGAACTGGTTGAAATTGATTTCCTGCGGAACGATGCCAATACAGGCCTTGGCCGCCTCGAGTTCCTGGTCGATATCGTGGCCGAAGACACTGACCGTGCCCGATGTCTTGTTCACCAGGGACGTGAGGATGCCGATCAGGGTGGTCTTGCCGGCGCCGTTCGGGCCTAACAGGGCGAAGAAGTCGCCGGTCTCGACGTCGAGATCGACGCCGTTGAGGGCCTTCACCCCGTTCTTGTACGTCTTGGTGAGGCCGCGTATCGAAAGTGCGTGCATTAGGGCGTAGCTTGAGGCTTCCCGGCCCCGATTACATGTTTCTTAAGGGGTAGCCGTCGCGATCGGCAAGAGGGACTACTTCGGCACCGCCTCGTCCAGGACCACCCGGAAGGTGTCCTGCCAGAACAGTTGGTCGGGATTGCCGCCGCAGCGTTTGGCCGCTTCCTCGAGCGCCTTCTCCGAGGCCTTCCAAACCTTGGCGTCCACGTATTCGCCCTGCTCGGTGCGATGCGCGGTGTACATGGCGGTGGCGATGCGCGGCATGAACTCGGTGGCGATGGCGCCGCCCGCCTCCTTCTCGATGAGATCCCACTCCCAGCGGAAGTCGGAACACTTCATCTGGCGGATGCGCGCCTTTTCTTTCTCGGTGAGCTGCGGATCGGGCCTGGCGGCCACCGGCTTGGGGACGGAACCCGTGGAGGGACGCAGCTCCACCTTCATGTCGATACTGGCTGCCACGGGCGCGCCGTTCTCGTCGATGGCCGGACGGAAACGCGCGTTCTGCAGCACCTTGATCAGCTGCGGCTCGAAGCCATCGTCGGTGGAATTCTCCAGGACCGTGACGTCGCCCACCTTGCCAGACTCGTCCACGCGCACCGTGGCCACCAGCTGCCCTCCGAGTTTGCGCGGACCGATGTTCACCTTGGCTTTCGAAGCCGCGTTGATGATCTGGGGATCGGCGGGCCCCGACTGGGCAAGGACGGCGACGGGGAGAGTGATGAGGCTGAAGGCGACCACTGCGCGCGCAGTTGAAAACATGTAAGAGCTGACTCCATTTTCGGAACCCGCGAAACACGCAGCCCTCTTCCACGTGGACCCGGGTTCAATTCCTGTTACTTCGAATCCATTCGGATTATCAACACCTTGCGATCAGATGTCGCCCCCGAGGATACGCCGATTCCGATTGCGGGGCAGCGATGCGACCTGTAGGCAACTTCGGCCGGACGATAATTCAAATAGGGGATATCGGCGGCGCCGCGAAGTTCCCGGGATTCCGGCGCGTGAAGTACGCGAACCGAGCGAACTGTGACCCTTGTCGCGCACAGCGATCGATCTCCGTAAGGGAGTGCCCGGGTGTCTGGTGAAGCCGCCGGGCGCGACCGATGTAGTTAGGAGCCCGCGCGGTGCGCCCCACCCGGGAAGTTCACGTCGCCTGCGCGGCCAGCGTATCCGCCGCCAGGCGCTGCACGCCACCCAACAACAACTCGTGCAACCGCTGGTCGGCGCCAGTCGAAGCCGCCGTGAGCAGTTCGCGCCAGAAGGCGTGTTGTTGCTGCCATCTCGGACGAAGCGCGTCGCCATTGCGTTCGGCCGCGGCTTCCAGTGCGTAGAGTGAACAGGCGGCGAGCGATTCCACGACCGGTAGCGTTGCGCCAAACACCAGGCAGGCGGCACGCGGACGGCTGCGCGCAAGATGCCAGCCGTAGACGAGCATGCGGCGCGTGATCGAACGCGCGGCGGCGGACTCGAAGTACGCCGGCCCGGTGCGCTGGGACAGGTCACTGACGCCGGGAGCCCGCAACTCCAGCCAGCGGGGTGAGGACGCGAAGCCGGCGTCGAACAGACTGAAGGGTGCCGCTGCCAGGCGGCGCACCGCCAGGTTGGGCAGGTCCGCCCACAAGTCGCGCAATTCGCTCAACAAGTCCGGCAGACCGTCCGGATTGCCCGAATTGTCCGAATTGCCCGCCCGGAGGGCTAACAGGCCCAGGCATTCGGCGTTGAGTTCGGCCAAGGGGGCCGGATCCACGCCCTGTGAGGGCAACCAATGTCGAAGCTGTTCGCGCTGTCCCTGTCGGCCGCTCATCGCATTCCTCCTGAATCGCGGGAGATATCTTGCCCCGCCGCACCTTGAAAGTCTCCCGGAAATTTGGGAAATTTTTCCCAAATTCTCGGCAGGCAAAAATGGACTATCTACAGGGCAGGGAAACCCATGAGAATCTCGGACGACAGATACAGCCGCGACCGACTGCGGCTCGACCTCGCGCTGCGTTTCATCCAGCATGAGGCGCGCACTCATACCATCCGCGCGTGGACCGGTCTCACCGATGACCGCATCCGCAAGCTTTACCGTACTTATCTTCATGAAGCCGGCGGCAGCGGCGTCACCCGACATCGAGGCAAATCACCACGCCAGGCGGCATTCTTCACGCGCTCGTTGCGCATGCGGCGCGAAGCGGCTGTATTCGCCAGTGTCAGCAGCCTTTTCGGACTGTTCACGCCGCGGCCTGGCAAGGGCGAGGCGATCGTCATCGAGCGCACCGGCCAGCATCCGCCGAACGTCGCGCGCGGCGCGCTGCTCTGCGAGGCATTCGAGGCGTACAGCGCGCTCATCGGTGAATCGCAGATTTCCTTCGAGCACGCCGTCTACCTGATCGGGGCGCTGCACGCGGGCGACGAGCTGCGGGTCGCGCACTGCCGTGACTGCAATGGCGTGCTGGTCACCGACCGGCTGGCCCTGCGCGTGCCGATGTGCAACGACTGCGGCGGACCCCGCGTGGCGGGCCAGCGGTACGGCTGCGAAACCACCGACCCTGGCTGATGGGCGTGCACCACGCGGGTGCGGTACATTTCCCGCGTGAGCCTTTCCCAACAGCTGTTCGCGGGCCCGTTCATCGAACGTCGCGCGGAATTGCGCGACGATCCTCATTGGCTGTCCGCGGCGCGCGCGGACCCCGAGACGCGCTACGTGCTCGCGGCCGGCGCCTCGCAGCTGGTGCGCGTGCCCTCGGTGGACATCGCGCTGCTGCGCAATGGCGACCCGCTGGTGGACGCGGCCGGTGAGACGTCGTTCACCTTGTTAGGGTGGTTCCGTGGCGCGCGCACGGTGCTCGTCGAATACAGCGCGGAGATCGTGTCGCAATCGGGGCCGCCGCTGCCCGAAGCCACCGAGCTGCGCGAGTTGCGCCCGCTGGCGCCGCTGCTGCAGGCGGATGCGGCGTCGCTGCTCGCGTATGCCCGTGCGCTGGTGCTGTGGCGCGCACGTCACCGCTTCTGCGGCGTCTGCGGGGCCGAGAACGGGCGTGCGCGCGCCGGGCACGTAATGCGGTGCACGCACCCGGGCTGCGGCAACGAAACTTTTCCCCGGCTCGACCCGGCCATCATCGTGCTGGTGTCCGATGCATCGGGCGAGCGCGCGCTGCTCGGGCGCCAGGCTTCCTGGCCCACAGGACGCTACTCCACGCTCGCCGGCTTCGTGGAGCCTGGTGAAAGTCTCGAGGACGCGGTCATCCGCGAAGTCGAGGAGGAATCCGGCGTGCTGGTCGCCGACGTGCAGTACGTGGCTTCGCAGCCGTGGCCCTTCCCATCCTCTCTCATGCTGGGTTTCCGCGCCGTGGCACGCACGCACGAGATCAGCCTGCGTGACGGCGAGCTCGAGGACGCGCGCTGGTTCTCGCGCGCCGACGTGGCGGCCGGCCATCCGGCGCTGCCACCGCCCGGGTCCATCTCCGCCCGGCTCATCGAAGGCTGGTTCAGCGAGCCTTCGAGCCGCGGGTGACGCCATGTGTTTGTTAGTCCTGGCATGGCGTTGCCATCCGCGGTATCGCGTCGTGGCCGCGGCGAACCGCGACGAATTCCACGCGAGGGCCGCGGCGCCGCTGGCTCCGTGGCCCGATATTCCGGGCGTGGCGGGCGGACGCGACCTGCAGGCCGGCGGCGCGTGGTTCGCGGCGGACGCGATGCAGCGCTTCGGCATCGTCACCAATTTCCGCGAGTTCGGGCGGCCCCGGCGCAGCGCGCCCTCGCGCGGCGCCTTGATCCCGGCGTACCTCGGCGGGAACTCGCCGCCCGACGAGAGCCTGCGAGCCTTTGAAATCGAGGCTCCGGGCTACGCGGGCTTCAACCTGCTGCTCGCCGATCGGAATTCACTCTGGTACGCGTCGAACCGCGCCGATGTTTTCGCGCGCGAGCTGCCGCCGGGCATCTACGGCCTGTCGAACGATTTCCTCGACACGCCCTGGCCCAAGCTGGTCCGCGTGCGCGAGCGATTCGGCGCGCTGCTGTCTTCGCCGGTCGCGGACGACCGCGAGTCGCTCGCCAACCACCTGCTCGCCCTGCTCGCGGACCGCGAAACTGCCCCGACGGACAGCCAGCCGTCCGGCGGCCTTTCCGCCGAATGGGCGCGCAAGCTCTCCGCGCCATTTGTCCTGGACCCCGAATATGGCACCCGCTGTTCCACCATCCTCACCGTGGACGACGAGATGCTGGCCTTCATCGAGCGGCGATTCGACTCCGACGGGCGAGTGTCGGGACAATCCGCCGAACATCGCCCGGTCGCCGAATCTGAACTTCGGCTGAACGGGGCGTAATTCCGTCTCATCGCCACGAGGAACCCGCGCGCCGGGATACGACTCTCATTAGAATCTCCGGGTTCGTCCTTCCGCGGTGTCATGCCGACCTTGCAGTTCAAATTCCGCCAGCGCTGTCTCGCTATCCCGTTGCTGGCGCTGGGGTTGCTCGCGGGCCCGGCATCGGCCGAGATCAAGGTGGAAGTGCGCGGCGTGAGCGAGGAAGTGCGCGCCAACATCCTCGCCTATCTATCGTTCGAGCGGTACAAGAGGTCCGACGACCTCTCGCCGGAATTCGTCGAGCGATTGCAGGAACGTTGCGAGCGCGAGGTGCGCGCCGCGATGCGGCCCTTCGGCTTCTACGAACCCGTCATCACCTCGGAAGTGCCTCCCCGTCCCGACGGCGAAGAGGACTACGAGGTGTTCATCACCGTGACCCCCGGCGCGGCGGTGCTGGTCGAAGAGGTGGAGGTGAACGTCACCGGTCCGGGCGCCACCGACGAAATCTTCACTCGCATCACCTCCGACCCGCCGATCCGGAAAGGCGATCGGCTGATGCATTCCAACTACGAAACGCTCAAGGGCGGCCTGCTGCGCGCGGCGTCCACATACGGCTACCTCGATGCGCGCATGACGCGCAACGAGATGCGCGTCGATCCGAAGACTCGGGTCGCGCAGGTGTACATCGACTTCGAAACCGGTGAACGATACCGCTTCGGCGAAACCAGCATCTCGCAGGACGCCATCGACGAAAAGCTCGTGCGCCGGTTCCTGCGCTACCAGCCCAACCAGTTGTTCGACGCCACCGAACTGCTGCGCACCCAGTTCGCGCTCGACGACAGCCAGTACTTCGCCACGGTGGACGTGCTGCCGCAGGATCGCGACCGCGAACAGCACATCGTGCCGGTGGACATCACCGCGGAGCCGAACCGCCGCAGCCGCTACCAGTTCGGCGTCGGTTACGGCACCGACACGGAGGCGCGCGGCACGGCTTCGTGGGAAAACCGGCTGGTCAACCGGCGCGGCCACCGGTTCCGTACGGAAATCAGGGCTGCGACCCTCGAGCAATCCGTGGACGCTCGTTACATCGTGCCGGTGGGCGACCCGGCCACCGAGAAGTTCACGCTGCAGCTCACCGGCCTCAAGGAACGGCGAGCCGACACCGAGAACCGCGACATCAACTTCGCGCCCAGCTTCACGCACATCCGCGGACCCTGGTTCGGTCAGTACTGGCAGCGCGTGACCTACGTCGAATTCCTGCAGACCGAATCCGAATTCGTCGCTTCCGGCATCCGCGAGAAGCAGACGCTGCTCATCCCCGGCATCAGTTACTCGCTGGTGCCGCGCAATTACCTCGGTGAAGCGTTGTTCTCCCGCGCGCTGTACGGCGAATTGCGCGGCTCCAACAAGACGCTGGGTTCCGACTCCGACTTCCTCCAGGTGCGGCTGCAGGCCGAACGCGTCTGGGACGTCGCACCCAAATGGCATGTGCTGCTGCGCGGCGATCTCGGCGCCACGGCGCTGTCGAAAACCAGCGGCCTCGCGCCGTCGCAGCGTTTTTTCGCGGGCGGTGATCGCAGCGTGCGCGGCTTCGGCCGCGACGACCTGTCGCCCATCCAGCAGGTCATCATCGGCGGCGTGCCGCAATTCAACGAGGATGGCACGCCCCAGTTGGAAAAGACCGGCGGCAAGCATCTGCTCGTGGGATCGGTCGAGCTCGTGCGTGATCTGCCGAAGAACTTCGCGGTCGCGGCATTCGCGGATGCCGGCAATGCCTTCGACGAATTCGGCGACGCGCTCATGTACTCCGTGGGCATCGGCTTCCGCTTCCGGCTGCCCGTGGTTTCGGTGGGCATCGACGTGGCGCAGGCGCTCACCACGCCGCCGGGTGAAACGGAACGACCGGGCCCGCGCCTCCACTTGAACTTCTCGCCGAAGCTCTGATGGCGGCCGTCGCGAAAATCAGGAAGTCACTGAAGATCTCCGGACTGGTCCTCGGCGGCCTGCTGCTGCTGATCATCCTGATTCTCGCCTGGGTGATCTACACCGAGGCCGGGCTGCGATTCGCGGTGGCGCGGCTGCCCGACAAAATGGGCAGGTCGACGACGCTGAAGATCGCCGACGTGCGAGGCACGATTGCCGGCGGATTCAGCGCCACGGATGTGGTCGTGGATCATGAGCTCACGCGCACGCACGTGGTCAACGGCTCGGCACGGGTGAATTTCTGGCCGCTGCTGGTGGGCCGCATCTCGGTGCGCTCCGCAAATGCCGAGCGGGTGGAGATCACGGTCAAGAGGCGCACGCGGCCACGGCCGAAGCTGCCGCCCAGATTCCTGCCCCGCCTGCTGAGCATCAGCGCCGAGCACGCAACCACGAAGACACTGATGATCACCGCGCCAAACGGTCGCGAGGTGCGCTTCGACGAGGTCAGCGCCGCTGGCATCGTCGGCCACAAGAACATCCGCATCTTCGAGAGCAACGTCATCTTCGGGTATATCCATGCGCGGGCGCTGGGCGAGCTGCGCGCCGCCGACCCGATGAAACTCTCGGGCGAAGCCACCATCCGCATCATCATGGAAGGGCAGCCCGAGTGGCGTGCCGACACCGGCTTCGACGGCGACCTGGCCAAACTACCGGTGTCCGGCAAGTTGCAGACGCCGTTTCGTGCGGACTTCAATGCCGATCTGCTCGAACTTTCGCGGGCATTCCACTGGACCGGCAACACGCAGGTACACAACTTCGACCTGCAGGCGTTCGGCGGCGGCAGCGCATTGGGCATCGTCAGCGGCAGGCTCGCCATCGGTGGCAAGATGAACGCCTTCCACGCGCGCGGGCCCTTGCTCGTGCCCGGCCTGGGCGCCGGCGCGTTCGACGTGGTGTTCGAAGGTGACTACGCGGATCAGCGTGTCAATGCCACGCACTATGCATTCACGCACAAGGCCACGGGCAGCCGCCTGGAGGGCGCGGGTACCATCGACCCCGAAGACAACGGGCCGCGCCTGAATCTCGCCGGCACGTGGAGTAGTTTGAGGTGGCCGCTCGCGGAGCGGTTCACCGCCGAGAGGCCGCAGTTGTTTGCCAGCCCCGAAGGCCAGTACAGGCTCGAAGGCATCTGGCCCTACGCCCTCACCGCGCGTGGCGATCTCTACGTGCCCAGGGTCGACCCGATGACGGTGTCGATGCGCGGCGCCCTGCACAAGGATCATCTGGGCATCGATCAACTCGATCTCGGCGCCTTCGGCGGGCAGGCGCGGCTGGCGGGCGAGGCGCGCTGGAACCCGAACGAAAGCTGGTCGTTGGCCGGCCACGTAACGGGAATGAATCCGGCCACGCTGCGGCCCGGTTTCGTCGGCGCGCTGGATTTCAACATGCAGGCCAAGGGCGCGCCTTTCGGCGATGGCACCATCGAGTTCGCGTTCAGCGATCTGCGCGGCAAGTTGCGCGGCAATGTCGCGACGGGTAGCGGCCGCGTGGTGATGCATGGCGACGACTACACCTTCGACAAGCTCAGATTCCAGGCCGGCAACACTCGCCTGGCGCTCGACGGCCAGGTCGGCGCGTCACGCGCGCTGAACCTCGATTTCGCGCTGGATGCCGATAACCTCGCACTGCTGGCAGAGGGCGCCCGAGGCGAGCTGCACGCGCGCGGCAAACTCGGTGGCACGCCGGAAGCGCCCGTCATCAAGTTCGAAGCCCGCGGTTCGGGCATCGAGCACGAGAATCTCAAGGTGGAGAAACTCTCGGCCAACGTGGACCTCGACTGGCGCGGGCAGCGCGCGTCGCATGCCGACATCGCGATCACACGGCTGACGCTCGACGAGCGCGAGCTCACGCAGTTCAACGCCACGCTCGACGGCACCACCGCCGACCATGGCATACGAGCCGATGTGCTCGCCGACCGCACCAGCCTGCACATGTCGGTCAAGGGCAGGTTCACCGGCGGTGAATGGCGGGGCACCATCGGCAACCTCTTCGTCGACGACACCGCCAACCTCAATCTGCAGCTCGACACCCCGTTCAATGCCATGGTGAGCGCCAAGGCTTTCCGCATCGAGCCCATGTGCATGCACGGCAAGATCGCGCGCTTCTGCGCGCAGGGTTCGGGAGATCCCGCGGGTTGGCGCGCACGCGCCGAGGCCCAGAACCTGCCCATCACCACGCTGACGGCCGGGCTCACGCGCAACGTGGAATACCAGGGAACACTGAATGCCACGGCATCGGCCAGCGCTACCGGTGGCGCGCCGTTCGTCGGCGAGGCGCGCGTGGACCTGGTGGATGCCGCCATCCGCCACAAGCTCGCCAGCGGCCGCACGGATGTGATCACCTTCGGTTCGGGCTTCGTGACGCTCAAGGCCGAGCCCGCGCATCTCTCGAGCGAACTGCGGCTGGACGCCGCGCAACGCGGCGTGATCTCCGCCCGGCTGCGCGCCGACCGGGTCGACGGCGAGCTCGCGGACTCGCCCATGCGCGGCCAGCTGCAGATGGCCACCGGCGAGCTGGGTTTCCTGACGCTCTATCTACCCGCCATCGATCGCGCCGCCGGGCATTTCGACGCCAGCCTGAACTTCGAGGGCACGCTGGGCGAGCCGCGCGCCAGCGGCGTGGTCAAGCTGTCGAATGGCGAGTTCGATCTGTACCAGATGAATCTCGCGCTGCGGGCACTGGAGATGGAAGCTCGCATCGTTTCCAACAATCTCGAGTTCAGTTCCAACGGCAGGGCTGGCGCCGGCACGCTGCGCAGCTCGGGCAAGATCGAGTGGCGCGACAACCTGCCTTATGGGCAGATCAACGTGAGCGGCGAAAACCTGCGCGTGGTGGACGTTCCTGAAGCGCGCATCGACGCCACGCCGAATCTCGACTTCCGCATCGCGGGCCGCGACATCCTGGTGAAGGGCGAAGTGAAGATCCCGCTGGCGCGAATCGAGCCCACCGACCTCACCAACGCCGTGTTGCCCTCGGCGGACGAAAGACTGGTCGGCCCCACCGAGGTGGAGGAGAACGAGCCCTTCCGCGTGACCAGCGAAATCACCATGACCTTGGGCGAGAAGGTGCGCGTGGAAACCTACGGGCTCTCCGGCCACATCACCGGCAGCATCACCGAGCGCACGCTGCCGGGAGAACCGAGCCGCGCCTCGGGCGAACTGCAGGTGCGCGACGGCCAGTATCTCGCGCTGGCGCGCAAACTGGACATCGAACGCGGCCGCCTCATCTTCAGCGGCGGACTGCTGGTGGACCCGGCGGTCGACATTCGCGCCGTGAAGGTTTTCCCGGACGTGAAGGCCGGCGTGAACGTGCGCGGCAGCCTGCGCGAACCCCGGCTGTCGTTCTTTTCCGAGCCTTCCATTCCGCAATCGCAGATCGTTTCACTTCTGCTGGCGGGTGGCGGACTCGAAGACACGCAGGCCGTGGGCCGCCCCGGCAATCCCGGCGCTTCGCAGGAAGTCGCGGGGCAAGCCGCGGCGCTGCTGGCCGCACAGTTGGGCGGCAAACTCGGCATTCCCGACATCAGCGTGGAATCCAGCGGCCGCCGCAGCGACGACTCGGGCCGCGTGTCGAACGAGACCTCGCTGGTGCTGGGCAAATATCTGTCGCCGCGTTTGTACGTGAGCTGGGGTGTGTCGCTGGCCGAGTCCATCAACACCTTCAAGATGCGTTACACGCTCGACGAGAACTGGACCGTGAAGACCGAGGCCGGCAAGGAACGCGCGGCCGACCTCGTGTTCACCATCGAGAAGTGAACACGCGCGATCTGTTCGCCGGGACCGGCTCGCGCGTCGAGCCGCTGAGCATGGGCGAAGGCATCACGCTGCTGCGCGGCTTCGCCGACACCGCCAGACTGTTTCCCATCGTGCGGACAATCGCCGAGGTGGCGCCGTTCCGCCACCTGGTGACGCCGGGCGGACAATCCATGTCGGTGGCGATGACCAACTGCGGCCCGGTGGGGTGGGTCAGCGATCGCAACGGGTATCGCTACAGCTCGCTTGACCCGCTCACCGGTCGCGAATGGCCGCGCATGCCCGACGAGTTCATGCGCCTCGCGCTGGATGCCGCGACGGCCTGCGGATTTCCCGCATTCGTACCCGACGCCTGCCTCATCAATCGCTACGCGCCGGGTGCGCGGCTCACGGCTCATCGCGATGCCGACGAGCAGAATTTCGCGCAACCCATCGTCTCGGTGTCGATGGGCTTGCCGGCGAGCTTCGCTTTCTATGGCCTCACGCGTGGCGGCAAAGGGCGCGGCGTCGCCCTTGTGGATGGCGACGTGCTCGTGTGGGGCGGGCCTTCACGCCTGGTGTACCACGCGGTGCGGCCGTTGAAGCCAGGCCACCACGCGATCACGGGCGATTGCCGCTACAACCTGACCTTCCGCCACGCCCGCTGACTACTGCTTCGCGTGCAGCAGTTTATACAGCCGGTCGCCCTTGCGATTGGTGTCGCGCGCGTAGGCGTATTCCCAGAGCAGCGGCGTGGAATACAGCACCGTTCCCAGGCCGGTGGTGGGATTGATCGACATCACCACGCTGGCCTTGCAGGTGGTGTGGAAGCCGTCGCCGCCCGCCGGGCACCAGCGATAGATGCTGAACTTGCGCTCGGAACTGTCCGCGGTCTCCCCTTCCTCCGTCTCGATGACCACCTTGCCGCGGCGCGCGTAATTACCCGGACGGCCGAACTTCGCAATCAGGAGTTTCAGCATCCGGTCGTACACCGTGACATGGTCCGGCGGTAGTTTGGCCAGCTGCTCGCGTGACTCGCTCTCGAACTGCAGGCGCATGCCGCAGAACTGGTTGATGTCATCGAAGTTCGGCGGTTCTTCCTTCTTGTTGACCGAGGCGCTCCAGTTCGCGCAGAACTGGTAGACGACGGGGTGCATGAGAACGCCATCCTTCTCGTTGCCCATGCGCAGACCCTGGTCGGGAATGGCGTACTCCGAGAGCACGTAGAAGCCACCGCCCTCGTATTCCCTGCGCAAGCGCAGCAGCGTCGCCTGGAAATCGCAGCCGTCGACCACACCGGACATGGTGCCGCCCGAGGGGCGGCCCGGAACGCAGGTGAAAGCAGCCTGCTTTTCCTTGGGCAGGATGTACGCCGCGCCGACACCCAGCGGCTCCTGCGGCAGGTCCGCGAACTTCGTGCGTAGTTCGCCCCATTCATGGTTCGCGAAACCCGTGGGTGGCTGGTACTTCTTGGGGCGGTCCTTGTCGGCGGCCGCGGCGGAGCCAGCGACCAGCGCGACCACCGCGAGGACCAGGAATCGGGGCCGGGAGGAAAATGAGCTCACAGTTGCTGAATACCGGTTGAGTTCGGGAAGACTTGAAAGATAGACGACTCGAGAGGGTTCCGAAACCTATGGGAACCCTTTTGGGAACCGCTATGGGAACCCACTATGAGAACCCACTATGAGAACCCACTATGAGAACAAGTAGTCACAGGTTTTCCAAACCCATCCTGTCCAGGAAGGAATCGAGCGATAGATGTAATGGAGAGGTTCGATCAGATAGAGAACCCACACGACTATGTATACGCCACCGGCGACCTTCCAGGTCGGTGTCGTCGCTTCACCAGTCATGCCGTGCGCCAGCCATTTGTAGATAGATGCCAGCAGCGACGCCGAGAGCATCATGTGAACGGCGCCGGGCAGATCGAAGGTTTCCTGCCGGACCAGTTCCGCGCAGGGGTAGGGAACCATGATGAAGACGTCTGCGCCCGCGACAGGCCCCTGCGCGGTCGCGTCCGCGCGGTGGCTCACTGCACTGAAGAACTGCGTCAGGGTTCCAATCAAGGGGATGGCGCCGATGGTGAGCCCTGCCAACAGGTAGTGTCGTAGCCGTGTGGTACCCAGCTTTCGGAGAATGATGCCGATCGCGACGAGCACGACTGCGGCGCCTGACCACCAGAGGAGCACGAGGACGACCGATCGCGGATTGGACCAGGGTTGGGTGCGGTAAACGAGCAGCAGCGCGAGGTCGGCCGCAAGCAAAAGTATGGCGAGCAATGCGGGCGACAGCAGCGCCGCCGCGGCGATCCGCGGATAACTGCCGCGCGCGAAGTTCACTTCGCCGACACTGTGCGCAACAGCGGCGAGTCGAATTGCGCCGCGGGCGAAATCACCGGCTCGTTCAGTGGCACGTTATCTCCGTAGCGTTCGCGCATCTTCGCCTTGACCACTGGATCCGAGAGATCGAAATCCCGGAGCTGCTGGCGCGCGCCGATTTCCACCCCCATCGCGTCGCGGTAGATCTTCCAGACCAGCTCCGAGCAATAGATTCGCTGGTCGGACCATTCGAAGTACAAGTCGTAGGGTTTGCCCGCGTAGCGGGCCGCGGCGGCATGCAGCTTCTTCCGCTGTTCGCCGGTGAGCGGCACTTTCAGACGCTTCACGACGTGCCGACCCTGGTCGCCACGCCCGATCCACTGGGCCAGCGGCGTGTAGCGCACCGTGGCAATGGCTTCGAACACGAATGGCTTGCCGTTGCGCAGCAGGACGATGCCCACGTGGCTGTACGGCGAGTGGGTCGCGCGCTGGATCGCCAGGCTCTGCGCCGAGCGCGATGTGTGAAAGATGATGTCGCCGTCGCGCGGCGCTTCGGCGGCGTTCGTTGCTGCGGACGCCGCCAGTGACAGCGCGCACAGCCAGCGGCGTAACCGGAATCTGCCCAAGCCCCACTCCCTAACTTATGATCTGCAGCCTATCGAAGTTCCGACATTCCCGGACAGCCCATGCATTACCTGCTTTTCTACGACTACGTTCCCGACGTGCTCGAACGCCGTCCGCAATTCCGCGGCGCTCACCTGAAACATGCCCGCGCCTCCGAAGCGCGCGGCGAATTGTTGCTGGCAGGGGCCCTCGCAGACCCGGTGGACGGCGCCGTCTTGCTGTTCTCCGCCCCCTCCAAAGACTTGGTGGAAAATTTCGCGCGCGAAGATCCCTACGTCACCGGGGGACTGGTCACGCAATGGAAGGTTCGCTCGTGGACTACGGTTGTGGGCAGGGATGCTGCCAATCCTCTGCCGCCGGGGCTGTGATTTCACGGTGCCGGGTGGGGAAAGCGGGGAAAAGTAGTTTCCCGGCGACTTCGTTGACCTGAACTACTTTTCCCCGCTTTCCCCACCCGGCACCTTGCGTTCTGCTGCATTTTTATGCACCATGCGCGTTCTTTATGCACACTGACCACCATAGGGAGGCGCGTCGCACCGCCATCGTCCGCCTGCTGCGCGCCACTCCGGTTCGCCGGCAGCAGGAGCTCGTGCGCCTGTTGAAGCGCGAGGGCCACGCGGTCACCCAGTCGTCCATCAGCCGTGACCTGCGCGAACTGGGCGTGCTCAAGCACAGCGACGGCTACGTGCTGCCCGATAATGCGGAGCTGGCGGCGCGGACGCAGGATAAATTCAGCGCGGTCGCGCAATTCGTGCGCGAAGTGCGCACCGCCGGAACGTCGATCACGGTGGTCAAGACCACCATCGGTTCGGCCGGCAGCGTGGCCGCCGCCATCGACAAGGCGGGCTGGTCCGACGTCGCCGGGACGGTCTCCGGTGACGACACGATTTTCATCGCAACCGCCGATGCGCGCGCCCAGTCGCGCGTGCTGGAGCAGTTGCGCGATGCTTTTGGAGTCTGAATAAAAATGAGTAATGAGTCACCCATTGTCCTCGCCTATTCCGGCGGCCTCGACACCTCGTTCCTGGTGCCCTGGCTCAAGGACAACTACGGCCGCCCCATCATCACGGTGACCGTGGACACGGGCGGAATCGACGCGGCGGGCGCGAAGACCCTGGCAGAGCGCTCCAAGGCCTACGGCGCCATCGCGCATCACCAGATCGACGCGCGCGCCGACTACTTCGAGCAGGTGCTGCGTTTCCTGGTCATGGGAAACGTGCGCCGCGGCCAGCTCTATCCACTGTGCGTGGGCGCCGAGCGAGTCATGCAGGCGCAGCAGATCGCGCTCATGGCGCGCAAACTCGGCACCAATTC
Organism: Steroidobacteraceae bacterium; assembly: GCA_029266835.1. Lineage (GTDB taxonomy): Bacteria > Pseudomonadota > Gammaproteobacteria > Steroidobacterales > Steroidobacteraceae > CADEED01. The sequence continues at coordinate 28,863 of JAQSWD010000026.1, forward strand.
CATCGCGCACGGCTGCACGGCCGCGGGCAATGACCAGGTTCGCTTCGAAGTGGCCATGCGCACGCTCGCGCCCGAACTCGAAGTCATCGCGCCCGTGCGCGACAAGGCCTTCAAGCGCCAGGAAGAGCTCGACTACCTGAACGCGCGCAACCTGCCGCTGCCGCCCTACGGCGCGGCGTACTCCATCAATCGCGGCCTCTGGGGCGTCACGATTGGCGGCAAGGAAACGCTGACCTCCGAAGGCAGCATCCCGGATTCCGCGTGGGTGCTGTCGAAAGACGCGTTCACCAACCCCAGGCCGCCGGTCAAACACACCATCGAGTTCGAGAAGGGCCGTCCCGTCGGCGTCGACGGCAAGAAGATGTCGGCCGTGGAAGTGGCCGAAGCGCTGGAAGTCATCGGCGGCGCCTATGCCATCGGCCGCGGCATCCATCTGGGCGACACCATCATCGGCACCAAGGGCCGCGTGGCTTTCGAGGCGCCGGCCGCGGAGACGCTGCTCACCGCGCACCGGGAGCTCGAGAAACTCGTGCTCACGCCGCGCCAGCAGCGCATCAAGGAATCGCTGGCCGGCCCGTACGGCGACTGGGTGCATGAAGGCCAGCTGCTCGACCCGGTGTGCCGCGACATCGAGGCGCTGTTCCTTTCATCGCAGGAGCGCGTCACCGGCAAGGTGCACGTGTTGTTCCGCCCGGGTAGTTTGTTCATCGAGGGCGTGGAATCCCCGCACTCGCTGATGAAGGCGTCGAAAGGCGTGTATGGCGAGTCCCATGGCGAGTGGTCGCCGCAGGACGCACTGGGTTTCTCGAAGATCGTTTCGCTCACGGGCATGTTCCATGCGCGTGCCGGAGCCACGGAAAAAGGTACGGCCAAATGAGAACTGCCAAATGAGAACTGCCAAATGAGAACTGTAGTCGTCGACAAGATCGCTTCGGTCACGCAGGCCTGCGGCCTGGGCAACGAGGTGCGCGTCGCCACCGACAACATTCCCGCCGAGGAAGGCGTGGTCGTGGTCGTGGAAATCCTCACCAACAAGTCCACGTACAACACGCTGGAACTCACCAGCGGCCGCATGGCGAAGGTGAGCCAGGGCGACATCGTCGTAGGCGCGCTGGGCCATCGCAAGGCGCTGTTCGGTTACTCGGGGCATATCCCCGAGACCGTGAAGCCCGGTGACATCCTGCAGATGCTCAACATCGGCGGCGTGCTCGGCGTCTGCGACTCGGTGAACCCCGACAAGGGCCGGCCCTTCGACTGCCGCGTCATCGGTGGCGTGCTCGATTTTCCCTATCTGGGCGAGCGCATTGGCGTGCCCGCGCGCGTGGGTTATCGCAAGTTCAATCCGGACGCCACGCTGAACACGCACGGTGTACCCGTGGTCGCGCTCGCGGGCACCTGCATGGAGGCCGGCAAGACGGCGGCCGCGGCCGCCATCATCGCGCGCATGCGGCATCGTGGACTCACCGTGGATGCCTTCAAGGCCACTGGTGTCTCCCTGCGCCGCGATATCCTCACCTTCGAGGATTCCGGTGCGCGCAACACGCTCATCTTCACTGACTTCGGCGTGGTCACGACCACGCGCAAGGTCGGGCCCGCCATCACGCGCACCATGCTGACGGAGCTGTCGGAGAAGAAGCCCGACGTCATCGTGTTCGAGCTGGGCGACGGCCTCATGGGCACGTACGGCGTCGACGCCATCCTCGAGCAGGA
>JAQSWD010000027.1 GCA_029266835.1 Steroidobacteraceae bacterium
TGGACGGATGGAGTCTCGATGCCCGGCTACGGCGCGGCGCTCAAGCAACGCCTGCGCGAATACGGACCGTGGACATTCGCGTTCTATGGCTTTCTCGAATGTCTTCCGTACCGCGACAACACGTTGACGCTCGACCCGGTTCGCAAGGACAAGTGGGGCATTCCCATCCTCAATACGCGCTTCGAATGGGGCAGGAACGAACGCGAGATCGCGAAGTACCTGGTCAGCGACGCGACGCAAATGCTGGAGAGCGCCGGCGCGACGAACATCTCGCTGCCGCCCGAGGAACTGCCGCCCGGCGGATTTGGCATCCACGAGATGGGAACGGCGCGCATGGGGCGCGACCCCGCGACGTCATTCCTGAATGGCCACAATCAGTCTCACGAGGTGGCCAATCTATTCGTGACCGACGGTGCGAGCATGTCGTCCTGTTCCGCGAACAATCCGTCGCTGACGTTCATGGCGCTGACGGCGCGCGCGGCGGACTACGCCGTGCAGCAGATGAAGGCTGGCATTATCTGACTCACGTCCCAGGCGGGGCAGGTCGGTGCTTCGCGATGGGCAGGGCGGATTCCTGGCACGGGAGAGGAAGCGCTGACCGCGCAACCGGGTGGTTAGAGCGCTTGGCGCAACCGCGGTTGATCGGCGATCCCCGGAAAAATCCGGCGAAAGTTCCGAGTCGTTTGCGGCCGTGCACCAAGATCGGTCTCAAGTGACTCCGGACTTAATTCACCATTTTGGAAGCGCATCCGCCGCGGCACGTTGCATGACACGTCGAGAGCGGGTCATTGTCCCACCGGGCGAGCGGAAAGCATCCGTCCGCGAATCATTCACCGGGGGCGGTGGAGTCAGGATTTGTCAGCTGAACAAAGGATTGGAAGGCTCGAGGCAAGGAAGCTGATCGGTTCGAGTCGTGCGCACCGTGAGTTGCTCTCGAAGCTCACGAGCGTTGCGATCACCGATGCGGAGGTTCTGATCGAGGGGCCGAGCGGCGTCGGCAAGGAGCTGTACGCGCAGCACGTGCACGATCAGAGCCATCGTCAGCAGTCCGGCTTCGTGCCCGTGAACTGCGGAGCGCTGACCGGCGACCTGCTCGAAAACATACTCTTCGGCCACGTGGGCGGTGCTTTCACCGGCGCGAAGGCGCAGTCCGAAGGGCTGGTCGCCGAAGCGGAGGGCGGCACACTGTTCCTCGACGAGGTGGATTCACTCGGAGTCCCCTGCCAGATCAAGCTGCTGCGTTTCCTCCAGGACAAGAAATACCGGCGTCTCGGTGAGAACCGGCTGCGCCAGGCCAACGTGCGGGTAATCGCCGCGACGAACGCCGATCTCGAGGCGGCGGTGCTCGAGGGTCGCTTCCGCAAGGATCTGTTCTTCCGGTTGCGTGTCGTGCCCGTGGAGGTGCCCGCCCTGTGCCGGCGGACCGAGGACATTCCCGAATTCATCGACGCATTCAGCAAGCGATTCGCCGCCACGTACTCCCTGCCCGCGGTGCGCTTTTCGCCCGCGGCCATCGAGGCGATGATCACCTACCCGTGGCCGGGCAATGTGCGTGAGCTCGAGAATTGCGTGGCCTATCTCACCTGCCTGCAATTGGCGCGTTCCGTCGAGCCGCGCGACCTGCCGCTGCTGGCGTCGCTCCAGGAGCGCGCCTTGCCCGCCGGTGTCGTTCCGCTGAGACGCGCGACCGATCAGCCCGCGCCGGGCCAGGACGGGCCGAGCGATGCCTGGCTCGAGGGGCTGCAATCCTCCAAGCGCCGGCTGGTGGCCCAGTTCGAGCGCCGTTACCTGGAACAGGCGTTGAAGGCAGCCAGGGGCAACGTCTCGGCCGCGGCGCGCATGAGCGGCAAGAATCGTCGAGCGCTCTTCGAGCTGATGCGCAAGTACGAGATCTCCGCCGACGGTTTCCGCAAAGCGGGCGGTTCGACGGAAAGCTGAGCGGACCGACATCTTCGAATTGCACGGGGCCCGGTGGTGCGCAAGCGCCGCCGGGCCTCGTCCTTTCCGGCTTCTAACTAGACGCTCGGTCGGACGACTGGGACATCTCCAGCTCGCAAGCGGGACAGAAATGTCCGCATCGGCTGCCTCTCGCACCGGCGCGTTCTGCGCAGTGCGCTGAATCGACTGGAAAATTTCCCTCTGGCATCGAAGCTGCATTGAAGGTCGGGCACGCACACGATGGAGCAGCGCAACGCATGCCGGATTCTTCGGTGATCGCCGATGTCTCGGACACTCTGCAGACGGTATTGACCGACGCGTTCAGCACGCTCGCGCCGGGACCGCCGGTGGCGGAGGTGCATGACCTGCAGGGCGCCATTTCCACCACGCCGGCTCGCATGACCATCTTCCTCTTCGACGTCATCGAGGATTCCACGGTGCGCAATCGGGCGCCCGCGCGCGACTTCGTTCCGCCGCACGTCACTTTGCGCCGGCCGCCGGTGCCACTGATCCTGCGCTATCTCATGACTCCCTGGAGCGGCGACCGCGCCACGGATCAGCAGCTGCTGGGGCGCGCGTTGCAGGTGTTGCACGACGACGCCATCCTCTCCGGCCCGCAATTGCAGGGCGGACTCGCCGGCACCAGCGAAGCCATCAAGCTCAAACTCGCGCCGCTCACGCTCGAGGAACAGACGCGTGTATGGCACGCGGTGCAGCGCCCGTACCGGCTCTCCGTCACCTACGACGCGCGCGTCATCCGCATCGATTCCGAAGACCTGCAGGCGCGGCCGCCGGTGCTCTCGCGCACGCTGCGGGGTTCGCTCGGAGACGGCGCATGAGCTGGGTGGCCGTCCCCTCCGAAACCACGCTGCTGTACAGCCAGATCGGGCTGCGTCTCGTGGACGAATTCACCGGCGGTCCGCTGGCGCATCCGGTGGAAGCGCATTTGAGCTTCCAGGATGCCGCGGGCAACTGGCAGCGGCTCGAGGTGAACCCGGTGCCGACCCCCGCGGGCCACCTCCTGTATCCCGGACTCGGCCGAAGCGCGAACGCGGGTGTGGCGCCGATGGTGCGCCACCGCGTGCGCATCGAATCCGACTTCTACCGCCCCGAGTACCTGCGCACCGCCGACGCGCTCGAGTTCGACGTGCACCCGTACGACGACGCCACGCCACCGGTGGTGGTGCCCACGCTTCCGACCACCGTGCTGCTGCTGCCATCGCCTATCTATCCATTCGCGGGCTTCATGCGCACCGTGCGCGGCCGCACGCTCGATTCGCTCGGTGACCCGGTGCCGAACGTCGAAGTGACGCTGGGCACTACCGAGCGCGCGCTCAGTGACGAGCGCGGCGTGTTCGCGCTGCCGCTGCGCTGGGCCGCGTTCACGGGAGGCATCGTGCTCGATGCCATCGACCATCGCACCGGCCGCACCGACCAGATCTCGCTGACCCTGCCGCAGGACCTGCTGCAGGGCCACGCCTTCACACTGACCTGACACGAGGATTCCGTCATGCCTGAGTATCTCAGTCCCGGGGTATACGTCGAGGAGGTCCAGAGCGGACCACGCCCGATCGAAGGCGTCGGTACGAGTACCGCCGGCATCGTCGGTCCGACGGAGCGCGGCCCGACCACGCCCCGTCTCGTCACCAATTGGGGCCAGTTCAAGCGCTGGTACGGAGACGTGGTGCCCGCCGCCACGTCGTTCACGCCGTTCGCCGTGCGCGGCTTCTTCGAGAACGGCGGCGTGCGGCTGTTCGTCGCGCGCATCACGCGCAGCGACGCGACGGCGGCGTCGCTCACCGCGCCCACCACCAGCGGCGCCCAGAATCTCGTGATCACGGCGAATGGCCCCGGCGCCTGGGGCGACCGGTTGTTCGTGCGCATCGATGACAGCACCAAGACGGACAACGTCGGCAATCCGATCGGCTTCAGGCTCACGGTGTTGTACTTCCGCACCGCGCCGAATCCCTTCGTGGATCCCCTGGATCCGGCCAACATCGGCAACGCCAATCGCGTCGAACCGGACGCCGTCGAGGACTATGACGACCTGTCATTCGATCCGCTCGACGGCTCGTACGTGCTCACACGCGTCAACGGTAGTTCGACTCTGATCCATGCGCAGTGGAGTGCGCCTGCGGTCGCCCCCGCGCGGCCCAACAACGCCGGGTTCACGCAAGTGAACTCGGCGGTGGGTTCGGACGGGGTCGCCCCGCTGACCGCGACCGAATACGAGGGCAACCCGGCGCTGGCGCCGGATCTGCGAACTGGCCTGGCGGGTCTCGAAGCCATCGACGAAATCGCGCTGCTGCTCGCGCCGGATCACGTTCATCCGGCGCTCAGTGGCGCCAACCAGACGCAGCTCATGAACACCATGGTCACGCAATGCGAGCGCCTGGCGGACCGCTTCGCCATCCTCAGCGTGGAAGGTGGCCAGGGGCTGGTGCAGAACATCTTTCCGCCGCGCGACACGTCGTACGCCGCCACTTATTACCCCTGGGTGCGCGTGTTCGATCCCTACACCCGCGACACCGAACTCGTACCACCGGCCGGTCACGTCGCCGGCATCTACGCGCGCAGTGACCGCGAGCGGGGCGTGCACAAGGCGCCGGCGAACGAGGTCGTGCGGGACATCATCACGCGCGACATCAATGCCACCCGAAAGCCGCTCGAGTACACGCTCGCGCGCGGCGACCACGACATCCTGAATCCCCGTGGCATCAACGTGATCCGTGATTTCCGCGCCGACCGCCGGGGCATCCGGGTCTGGGGCGCCCGCACGCTATCGAGCGATCCGCTGTGGAGATACGTGAGCGTTCGCCGGCTCTTCAATTACGTGAAGGAGTCCGTCGACGAGGGTACGCAGTGGGTGGTGTTCGAACCCAATGACGAGAACACCTGGGCGCGCGTACGCCAGGCCGTCGGCGATTTCCTGAGACTGGTCTGGCGCAGCGGCGCGCTGTTCGGCGCGACCGAAGAGCAGGCGTTCTTCGTGCGCTGCGGCGCCGACACGATGACGCCGGCCGACATCGACGCCGGGCGGCTCATCTGCGAAGTCGGCATCGCGCCGGTCAAGCCCGCCGAGTTCGTGATCTTCCGCTTCCAGCAGAAGACCGTCGAACTGGTCACCACCTGAAATCGAACTGATCCAACAGGAGAGCGCAAATGCCGCCTACCTTTCGCGAAGACCCATACGGTGCCTACAACTTCCTGGTCATCATCGACGGCGTGTCGTCCGACGGCACCGCCGTCAAGGCGGGATGCAGCGAGGTGTCCGGGCTCGAGGCCGAGGTGACGCCGATCGAGTATCGCAATGGCAACGATGACATCACCCACCGCAAGAATCCTGGTCTCGTCAAGTACATGAACATCACGCTGAAGCGTGGCATGACCGGCGATCCGGCGTTCTGGAACTGGATCCGCACGGCGATGAAAGGCCAGGTCCTGCGCGCCCAGGGCAGCATCATCATGCACGACGAGAACCACCAGCCGGTGCTGCGCTGGAACTTCACGCGCGGCTGGCCTTGCAAGTACACGGGCCCCGGCTACAACGCGGCGAACAGCGAGACGGCGATCGAGACTCTCGAGATCGCGCACGAAGGCCTCTCCATGGACGGCCAGGCCTGAGGCGATGCCCGCTCCGCTCACACAACCACCCGGCGTCCGGCTGCAATTCGCGCGCCCGGTCACGGACGCCAATACGCTGCGCACCGACATCGCGGCGTTCGCGGGGCCGACCGAGCGCGGCCCGCCGGGCGAGCGGGTGCGTGTTGCGGGTTGGCGTGAATACCTGTCGCGTTTCGGTGAGCTCACGGAGGGTGCGAACACGTCGTTCGCCTTGCGTGGCTATTTCGAGAACGAAGGCCAGGTTGCCTACGTAGTGCGCACGGTGGCCGCGCCCGTCGAAGCCTTCCAGACCTGGACCGTCGGCGAGCTCGACGGAGCAGGTAGTTGGGCGCCGAGCGCGCCGGCAAGTGCGGGATTCGTGGCCGCGCGTTATCGCATTTCGGCCAGCAGCCCGGGGGCATGGGCCAACGGCCTGGAAATCTCGATCGCGTACCGTCGCTTCGGTGGGCGCGCCGAGCCTGAACTGGATTTCGTGATCCGCCCGCGGCGCGGGTCCAGCGAAGTCCTCCACGGACTTTCGCCCGCGGATCTCACGAGGCAGATCGCCGAGCGCTCGGCGCTGATCCGCATCGCGCCCGATCCAGCGTTCCTCGCGGTGGCCGCGCCACACGTGGGCCCGCTGGCCATGACCTGGCCCGCGATGAAACTGGCGGGCGGCGGCGAATCGCCGGCCGGCCGACCGGAGTACGACTCCGCTGTCCAACTACTTCTCTCGGAACCCGAGGCCGCGTTGCTGGCGCTGCCCGATCTGCATGCGATGAACGGCACGGCGGCCGACATCGACGCCGTGTTCGCGTCGCTGGTGATCGGCGCCGAAGGCAGGCTCGATCGCCAGGTGCTCGCGTCCACGCCTGGCGACGTGCATCGCACGGAGCAGGTTGCCGCGTGGATCGATCAACAGCGCGCCATCCTCGGCGACCGCGGCCTGCGCACGGTTGCCGCCTATCACCCCTGGATCGACGTCGACGACCCGCTGGGCGGAGTCATCGCACCGCTGCGCCGCATCTCGCCCGTGGGCCATGTCGCCGGAGTAGTGAGCCGCCTGGATCGGGAACGCGGCGCGCACCACACACCGGCCAATGCGCCGCTGTTCGGCGCCGTCGACGTCGGCGATCACTTCGACAACGGCGAGCAGGCGCTGCTGGCGGAATCCGGCGCGAACGTCCTGCGGTGCGCGGCGGGCCGCGGCCTCGTGGTGTGGGGCGGACGCACACTGGCGGACCCGGAGGTCGAGCCCGAACACCTCTACCTGGCGCATCGCCGCCTGATCCACCGGCTGGTGCGCGCCATGCGCCGCGCCGCCGAGCCCCTGGTGTTCGACAACAACGGCCCCGCACTGTGGCTCGCGCTGGTGCGCGCGCTCACCACCGTGCTCATGCAGGCGTACCGCGCCGGCGCGCTCAAGGGCGAGCGTCCCGGCCAGGCTTTCCGCGTCACCTGCGACGAATCCAACAATCCACCCGCGTCGGTCGACGCCGGTTTCGTGCTGTGCGAAGTGCTGCTCGCGCCGGCGACGCCGATGGAGTTCATCACGCTTCGCATCGCGCTCAGCAGCGAGGGACGCCTGGAGATGATCGAGCCATGACGGACCTGCTGCCTAACTTCCGCTTTCTGGTCACACTGGATCCGGCCGACGCCTATCTGCCGGCGCGCCAGGCCGCGCTGCTGCCGGAGATCGCGGCCGGGGCGTTCCAGACGGTCACGGGCCTCGGCGCCGACCTCGAAGTGTTCGCGTATCCCGAAGGGGGCCTCAACGAATTCACGCACCAGCTGCCGGTGCGCCACAGCTGGAGCCGCATCGTGCTCAAGCACGGATTCGTGCGCGATCCGGAGCTGTGGCAGTGGTACCAGGTCGGGCTAACACAGTCGCTGGGCGCGCGCCGTGACGGCTCGATCATGCTGCTCGACCGCGCCGGCAAGCTGCAGATGTCCTGGGAATTCCGCGGCGGCATCGCCGCCAAGTGGATGGGACCCGAACTCAATGCCATGGAGTCGGGCGTCGCCATGGAGAGCCTCGAGATCGCGCACCAGGGCCTGACGCTGGCGGGCGGCGTGTTCGATCTCGGCGAGGCCATCGATACCGTCGTGGGGTTGTTCGACTGATGATCACCATCGAGCATCTGGAAGTGCAGTTCGACGTCGCCGGCGAAGGCGACGAGCAGGTGTTCGCGCGTTACTTCGCGCGCTACATCAACCAGTGGCAGCGCATCGAGCGCCAGGAAGAGCTGCAAAAGCAACGCCTGCGCCGCGACCAGCGCATCGGCGACGACGGGAGCTACGCATGATCGAGATCCCCCTCGCCAGCGCGAAGCAGGGCCCGAAGAAGGCCGTGCTGCAGGTGGTGCGCCCGACCGGCGTGCCGCCCATCGAGCTGCTGTTCAATCCAACGGAGTACCAGCTCCAGAAGACCAACAACTTCGCCGAGATCGCGATTCCGGGCCTCGAGACGCCGCCGCTGCAGTACGTGCGCGGTTCCGCCCAGAAGCTCACCACGGAACTGCTGGTCGACACCACGGACACGCTCGAGGACGTGCGCGACCGCACGGATCTGCTGCAGGGCCTCATGAAGATCGATGGCGAGATCCACGCGCCGCCCATCGTCCGCCTGGTCTGGGATGGCGACGTGTTCCTCGGCGTGGTCGAGAGTCTCAACATCACGTTCGTGCTGTTCTCGCCGGACGGCGTTCCGTTGCGAGCCAGGCTCAACCTGGTGCTCATCGAGTACCGCACGGTCGAGGACCAGGTGGCCGAAACGCCTCGGCACTCACCCGACGTCGACAAGTTGCACGTCGTGCGGCGGGGCGATTCGCTCGCAACCATCGCGAACCTCGCCTACAACGATCCGACGCAGTGGCGCGCCATCGCCGCCAACAACGGCATACAGGATCCTCGGCGCGTCACGCCCGGCGTGAGCCTGCAGATCCCGAGATTGCGCTCATGACCGCGCTGCAGGGCCTCCCGCATGTCGACTACTACGCGCCGGCATTTCGCGTGGAGATCGATGGCGAGCAGCTCGCACCCGCGACCAACGGCGACGTCCTCAGCCTGTCCGTGAAGATGGACATCGAGCAGATGACGAGCTTCGAGATGACGGTGGCCAACATCGCCACGTTCCGCAGCGCCAGCCAGACTTTCAAGTACAGCGACGGCGATCAGTTCGACATCGGGCGCCAGGTCCACATAAAGATGGGTTACGCCGACGGCCTGCTGTCGATGATCACCGGCCAGATCACCAGCGTCTCGCCGAAGTTTCCGCAGCAGGGTCCTCCGACACTCACCGTCAGCGGTCAGGACGGCCTGTTCAAGCTCAAGGACCGCAAGCCCGAAGACGGCGAACAGATCCAGTACGTCGGCATGCACGATTGGGAGATCGCCGAGAACATCGCCCAGCGCAACAACCTGCGCGTGGTCGTGACGCGCGAAGGACCGATGCATCAGGAGGTCATCCAGCGCATGACCGACGACGCCACTTTCCTCAAGGAGCGCGCTGCCCGAATCGACTTCGACTGCCACGTGCTCACCGATCCCGAAAGCGGTGAGGCCACGCTGCATTTCGTGAAACCCACCGACGGCCGCGCGGGCGCCATCGAGTCGTTCGCCTACCGCTGGGGTCAGGATCTCCTCCATTTCACGCCGACGATCAACATGTCCGACCAGGTGGGCAGCGTCACCGTGCATGGCTGGGATCCCGACACCAAGGCGCCCATCGTCGCCACCGCCGGGCCCGACGATCTGCCGCGCCAGCCGGATGCGGGTGAAAGCGGTCCGGAGGCCGCGGCACGCACGCAGTCGGGCAAACAGGACGTGGTGGTCGACGCGCCCGTGGCCAACCACCAGGAAGCATTCGAGCTCGCGCGCAGTCTGCTGCTGCAGCGGGCCTATCGATTCATCACGGCCGCGGGCCAGGTGATCGGCAAGCCCGAGCTGCGACCCGGCCACAATCTCGAGCTGTCGGGTCTGGGCCGTTTCGATGGCTCGTACTACGTGACGAAGGTGGAGCACCAGATAGATGCGAACGGATACCTGACCTCATTCGAGGCGCGGAAGATCGTGCACCGCGTGCCCGCATGAGCAACGCCGCACGCCAGGCCCTGCGCACCGACCGCCGCTTCTTCGGCGTGGCGGAAGGGCTCGTCGACGAGGTACGCAACGACGGCAAGGTCCGTGTCACCTATCCCTGGCTCGACGGCAGTGAGACCCGCGGCAGTCCGCAGATGGTCAGCGAGTGGTGCCGGGTCGCGCAGTTCTTCGCGGGTCCGGGGCACGGTGCGTTCTTCATCCCGCGCAAGGGCAGCGAAGTGCTGCTGGCCTTCATCCACGGCGACATGCGCCGGCCCGTCATCATCGGTGGGCTCTACAACGGCGTCGATCTGCCGCCGGGCACCGATACGCCGCTCGATACACACGTTCGCCACCTGCGTATCCAGTCGCCCACCGGACATCGCATCAGCATGTTCGACCCCGAGCAGCCGGGCGCCGTCGGCGCGGTGATCATCGAGAACTCGAACGGCGACAAGATCACGATGTCGACCAACGGCACCGTGCGCATCAAGGCGAAAGGCGCGCTCGAGCTCGAGGGCGCGTCCGTCCGCATCAACGGGCGCATCGTCGCGCCCAGCATGAATTCCATCTAGGGGGCGCGGTGGCCGAAGTAGACATCCCGATCCCCGACGAGCTGCGCGAAGCCCTGAGTGCGCCGAAGTGCATCGACTTGTCACTGCCGGAGCCCAAGAAACTCACCATCACGCTACCTACCGGCGGCACGCTGACTTCGCTGGCCAATATCGGCCAGAACATTCCGAACGACTGCTCGCTGACGTTCAGCCTCATGCTGCAGATAGCGCCGCTCATGGCGGCCTCGGCCTGTGTGCTCAAGATCCTGAAGCTGCTCAAGCCGCTGAGTGACGCGGTGACGAGCTTCCCGCCGTCACCCAAGCTCGTGAAGGACATCGTCGAGGCGGTCGCCGATCTCGCGCCTTGCTTCCTGCAGCTCACGCCCGCGGGGATGATCCCATTCGTACGCGACATCCTTTGCCTGATCCTCAAGGTGTTGAACTGCCTCATCGGCCAGCTCAAGACCATCGTCAACCTGCTGAGCGGCCTGCAGATCAGCCTGGTCACGGCGCGCGAACAGGGCAACGACGAGCTCGTCGAGACGCTCGAGTGCGCACAGAACAATGCGATGACGGCGATGGGGCACCTGTTCGAAGGACTCGAGCCCGTCAAGGCCATCATGGACCTCGCGTCCCCGTTCATGAGCATCGCGGGCGTTCAGGCCATCCAGCTGCCCGCGATCGCGCCCGCCGGCGACCTCGAGGCGCTCAACAAGACCATCAACCAGCTCGACGAAGTGGTGGACACCATCCAGCAGGTCGTCGACGCGCTCGGAGGGTGCCCGGGATGAAGGCGGATTTCCTCGGACGCGGCTGGCGTTTTCCCATCCTGCCCGACGCGGCCGGCGCGCTGTCGTACGCGGAAGGCCCGGAGCATGTCGAGCACTCGCTGCGGCTCATTCTCATGACCGTGCTGGGCGAGCGCGCGATGCGCCCCGACTTCGGCTGCGAAGCGCCGGACCTGGTGTTCGCGCCCGGCAGCGTGCAATACCTGCGTCTGCTCGAGTCCGCGGTGCGCAAGGCGGTTCGCGACTTCGAGGCGCGCGTGCAACTCGAATTCGTGAACGCGGAGCTCGACCCGGTGGAGCAGAACCGCGTCACCGTGCACATCGGCTACCAGATCCGCGGCGCCAATTCGCGCAACAACCTCGTGTTCCCGTTCTATCTCGGTATCGACGAGGCACCGCTATGACGTTGCCCGCGATGGTCCTCGACGATCTCACCTGGCAGGACATGGTCGATGCCATACGTACGCGCATTGCCGCCAACTCGCGCGGCAAATGGACCATGCACGGTCCGCAGGACACCGGCGTCACATTGCTGGAGCTGTTCGCCTATCTGTTCGAGCAGCGCATCTACTGGCTCGACCAGGTGCACGCGCCGCTGGCGCGAGCGCTGCTCGCGCTCCTGGACGACACACCGCGCGTCACGCAGGCGGCGCGCACCGTGCTCGCGTTTCCGACTCCCGACCCGGCCGTGCCCACGCGGATCGTCGCCGGCGCCCTGTTCAGCACCACGCTGGGCGAACAGGTGCTGCCGCTCACGACTCTCGAAAGCGTCGATGTGCTGCCCGTGCACGACGATGATCCCGATGCGCCCGGCAGCCACCCGAAGCTTTCGCTGCGCGTCGACGGTCACGACCAGACTGCGCGGCTGAGCACGCTGGGTGCGGTGCCGCTGCTGCCGGCCGACGGCAGCGCCGGGCGCTTCGAGATCGTGCTCTGGCTCGATCGCACGCTGGACGCCAGCGAGCGAGACGGCACATGCACTTTGCTGCTCGAGCTCGCGGCGCCCGATGCCTGCGCGCCCGAGTGGGCGCCGCGCAGCACGGATTCGCACTGGTTCTCGCGGGTGCCGTCGAGTGGATACGACACGGTCGACGCATCGGCGGCGATATCGGGTTCCTGTGGGCTCGAACCCGCGGTGATCCCGCCACCGACATCCGAGGCTGATCCGCTGCTCGGCGAAATCGCGCCGGAGTGGGCCGCGCGCGAGCTGCGCGTGCCAGCGCCCGCCACGCTGGCGCTGGCGTACAGCACCGGTCCAGGCGCATGGAAGCCGCTGCACGCTGAGTCGTGGATCGACGGCACCGGTGGCCTGCGCCGCTCGGGTGTGTGGCGCGTGCGAATTCCCGTCGACTGGGCGCAGTCGGGCGCCGACGTGGATGGCCTCACGCCGTATGCGCTGGCCGTTTCCTGCGAAGAGGGGACGTTCGCATCTGCGCCGGTGCTCGCGCGGTTGGTCCCCAATGTCGCCGTCGCGCGCCAGGTGGAGAGCGTGCAGCTCACGTCCGCATCCCTCGAGCCGCAGCTCGACGCATGGCTCAAACTACCGGGCCAGCAGCTGGCCCTCGATCGGACGCGGTCGGAACCCATCGAAGATTCGGTGCAGCTCGAGTTACGCGAGGCCGATGGCGAGTGGCGCCGCTGGCGCGCCACCGATGACTTCTACCGCCATGGTCCCGGGGACCGCGTGTTCACCGTGGACCGCGCGCGCAAGCTGCTGCGTTTCGGCAACGGCCTCACGGGCCGGATCCCGGTGCTCGCGGCGCCACCCGGCGACCGTGCGCGCGTGTGTTATCTCGCGGGCGGGGGCAGCGTCGGCAATCTCGCGCGGCAGGTGTGGCAGTCGCCCGGGGTGGCGCTGGCGCCCGTGAATGCCGTGCCGGCCGTCGGCGGCGCCGAGGCCGAGAGCTTCCGCGAAGCGGACGCGCGCGTGGCGCGCGATCTGCAGCGCACCGAGCGCGCCGTCACGGCGCCGGACTACGAGACTCTCGCAAAGACCACGCCGGGCGTCGCCATCGCGCGCGCGCATACGGCCGTGGGTTTCCATCCTGATTTTCCGTGCCAGGCGCTGGGCGGCGTGACCACGGTGTTCGTCGTGCCCGAAGTGCCGCGCGGCGACGGAACGGGCGCCGACCTCGGCGTGGCCACTCCCATCGTCGACCCCGGCGCGTTGCGCACCGTGGCAGAGCGGCTGGAGGCGCGGCGGCTGCTGTCGCACGAGGTCTACGTGCGCGCCGCGCGATATCGCGCCGTGTACGTCGATGTCGACCTCGTCGGCATCGTGCTCGACGAGGCTTCGCTCACGGGCGCGATCCGGGCGCATCTCGCGCGTCACCTCGATGCGCTGATCGGTGGTGAGGCGGGCGCGGGCTGGGAATTCGGCGCGCCATTGCGTCCGACCGCGCTGCTGCATCAGGTTCAGACCGTGCTGGGCAAGGGCGTGGCCGTTGCCCGCGTCGGCATCGCGCTCGATGCGCCCGACGATTTCGAAGACTGCGCCGACGTGAGCATCGGCGCGCACGAACTCGTGTATCTCGCGGGGTTCGATGCGTCGTACCGGCGCTCATCGATGACGAATGGAGGCCTGCGATGAGCGCGGCCTGGTGGGGACGCGAAGCCGGAGAAGAACTGCCTGTGCAGATCGATCCGCCGCGCATCGCCGATCCGGGCCGCTCCGCCGTGCGCGCGGCCGTCGAGGCGCGAATCGCGGCGTTCACGCCCGAATGGCGGCAGCGTACGCCGGGGGACGCGGGTGACGCGTTGCTGAGTCTTCACGCCGAGCTTGCCGAGCCGCTGCTCGAGCGGCTCAATCGCATGCCGGACAAGGCATTCCGCGAATTCCTGCGCACCGCGCGCGTCGCGTCGCCGCCCGCGCGACCCGCTCGCGCTACGCTCGCATTCACGGTCGCCGATACCGCCCCCGCCAGCGTGCTCGTGCCGCAAGGTTTCCAGGTCGCCGCATCGGCCGCCGACGCGTCCGGCGCGCGCGTGGTGTTCGAGACCGAGCAGGCGCTGTACGCCGCGCCCGGCGCAGTGGCCAGGACCTTCGTGCAGGAAGGCAATCGCTCGTTCGAAGTGACGTTGACGGGTGCGAATCCCACGGCGAGCGTGCTGGCGCTCGGCAATGCGCGGCCGGGCTCGGCATTGCTGATCGGGCTGTCGGGCGCGGCCGCGCCAGGGCCGACGATCACGCTGATGTTGCACCGGACAGCGAACGCGGGTCCGCCGCCCGCGGTTGCGCACGGCGGCCTCGATCCCGATGCCGTGACGGCGCAGCCCATCCTGCGCTGGAGTTTCCTCGACGGTGGCAGTTTCGAAACCGCTGAGGTCATCCGCGACGAGTCGCGCGGACTGCGGCAGAGCGGTGCGGTGGAGCTGCGGTGCCCGCGCACCTGGCGCCCGGGCACGCCCGCGGGCGTGGCCGCGCCGAAGCCTTTGCGCTGGTTGCGCCTGCAATTGGTTGCCGGAGCATTCGCCGCGCCGCCCGCGCTCGCGTTCATGGAGCTCAATGCCGTGACGGCAGTGGCCGCACGCACGGTGCGCGGAGAACCACTCGAATACGTGCCGGACAGCGACGGCCGACGCATGCGACTGAGCCAGCGTCCGGTGCTCGCGGGTTCGCTGCGCCTGACGGTGAATGAAGGATCCATCGGCGCGGACGGTGCCCGCGTCCAAAGCTGGCAAGAGGTCGAGGGGCTCGAGAGCTATGGCCCGGACGATCGCGTTTTCGAGCTCGACGAGAGCACGGGCGAGCTGCAGTTCGGCGACGGCTTGCACGGCGCGCTGCTGCCGAGGGGCGTGCGCCACGTGATCGCGCAGCAATACCAGGTGGCCACCGGCGACGCCGGCGCGGTCGCCGCGGAACAGATCAAGAGCTTGCAATCTTCGGTGCCGTTCGTCACCAAGGTGACCAACAATCTGCCGGCGAGTGGCGGTCACGACGCCCTGTCGGTCGACGAGGCCTCGCTGCTGGGTCCGCAGCTGCTGCGCGCACGCAATCGCGCCGTGGCCGTGGCGGATTACGAACTCATGTCGCTGAGTGTGCCCGGCGCGGATGTGTCACGCGCCCATGCCGTGGGCGGCACCCATGCGGGGCTCGATGACGCGCGCGTGCCCGGCACGGTGAGCGTCTATCTGCTCGGCCCGCGCTCAGTGACGACACCGCCGTATCCCAGTCAGGCCACGCTCGATGCGGTCGCGCGACACTTGTCGGGCACGCTGGCGCCGGCCGGTGTCGAAGTCGTAGCCGCCGCGCCGTATTTCCACGAGATCAGCGTACGCGCCACGCTGGTCGTGGCCGCGACCGCCGACTATGGCGAGGTGTTGCGCGCCACACTGCGCGAGCTCGACGCCTGGTTCGATCCGCTCACCGGTGGTGAGGACGGTCGCGGCTGGCCGTTCGGCGGCACCATCCAGCATGCCTCGCTGGTGCGTCGTGTGATCGGTCGCGTGCCCGGACTCACGGCCCTCGGCACACTCAATCTCACCGTGGATGGTGAGACTTTCGGTGCTTGCGCCGACTTCACGCCGCGTCCGCATAGCCTGTTCTGGCCGCTGCCGCACGAATTGCGCGTGGCCGAGGGAGTGCGCGCATGAGCTGCTTGCCACCACCGGCGACCTTCCGGCTGCTCGACTGGCTCGTGGGCTGGGATCCCGATTCGGTCGAAGGCATCACCGGTCTCGAACTCGAGAGCGGATTGCAGCTGGCATTCATCGGCGGATCGGGCGGCATCGTGCCGGCCGACGACGTTGGCCCCTGGCTGTCGCCGGCCGCGCTCGCGCGCGGCTGCGCGCCTTGCGAGTGGTACCTGGTCACGCCCTGTCCCCCGGCTTCGAGGCTGCTTCGCAAGGATGTGTGCGCGCCGTGTTTCACCGAGGCCGAACCCGGATCGGCCGGCATCCTGAAATGCGCGGTAGCGGTGGCGGCCGCGGGCCACCATGTGGCCGTATCCGATGCGGCGCAGGACGCCATCTTCCTTTTCGCGGATCACGGACGCCGGCTGGTGTCGCGAGTACCGTTCGCGCGGCCAGGCGCACTCGCGTTCGCGTCCTCGTTCTCGAACTCGTTTTCATCGGGAGGCGAATGGCTGGTGTACGACACGGCGCGGCAGCGAATCGCGCATCTCGATCTCGCCGGCCTCGCGCGCGGCACGCTCGCGCCTGTGCCGCCTGGCCCTGTCGACCGCATGGCCGTGGATTCGGAACAACGTCTCTGGATCGCCGTCGAGGAATCACCGCTCGACGGTCGATCGCAAGTCAGCCTGTGGTTCGCCCGTCGCGACGATGCGCAATTCACCAGTGCCACTTTCGATGATTTGCAGCGCGCTTTCCCGCTCAACGGGATCAGCGTGACCAACGACTGCGGATTCTGCCTGGTGGATTCGAGCGATTGCGGCCCCTGTTTCTCGTGGTATGGCCGCGAGTTGCCGAAGCCGCTGGTGCCGGTGCCCGCGAGCGCGCAGTACGTGACCCAGGGCCAGCTGCTCACACTCGCGATCGACAGCGGCGTGCCGCGCTGTCGCTGGCACCGCGTGCGCTGGCAGGGCAGCGTGCCGCCGGGCACGACCCTGTCCATTTCGGTCGCGACGAGCGACCAGCCTGTGCCGGCGGCGCAGGGCGTGGCCGACGGCGTCTGGTCCGCGTTCGCGCCGGGTATTCCGCATCCCGGCGACTGGCAGCGCGTCGACAATCTCGACGACTTCCTCGTGCGTCAACCCGCCGGGCGCTACCTCTTCGTGCGCATCCGCATGACGGGTGATGGCCGGCAGACGCCGCGACTCGCGCGCATGCGCATCGACCTGCCGCGTCAAACCAGTCTCGACCAGCTGCCCATGGTGTTCCGCGACAGCCCCGAGGCAGAGGACTTCAGCGAGCGTTTCCTCGCGCTGTTCGATTCCTTCCTCGACGACATCGACGAGAAGATCACGCGCATGCCCGCGCTGCTCGACGCCGGCGGCGTGCCGGATGGCGTGTTGCCCTGGCTCGGTGGTTTTCTCGACATCGCGATGGATCCGGCCTGGGACGCCGCGCGGCGCCGGCGCCTGTTACAGGCTGCACCCAAACTATTTCGCATGCGGGGCACCGTGGACGGATTGCGTGCCGCGCTCCGGCTCGTGTTCGACATCGAGCCGGTGATCCGTGAGGCCGCGAACGAACGTGCCTGGGGCGCGGTCGGCGGCGTCGCGCTTTCCGGTGGAGTGCGCCTGTTCAGTCCCTCGCAGTGGCGATTCCGGCTGGACCGCTCGCGGCTCGGCCGCGCGCCGCTGCGCAGCGTCGGCCAGATCGAGCTCGACCCGTTCACCTCGGTGGCGTACCGATTCGACGTGCTCGTGCCGCTCAAGCTCGCGGCGCCTTTGCGTCAGCGCGTGCAGCAGCTCATCGATGCGCAAAAGCCCGCTCACACCGTCGCGCGGCTCATGGATAGCCGCGGCTCGTTCCTGCTCGGCGGCGACCTCAGCGTTGGCGCCGACACCATCCTGGCGCCATTCGACCCGAGCGTGCTCGGCGCCGGCGGCAACGTGCGGCTGGGCCGCGGAACCATTTTGTCGGGCGCGCGCGCCGCACAGGCCGAAGGCCTGCGCATGCCGCGCCTGATGCAGACCATGGAGTGAAGGCAATGACCAAGATTTCAGAGAAGCCCGCCTGCGTCCCCATGCCGGACTTCGAGCGTTTGCAGTTCTACTACGGACGCAGCCTCACGGTCGCAGACCTGCAGTCCGAGCAGCAGTACTTCCTCGAAAAGATGCGGCTGCATACGCGCTGCTTCGCCGGCACCGGCATCGTGTGCGGGCTCGGCGTGGCACCGGTGCCGCCCAAGGATGACTGCCAGAGCGAAGATGACCACAAGCGCTCCGAGACCTTTCGCGAGCTGCGCCGCGTCTCCGCGCAGCTCGCAAAGCTCGCCGAGGACAAGTCCGCGGCGGCCGAGGCCGAGCGCAAGAAACTGGCGGCCCGGCAGGAAGCCCTGCGACGCGACGCGGAGAAGTGGCGCGAGTGCGGGGCACATCCGCACGCCGCGGAATCCGCGAAAGTCGTGGTCGACTGCGGCTGGGCCATCGATTGCGAGGGGCGCGAGATCATCGTGCGCGGCCCGCAGGTCGTGGACCTGCGGCAACTGTTGTCGCGCGAAGATTGCCGCGAGATCGACAAGGCTTGCGGCGGCGATGGCGAGCGGCCCGTGGTCGAGCTGTCCATCTGTTACTGCGAGCAGCAGACCTATCCGTCCCGTCCCATCGTTCAGGACAACTGCGATCTGCCGCAGAAGTGCAAGTTCGGCCGCGTGAAGGAGGGCTATCGCTTCCGGGCCAGCCTCGCGTTCCAGGGCCCTGACGAGCGCTGCAGCAACTGTTGCGAACCCTGCCACTGCGAATGCGTGGTGCTCGCCCGCATCACATGGCCGGTCGATGAACCCCTCGGCGCGGACGACATCGACTGGAGCGTGCGCCGGGACCTCGGCGTGTACCAGACCACCGTCATCGAGGGCATCAGCTGGGCGCACGGCGCGACCTACGATAGCGCCGTCGCCAAGTCCGTGATCGGAACGGACCAGCGCAACGTGACGCGCACGCACGGCATCGAGGTGCATTTCTCGAAGCCGGTGTACGCCGAGACGCTGCAACCCGGCGTGGTCACGCTGTATCGCGAGCAGGCGGGCAAAGGCCTCGCGGGCGTGATCTCCGTCATCGAGGGCAGCTTCGTCGACAAGCCCGAGACGGGCCTCGTCACCTCGTTCAAATATCGCGACGACAGCGGCGAAACGCTCAACAGCGGCGACCGCGTGCTGATCCTGATCCGCGGCAACTTCATCCTGGATGCGTGCTGCCAGCCGCTCGACGGCGAGCATGTCGGCGGCCTGGTGCCCCAGATCGCCGCTTACGTCGACAAGTGCGAAGCCCGGAACACACCACCGAAGCCGCCTTGCGCGGCCCGGCCCAAGCCCTGGACCTCCGGCAACGGCCGGCCAGGCGCGACCTTCGAAAGCTGGTTCTTCATCGAGTAGCCGTGGGAGATATAGATATGAGTGGAAAACACTATGGATCCGGTGGCTGCGGCTGCGGCGGCGGTGGAGCAAAAAGCATCATCTCCGTGAGCGACGGCTCGATACCCCGCAATTCGAAGGTGGCACGCACGGGCCATCACGCGCGCGCCCGCGCCGCCTCGCAGGGAGCGAAAGGCGGCGGAGGATGCGGGTGTGGCTCCGGCGGATGCGGCGGATCATGCGGCGGAAGCTGCTCGTGCGGTGGTGGCGAATCGAGCTGCGGGTGCAATCCCGGCGTGCTGGTTCAGCCATCGTTCTTCGCGGGGCAGTTGCTGACCGACGACGATCTGCAGGCGCTCACCAACTACGTGGTCACGAAGCAGCGGCTGCACAATCGCTTCCTCATCGGCAGCGGTGTCGCATGTGGTCTCGCGGTGACCTGCCATCCCTGCGGCGGTGGCAAGGTGATCGTGCAGCCTGGCTACGCGGTGGACTGCTGCGGCAACGAGATACTGGTTCCCTGCGCGGTGGAACTGGATATCAATGCCATGGTGCGCGAGCTCAAACTGGCGCAGCAGGGCCAGGATTGCGGCGATCCTTGCGCGCAGCCCACTCCGGATCGCGGTTCGCGCGCGGGCGCCGCCACCAACGCAGCGGGAACCGCCGCCAACCCCAACTCGCCGAACGAACCGGAAGTGCTCGTGGAAAAGCCACGCGGCAAGCGTTACTGCATCTACCTGGAATACTGCGAGGAGCCGACCGACCTGGTCGCGCCCTACACTCAGGACGACTCGTGCAGCGTCACCTGCCAACCGAGCCGGCTGCGGGAGGGATTCCGATTCGAACTGCGGTGTCCGACGGAGGACCCGGAGCCACCCAGTTTCGTCGACCGGCTGCGCTGTTGCATCGGCGATCTGGGCGAAGCCGACAAACGCTCGGCGGACTTCGAACGCGCGCAGCTCTACGCGCGCAAGAGCCAGGTGGCGCTGGCGGCTCACAAGGCCGGCGCCGCGCCGCGGTTCATCGACGACGACGCCATCGTGCTGATCGATGCACAGAAGAAGTTCGGCGACGCGGCCACGGAGTTCATGGTGACGCGCGCCGCACGCGCGGCCGCGACCGGCGACACGAAGCCACTGGACGAGGCGGCGCTGCGCGTGGCACTCGACGAAGTGCGCGCGGTGGGCGCGGCCACGGCGCGCTTCCACCTGATGAGCGCCGCGGAACGCAAGAAGGCGCTCGAGAAACATGCAGGCCTCGCCGAGGCCATGGAGCAGAACCGCGAACTGCTGCAGAAACACGGCCCGACACTCGCGGGTGAGGCCGAGAAGGTGCTGTCGTCACCGCTGGAGCGCACGCTCGCGAGGTCGATGGTGAGCGATGCGGTCAAGTACTCGGACCCGCAGCTCTCCGCCACCGAGCGTTCCACCAAGGCTGCCTATTTCCATGCCTACGACAGCGCGTACGCCGCCGCGGCGGGCCAGCAACTGAACGATGCTCTCGCCAGCTTCAAGTCATGGCTGTTGCGCAAGATCGACGAATGCCCCCCGACTGGACAGTGCTGTCTCACCGCGGAGATCGAGGCCATCCGGATTCCCACGGGCGAGGAACTCACCGAGGAAACCACCGCCGCGGCCGAGAAACTGGTGCGTGCGTTCATCCGCTACCTCCTCGACTGCATCTGCAGCGCACTGCTGCCGCCGTGTCCGACCTGCGACGACTCGGGCGTGAAGCTCGCCTGCGTCACCGTGTACGACTGCGAGGTGTGCGAGATCTGCAATCTCGAGCGGACGTTCCTGCTCACCGAGAGCAATCTGCGCTACTGGCTGCCGTTCCTGCACGGCTTCGGCGAGGCGCTCGAGAAGCTGTGTTGCGAGTTCGCCGGCCGCTTCCGCATCCGCGACGATTCGCGCCGGCTGCCTGACGGCGCATCGATCGATACCGCGGCCCTCGAGTTGCGCAAGCAGTCAAACTACTTTCGAACTGGCGCGCAACTCGGCAATACGGCGGCCTCCATGGAGCTGTTCCCGCATATCGCGCGCGTCACCGGTGTCGATCTCGGCGCCGCTCGGTCGGCGCTCAACCTCGGCGGCAACATGGCGCGCCTCACCGCGCGCGACCCGATGATCACATCGATGGCGGCGCGATTCACCGACCTCGACGCTGGCCGGGAGAGCGGCGCGCGACTCATCGGCCAGGCGCTCGACAGCGCGCCGGCGCGCGAGGCGATTCGCCAGGAGACCGAGAAGGCCGTCGCCAGCCGTATCAAGGAGGCAACGGGTGAAATCGACAAGCGGCAGGCGAAGGTCATCAAGGACCTCCAGGCGCAGAACGAGGAACTCAACAAGCGCCTGGTCGCGCTCGAGAAGAGGAAGACGCCGTGAGTACCGTCATTTCCCGGCCGGTGTTCTCCGAGAACCAGGTGCTGAGCGCCGCCGACGTCAATGCCATCGTGGCGCACGCGCGCGATTCGCGTCAGCGGCACGACCGCCACCTGCACAGCTGGGGCATCGCCTATGGGCTGATGCTCGAAGCCGCCGCGCGCAGCGACCCCAGCGGCAACTACGTCGAGGTCAGCGTGTCGCCTGGCGTGGCCATCGACGGCGGTGGCCGCGAGATCGTCGTGACCGAAAGCACGCGGGTGAGCGAGGACGCCTTCGACCAGCTCAATATCACCGACAGCGCCAACGACCCCGAGGTGCATTTCTACCCCGTGTATCTCGTGGGGCGTGACGAGCAGGGTTCCGCCGCCGGGCGCCGCGTTTCGCAATGCCTGGAGAATCCATCCACCCGCGTCCAGGAGTCGTACTTCATCACGTTCGGTACGCTCGGCTCGGCGGCCGATCTCGACCAGCAGGTGGCGCTCGACGCCGATGCGCCCGCGGGTACGCGCCCGAAGCCGTGGAAGATCCTGCTCGGCTACGTGAGCTGGGATGGCGTGCACTTCGCAGCGATCAGCACCGTGGATGCCGGCATCGGGCGCCGCTACGTGGGTGCGCGTGGCGGTGAGGTGACCGGCTTGGGCGACGGCCTGGCGCTGCGCTCCGCGGCGCGCACGGTTCCCGACAAGGCCGCGCTGGTCATCGACAACACCGACGGCGGGCAGATGCGTTTCGGTCTGCACGACAGCCTCGGCAACGTGGTGCCCGTGTTCACGGTCAACGCGCAGGGCGACGTGATCGCCGAGGGGAAGATCCTCGGTGCCATTGCCGGTGGCGTGCAGGTGGAATCGGGCGTGGTCACCGATGGACTCGATGTGCCGCTGCCCGCCGGCATCACGCAGAAGCAGATCGACGACGGCGAGGCCACCGTACAGATCACGGTGACGCCGCGATACCAGCAGCCGGCGTCGTTGCCAACGCTCGGCGCCAGCGACTACTGGCTGCAGCAGCCGCTCGAGTGTCGTGTCGACGGCCGCCGGGTAGTTTGCCTGGTGCGCTGGGAGTCCACGTCCGGCGTCCCGGCGGCATTGGTGCTGCCCGGAGTCTGCGATTACGTGTGCATGGGCTTCGTCAAACAGGAGACCCCATGATGGACAAGATGAATGTGGTCACTTTCCGCGCCACCAGCCATGTGCTCGGCGCAGTGGTGCGCGCCTCGCAGCCAGACGCGCCAATGACCGTGGATCACGTGGCTGCCACCGGGATCCGCCTGCGCGACGGCGCGAACCTTCACCTGCAGGCGCTCATCGATCCGGGCCAGCTGCAGGTGGTCCAGGTGGACTACGACACGCGCGTGTTCTACCGCCCGCAGCTGTTCAGCGTCGTCGGCGGGCGCGCGGAGCAGCAGACGGTGGGAGCGGTCACGGCGTCGCTCGGCGCCGGCGCGGCGGTCACGGTCACCCTGCCGGTCGCCACCACGGGTGCCATCGAGGCATTCGTGCACGTCAGCGGCGGTGCGCTCACCGAATCCATCGTGCGCGCGGTGCCCATCGCGAACGGTGCAACCAATGGCAATGCCGGGCTGATTCTCGGCGCGGGTGTGTACACCCTGGTCGTGCTGGTGCCGGGCTACGCCACCGTCATCCTCACCGACACGCTGCCCTGACCGGTGCGCGGACGGACGCGGGCATGAGCGAGTCGATACGCATCCGGCACTGTCGCCTGCGCGTGGTACGACGCGGCGGCTGGAGCTGGGGCGCGGACCCGAAGCAGCTCGCGGAACGGATCACACGCCGCCTGCCGGCGTTGCTCGCGAAGCTGCTGACCGAACAGCTGGCCGGGATGCCGCCGGATGCGCGCATTTCGAAGCTCACACTGCGCATTCCCGCAAGGCTCGGCGAGTTTTATTCGTTGCCGGCAAGCGGGGATAGCGACGCGGCTGGCGACCTTTCCGCGAACGCTGTGATGCAACGCCTGCGCGCCGCGTTCAGGGCTTCTCTGCTCCAGTCGCTGCCCGAGCTCGAGGCCGGTGACGCTCGCG
>JAQSWD010000152.1 GCA_029266835.1 Steroidobacteraceae bacterium
CGGGCTTCGCCGCCGGCCACGGGCACCAGCCACAGGTCGGTGAGACCCTTGTTCTCGCCAATGTCGTACGTGGTCACCGGCACCACCGCCAGGCGGCCATCCGGCGTGATGGCCGGGTCGCCGAGGCGCTTCATGCCCCACATTTTCTCGGCGGTGAGCAGGCGCGAGGCGTCCTGGGCGTGAGCCGGCAGGAAGGCGGAAGCAAACAAGGTCACGGAAGCCGCGACCAGGGTCAGCGAGCGAATCATGTAGTCCCCGGGATTTTTGCGCGTCGCGCGGTTGTCGCCGATTCTGCCGAGCGGCAATTTGTCGAGGCAAGCTTTATCACGCTCATCCGGTCGTGGTGGCCCTTCGCCTCGGCGAGCGGGCGATGCGAGAATCCCCGGCATGGAACGCACCAACGAATACGGCCAACCCATCGGATCGTCGCTGCCGACGTGGGTGCCACCGCCGTTTCCACCGCACACCACGCTGGTGGGCCGGTACTGTCGGCTGGAACCTCTGCAGGTATCACGCCACGCGCGCGACATCTGGAATGCGCAGGCCGAAGACCCGACCTCCGCCCGCTGGACATATCTTTTCAATGGGCCCTTCGCGAGCTTCGAGGACTTCGGGAAATGGATGACGGGAGCGCAGGCCTCGCGCGATCCGCAGTTCTACGCCATCGTCGTCGACGACCGCGCGGTGGGCATGGCGGCCTACATGCGCATCGAGCCCAAACACGGCGTCATCGAGATCGGCAACATCTACTACTCGCCGAGCCTGGCTCAGACGCGCGCGGCCACCGAGGCCATGTATCTGTTCATGTCGAATGCCTTCGAGCTGGGTTACCGCCGTTACGAGTGGAAATGCGACAGCTGCAACCTGCCATCGCGCGCGGCGGCCACGCGTTACGGATTCACCTACGAGGGGAAATTCCGCCAGGCCATCGTCTACAAGAACCGCAACCGTGACACCACCTGGTTCGCCATCATCGATGCCGACTGGCAGGCGGGGTTGAAGGACGCCTATCTACGCTGGCTGGACCCGGCGAACTTCGACTCGGCCGGCGCGCAGAAGCTCCGGCTGTCGGAGCTGACGGCGCGTTTCGTCCACGCGAGTGGTTAGGCCAGGAACTCCAGCAGCCGCGACACCAGCTTGCCTTCCGCCTGCGCGACCTGCTCCGGCAAAGCCTCGGGAATGTCCAGCATCGGCTGCGTGACCAGCGGCAGGCGCGCGCCGGACTTCCAGCCGCCGGGCTGAATCGTCCCGAGCAGCGCCACCTTTCGCGCCATCTTCGGCCGCAGCAGCGCGAGTTCGGCCGCGACCGCCGCACCCGTGCCCGCACCTAACAAGTCCACCTGGCGGAAGCGCATGGAATCGAGAAAGTCCGCGACGGCCTCCGCATTGGCGGCCGCCGTCAGGCCGTCCGGCCCATCGGACTCGCCCGTGCCCGGAAGGTCGGGGCTGTAGACCGAGCGCGTCCGTCCCAGGCGCCGGGATATCTCGAGGAAGCAACGACCCGAGGTGCCGGTGCCGTGCAGGCAGATCAGCGTGGTCAGTTCGTCGAAGCCGCCTCCCACCGGGATGGCGTTGTGCACGTGCAGCTGGCCGTGCCGGCTTTCGAAATAAGCCCGCCGCAACCGCGCCGGGTCCATCCCCTGGAGCTTGGACTGGTTCATGGGGCGCAACGATATCCCACTTGTTCTGGCAGATGTTCCGGCAAGGCGATCCGGCAGGACGTCCTGCGGGGCCCCAGTTGGAGGGGAAGCGCGGCATTTGACAGAAATGAGAAGCGCATTCGCATTTCGAGCCTGGCCTGAAAACTCTTCAGTCCGGGGCCCTGGAGCCGGCGCTAAAATCGCCGCAAACGAATACTGGGGACCCGTTCCATGCCACCGGTGAACAGCGCGCCTTCGTCCGAAGTGGACAATGAGGCGACGGCAGAATTGCCTGTCCTCGACGTCGCCGCCTACGAGTCGACGCTCAATGGCGATGAGGGCAACGCGCACACGGATACCTGGGCGGTGCCGGGCGCCGCGCTGATGCCGGTCGCGCACGGCGCCATCGACGCCACCACCGAGATGCCGGCCGCCCGGCTCGACTCCATTCCCACGCTGAACCAGGCCGTGCCGGCCTACGACCTGGACCACAGCGGCACGCATGAAATGCCGCCGCTGATGCTCGACACCAAGCATGCGCGGCCGGGCAAGGCGCCTAACAAGTCTGGCGCAAAGGGCAAATCCAGGGAGAAGGCGGTGGCCGCTCCCGTCGCGCCGCCGCCGGCTCCCCTGCCCGCGGCCATCCAGTTGCCGCCGTCGCCGCCGCTGATCGAGGAACTGCGCGGCGCGCTGGCCAATGCCGAGCGGCGCATTACCGAGCTCAACGAACGCGCGCGTATCGCCGACGCCGAGCGCATGGTCGCCGTCGCGCGCGCCAATGCCGAGTGCGCCGAGTTGCGCCAGCAATCCAGCGCGCATCTCGAAGCGCTGGCGACCGCCCGCGGACGTCTTGGTGTGCAGGGCACCGACCAGGCCGAACTCGCGGACGCCTTCTTCGCGCGTGGCGACCGCATCGCGGCGCTGGAAAAGCAGCTGGCCGAACAGGCGGAGGTGCTGGCACGGACGCGCGCGCAGCTCGCGGCCAGCGAGCAACGCTGCGAGACGCTGGACTGCGACGCCATGAATCTGCGCGCCACCGTGGCGCGACGAAACGCACATATATCCATGCTCGAGGCCGACCTGGCGTCGCGCCAGCAGCGGGAGGCCGGGCTCAATACCAGACTCGCCGAAGCGGTGGCATCGATCGACCCGGACGTGCCCAGACTGCATGCCGACATCGCCGAGCGCGAGGAAAAATTGCGCCAGATCAAGACCGATCTCGAAGCCGCGCGCGCACAGCTGCGCGAGAAGGACGCGGATCTCGAAGTCGCGGAAGAAAGCATCCGCCAGCTCGAGAACGAGTTGAGCACCAAGAACAGCAAGCTGGAAGAAGCCAGCGTGACCGTCGAGGAATGGCGCGCAGTCATCGCCGAGAGCCAGCGGTCCATCATGCAGCGGGACGGGCGGATCCGGCAGCTCGAAACCGACCTGGAGCAGCACCGCTTCGGATCGACGCTGGATACTTCCGGTCACACCAGCGAGGAGGTGGCCCTGGAAGGCCCCGCCCGCGTGCTGATCCGCGCCGACGGCAATACTGATTTCGTCCACGTGCTCGGCCGCCGCACGCGCATTGGCCGCGGCGCGGACAACGAGATCGTGCTCGACACCAAGCACGTCAGCCGCTATCACGCCGTGCTGCTCGCCGGCCCGGTGAACACCTCGATCGAGGACCTGAACAGCACCAACGGCGTGTTCGTGAACGGCAAGCGGGTGACCCGGCAGGTGCTCAAGGAAGGCGACAAGGTCCACATCGGCAAGTCGCAGTTCCGCTATACGGTTAGGGACTGACGTACACTGTCGGTCCCCATGACCGACAACTACATCGAACGCATCCTTCGCGCCCGCGTCTATGACGTGGCCATGGAATCTCCGCTGGAACCCGCTCCGCGACTCTCGCGGCGCGTCGGCAACACCATTCTCTTCAAGCGCGAAGATCTGCAGCCGGTTTTCTCGTTCAAGCTGCGCGGCGCCTACAACAAGATCGCCCATCTATCCGAATCGGTCGCGAAGCGCGGCGTGATCTGCGCCTCAGCCGGCAACCATGCGCAGGGCGTGGCGCTGGCGGCGCGTCGCCGCGGCATCCCCGCGGTCATCGTGATGCCCCAGACCACGCCCAACATCAAGGTGAACGCCGTGCGCGATCTCGGCGGCGAAGTGGTGCTGCACGGCGACGACTACGACAGCGCCTTCGAACATGCGCAGACCATCGTGCGCGAGCGCAATCTCGCCTTCGTGCATCCCTTCGACGACCCGGACGTGATCGCGGGGCAGGGCACAGTGGCCGTGGAAATCATGCGCCAGTCACGCAATGAGGTGGATGCCATCTTCGTGCCCGTGGGCGGCGGTGGCTTGATCGCCGGCATCGCGGTGTATGCCAAGTACCTCAACCCCAAGATCAAGGTCATCGGCGTCGAGCCCGTGGACGCGGCCGCCATGCACGACAGCCTGCGCGCGAAGAAACGCGTGGTGCTGGACCGCGTCGGCATCTTCGCCGACGGTGTGGCCGTGAAGAAGGTGGGCGAGGAGACTTTTCGTCTCTGCCGCGAACACGTGGACGAAGTGGTGCTCGTCGACACTGACGAGATCTGCGCCGGCATCCAGGACATCTTCGAGGACACGCGCTCGATCGTGGAAGGCGCGGGGGCGCTCGCCGTTGCCGGCATCAAGAAGTATTGCGCCCTCAACAGCTGGAAGGACAAGCGAATCGTCGCGGTGAACAGCGGCGCCAACCTCAATTTCGACGTGTTGCGTTACGTTGCGGAACGGTCGGACGTGGGCCAGGCGCGCGAGGTCCTGCTGGCCGTGGAAATTCCCGAGCAGCCAGGCAGCTTCCTCAAGTTCTGCGGCATCCTCGGCCAGCGTGCCGTCACGGAATTCAACTACCGGTTCGGCGCCAAGGAACGCGCGCAGATCTTCGTGGGTTTGGCGGTGTCGCGCGGCAAGGAAGAGCGCGACGAGGTCATCGCGTCACTGCGCACCGCAGGTTATGGCGTCACGGACATGACGGACAACGAGATGGCGAAGCTGCACGTCCGCTACATGGTGGGTGGGCACGTGAACGGCGGCGTCGCCAACGAGCGACTGTATCGGTTCGAATTCCCCGAGCGCAAAGGCGCGCTGCTCAACTTCCTGCAGGCAGTGGGCGCGCGCTGGAACATAACGCTGTTCCACTACCGCAACCATGGTTCCGACTACGGACGTGTCCTCGCCGGTATCGACGTCCCGTCCGCCGACACCACTGATTTCCTCGATCACCTCAATGTGCTGCACTTTTCCTACAGCGACGAAACTAACAATCCGGCGTATCGCATTTTTCTGGGGTCCTGAAGAAAGGACAGACTGAAAGTCAGTCCCCCTGGCTACTGCAAGGGAACACGGGGGCGTCATGCCTGTCTGTGTAGAATGCCCCCGACCGCGGTCATCAGGTCTCTATTGGTGTTCGACGAAAAGCATCCGCTCTACGTGCCCTACAAGGTCGCGAAGCGCATCGTCATCGGCATCGTGGGTGGTTCGGTGCTCCTCGTGGGCGTCGCCATGATCGTGCTGCCGGGCCCGGCTTTCGTCGTGATCCCCGCCGGTCTTGCCATCCTCGGCATCGAGTTCGCCTGGGCACGCATCTGGCTCAAGAAGGCCAAAGCCAAGGCGGAGGCGATGGCCAACACCGTGATGAACCGGAACGGCAAGGCTCCGCCGCCGCCGCAGGACCCGCCGGCTGGTTAGTTAGTCTCGATCGGCAGATCGAACATCAGCGCGCGTGCGTAGCGCACCGGCGGTGAGCCGAATGACAGCAGTTTGTCGTGGTACGCCTTCAGGTCGAACCCCGCTCCCAGCTTCTGCTCCGCCTCGGCGCGCAACGCCATGTGTTCCTGCGCTCCGACGAAGTAGGTAGGCAGCTGCGCCGAGGTCAGTTGCGCGCGCACCCACTTGCCGGCGGCCTCGCGCTCTTCCTGGAAGCCCTGGTCCATCATGAGTTTCATGGCGGCGTCGCGCGTCATGCCGTCCACGTGCACCGCCTGGTCGAGCAACGCATTGACGATGGTCCGCACGTACCACTTGAGCTGGATGAGCTTCATGAGCGGGTCGCCGTTCATGTAGCCCTTCTCGATCATCACGCCCTCGCTGTACACGGCCCAGCCCTCGATGAACGGCCCCGATGACAACACGGCGCGCAGGACCGACGGATAACCGTTGGCATGCGCGAGCTGCAGGTAGTGCCCGGGCATGGCTTCATGGATGGTGAGGTTGTGGATGGAGCGCGTGTTGTAGGAATTCCGGCATGGTGATGATCTTCAGCGGTTCGCGCGGGACGGTGACGATGTTCTTCTCGCGAACGAACTGCGTCGCGGCTTCCAGCGATGAGCGCGCGGTGTCGAGTACGCCGTCACGCTTCGGGCGTTCGGCGTAGGCCAGCTCCAGCGCCTTCTTGATGACGCGCAACCGCTGCGTGTCGGTGGGCTCGTCGGGCATGCGCGGCGGATTGCCGTTCTTTCTCGAGGATTGGCCTTTCAGCACCTCACGCGCGATGTCATACATCACCCGATGCACGGCCGCGAGCTCGGACTCCGCGCGTTCGCGGATTTCCTGCCGCGACATCGGCGAGTACAAGGCGAAACCCAGCTTCCGGTCGTACAGTTCGGCGCCGATGCGGAACTCGCCCTTCGCCTCGGGCAGCAATTTCTTCTCGAGCCAGATCTGGTGTTGCGCGATGGCGCTGCGCGCCCTCGCCAAGCTGGCGCGCAGAGGCTCCTGTTCGGCGCCGGGCAGTTTCGCCACTTCGTTCGCGATCTCGCCGTCGAGCATCGCCGTGAGACCCCGGTTCTGGCGCGCCGCCGTCTCGGCGTGGATCTTCGGTACGCGGGCCGGGTCCAGCACCTCGCGCACCTGCGAAAGAAAGCGCGGCATTTCTTCGAGGCGCCTGCCGATGTTCGCCAGGCGTTCGGGCGCCGGCGCGAACTCGCGTGCCAGCAACGTGTACAGGCCGTTGCCCGCGATGCGTGAATAGATGAGCGGGTCCCAACGCCAATCCTGCAGCTGCTGCACCGAGAAACGGGTCTGCTCCAGCTCGTTGCGCAGAAGCAGGGCATCGACCTGCCGGTCGCGCGACAACTGCGCGCGGTCGATGCCGTCCAGCGCGCCTAGATAGAGGTCGGCGAAAGCCTGGCGCGCCTGCCAACCATCCGCGCTCACGTCATCGAGATGCGCGTCGAATCGATGGTCGCCGAGCCCGGTGGCGCTCACCGGCGAATGCTGGGGGAATTCCAGCAGATATTTCGCGGTCAACGCGTCGAACTGCTGGTCGGCCGTGGGCGGCGGAGGAGCCGGAGGCGGCGCGGGCGGGGCCGGCGGTGGCGCGGACGCGCAGGCGTACAGCAGCCAGGCGGCGACAATGAGGGATCCCGCAACGACGCGCGTCTTCATCGCATCTCCTCGCGCGAGTGTGCGCGTGGGCAACCGGACGGCGAAGTTACCAGCTAAAGTGCGCATCCCCCAACCCCTCCCCAGTTCCATCGAACGCGTCCCTTGAGCGCCACCACCCGATCGCCCGGCCGCCAGGCACTGAGCCATCCCGACTTCGCGCGCTACGCGTACGGCCGCTTCGCGGCGACACTGGCCTGGCAGATGATCGACGTGGTGCTCGGCTACCAGGTCTGGGTTCTCACCCGGCAAGAGGAATACCTGGCGCTCATCGGCCTGGCGCAGTTCCTGCCCTTCGTCGTGCTGCTGATCCCCGGTGGCCAGATCGCCGACCGGTTCGACCGCCGGCTCATCATTGCGCTGGCGTACGGGCTCGAGTTGTTGGCGGCCATCGCCTTGCTCGCCTTCACTCTCTTCGATCGCGGCGAGGTGCTCTGGCTGTTCGTCATCGCCGCCTTGTTAGGTGTTGCGCGGAGCTTCTGGGCGCCCGCCGGCCAGGCGATGGTGCCGAACCTCGTGCCCAAGGAACTGCTGTCGGGTGCGATTTCGATGAACACCCTGATGTTCACCATCTCCACCATCACGGGCCCCGCGATCGCCGGCCTCACGTTGATGATCGGCATCGACTGGTCGTACGGAATCACGGTGGCGCTGCTGATCGGCGCGATATTCATGATCTTCAGGGTGAAGCCCGTGCTGGCGAAGTCCACGGCCGAGTGGCACTGGCGGGATGTCCTGGGTGGTTTCGTGTTCGTGTGGCACAAGAAGCCGGTTCTCGGCGCGATCTCGCTGGACCTGTTCGCCGTACTGTTCGGCGGCGTGGTCGCGCTGCTTCCCGCGTATGCGGACAAGGTGCTGGGCGTGGGGCCGGTCGCGTTGGGTCTCATGCGCGCCGCGCCAGGCGTGGGCGCCGCCATGGTCGCGCTGTGGCTCGGCATGAGGCCCATTCAACGTCATGCCGGTTCGTGGATGTTCGGCGGTGTCGCCATCTTCGGCTTGGGCATGATTGCTGTCGGCCTTTCGACCAGCTTGTGGTTGACGCTCGCGGTGCTCGTCGTCTCCGGCGCGGGTGACATGATCAGCGTGTTCGTGCGCGGCATGCTGGTGCAGCTGGAAACGCCGGACTCCATTCGCGGCCGTGTGAGCGCAGTGAATTCCATGTTCATCGGCGCGTCGAACGAACTCGGTGGTTTTCGCGCCGGCATGCAGGCGGCCTGGATGGGTATCGTGCCGTCGATGATCTGGGGAGGGGTGTGCACCCTCATTGTCGTTGGCAGCTATCTGCGCCTGTTCCCCCAGCTGCGCAAACTCGACAGGTTTCCCGAACCGGCACAGGGCTGACTTTCTCATCCAGTGGTGGTTTCGCCGGACCACTGAATTTACGACTGGCCTGTATGTAAATACAGTGCCCGCATGGCCACATCTATAAAGGGTCGCGGCGCGCTGTCCCAGCCTCCCGGCCGTTTCGACAAGCTGACGAAAACCCTCGAGCACGACGGCTGGTACGAGGAAGAAGAGCCGAACAAGCACGAAACCATTGTGCTGCCGGAGCCCGCGCGCTCCGTCATCAGTCGCAACAAGTCACCAGACATCCACTTTGAAGCATCCATCAATCCGTACAGGGGATGCGCTCATGCGTGCATTTATTGCTACGCGAGGCCAAGCCACGCCTACGTGGGGCTTTCACCGGGTCTCGATTTCGAGACCCGGCTTTTCTACAAGGCCGATGCCGCGAGGATCCTCGAAGCCGAACTCAACGCGAAGAACTACCAGTGCCGGCCCCTCATGCTGGGCGCGAATACAGATCCGTACCAACCCATCGAAAAAGTTCACAAAGTCACCCGGTCGGTTCTGGAAGTATTGCTGCGGTACAAGCACCCCGTGAACATCACCACCAAGGGCGCGCTGGTGGCGCGCGACGTGGACCTGCTCGCGGAATTCGCCCGCGACGGACTGGTTCGCGTGATGTTCAGCATTCCTACACTCGACAACGATTTGAAACGTGTGCTCGAGCCGCGGGCGGCGTCCGCGGTGGCGCGTCTCAAGGCCATGCGCGTGTTGTCAGATGCCGGCGTTCCCGTGGGCGTGCTGGTCGCGCCCATCATCCCGGTGCTCACCGAGCACGAGATCGAGGCAGTGCTCGAAGCCAGCCGCGAAGCCGGGGCGTCGGTGGCCGGATACACATTGTTACGATTGCCCTGGGAAGTGAAAGATCTGTTCCGTGAATGGCTGGCGGAACATTTTCCCGATCGCGCGGCGCACGTCATGTCCATCCTGCGCGCGATGCGCGGCGGACGCGACAACGACCCCCAGTTCGGGACGCGCATGCACGCCACCGGGCCGGTGGCTGCGTTGATTCGCCAGCGCTTCCGGCTGGCGCGGCGGAAGCTGGGGTATCCCGATGAACACGGCGCGGGGCTGCCGACGCATCTTTTCCGGCCGCCACTAAGTACTCCTCCTCAGTTGTCGCTGGACCTGTGAAGGCAGCATTGGGAACCGAAGCGGGGTGTCGAGGTCACAAAGAGAGGATGCTGCAACGTGGCATACTTGCCCGCGCCCATCGAAACGGGAGTCCATCAATGAAGAGTCCTGTTGTGCGGAAGATCGGCATGACGACCTCATGCTTGGGACTCGTACTGCTCGCCGGCTGCATGCAGGCGCGCATCGAGGAATCCCGCGAGATGGCCACTCCCATCGGCAAGGGCGAACGCGTGGTCATCCTGGCCAAGCCGCAGATCGAAGGCTCCGGCGCCGAAGACGAGTTCATGGATTGCGTGGGCTCCAATCTCCAGGACGGCAAGGATCTCAAGGTTCACGACAACAACGAGTTCGTGGATCGCATGTTCCCGTGGTTCGAGCCGAGCACGGCACCGGGCAAGCCCGAAGCCATGAGCTCGCTGCTCGCCCGCCCCGGCGTGGCCGAGCAGATCTCGGAAAGCGGCGTGCGTTATGTAGTCTGGCTGGATGGCGGCACGCGCAAGACCGACGGCGGCGGCAGCCTGGCCTGCGGTGCGGCGCCCGGCGGCGCCGGCTGCATC
>JAQSWD010000153.1 GCA_029266835.1 Steroidobacteraceae bacterium
CGGCAGGTCCATGCCCACGTCGATGACGAAATCCGCGGTGCGTTCGAACACGCCCAGGTCGTCGTGGTCGTTGCCGAACACGAAACACCCCTGGATGGAAATCTTCAGGCGGTGCAGATCCGCCACCAGCTGCGCGTACAACGCGGGGTCGTTGAACTTCTTGCCGATGTCGCCCAGCGCCTCCCTGCCCATGGTCTCGAAGCCGATCAGCAGACCGGAGCAACCCGACCGCGCCATCAGCTCCATGAGGTCCGGGTCGCGGCCGATCAGGCTGGTGGATAGCCCGAACCACTTCACGCGCAGCGGCACCAAAGCGGTGAACAGCTCGCGCGCGTACCGCTTGTCCGAGATGAGGTTCAGGTCTATGAATATGAGTCGGCGCGCGCCGAATTGCCGGATGTCCGCGACCACTTCATCCACGGGCTTCTGCAGCTGCTTGCGCCCCCAGGCGCTGGGCGCCACGCAGAATTCGCAATCATGCGCGCAGGAGCGCGTGGCCTCGAACACGGCCTGCGTGAGGTAGTCGCGGGGGCTCATCAACTCGCGGCGCGCGAATGGCATGCCGGCCAGATCCAGCGCGGGTGACTGCGTGTACCGGCGCTTGAGCGCGCCCTTCGAGAAGTCGCGCAGCAGCTCGGGCCAGGACAACTCCGCGTACCCCGTGCAGATGGCGTCGGCGTGCATCTGCGCCTCGTCGGGCAGCAGCGTGACATGCGGGCCGCCCAGCACCACCTTGATGCCGCGCCGGCGGTAATGCGCCGCGAGTTCGTAGGCGCGTGTCGAACTACCGGTGATCACCGTCATGCCCACCAGGTCCGCGTCCAGATCCAGCGGGATGTCGCGCGTACCCTCGTCGAGCAGCTCGAATTGCACGTCCAGCTCGGGTGGCGCCAGCGCCGCGAGTGTGGTCAGCGTCAGGGGCTGGTAACGCAGCGACTTGCGGAATATGCCGCCGGTGCTGCGATACAGGGGGCCCTTGGGAGAGATCAGCGCGACTTTCATTCAGTGCCCCGGTTCATTCGATGCCCCCTCCAGTGGAGGGCAACAGGTGTCGGTCGAGGATCAGCGCGCAGCTCTTGGCGTCGCCGAGCCGGCCGCCCTGCGCGGCCAGCAGTCTCGCACGATACTGCGCGAAGCCGGGCGAACAGACGATCTGCAGTTCACGCAGCTGCCCTAGCTGCCGCGCGTAGGCGTATTGAGGATTCTCGCCCAGGCGCGCGTCGATGCGCGCGGCCAGCCCTTCCTCGGCCTTGGCGGTATCCAGCCAGAGCTCGTAGTGCGGATTAGGCACGGCGCGCGGCACCAGCGAGGCGCCTGCCGGCAGCGGCGCCAGCGCGCCGGCGACGAAGCTGTCGGTGAGCTTCTCGCCCACCAGGTCGCTGACCACGCCAGCGCGGCCCGCGAACTGCAGCTGCGGTACGCCGGCGTTCATTGCCGTGCATTCGAACTCGTCGCCGATGTCGTATCGATACAGGCCGTGCGTGGTCAGCGCCACGCGATAGCGATTGCCCGCTCGCAACTCGTGCGACAGATGCGAGCCGTCGCCGTCGATGAACTCCAGGAAGGCGCTGGTGACCGCGGGCACCACGCCGGCGCCCGTGCGCACGGTGATCACGGATTCGGTGGCGAGCACGCCCTTGGCATCCAGGTGAACGCCGGGCAGCAGTGCGGCGACGCGCTGGCCGTAGGGCCGCGAGGCGCCGTCCATCCATAGCGACACCACCTGCAGCTGGGGCCACAGCTCGGTAGTCAGGCCGCCCGCGCGCGTCAACGCGCGCTCCAACCGCCGCGTCGCCTGCGTGTTGCCATGCAGCTCGGCGAGCACGCTCTCGGCATTGCGCGGCAGCGCCTCGAGCAGTTCCAGCAGGAAGGTCGGGCTCCAGATGGAGATGAGGCTCAGCTCGGGCCGGCGCGCCAGGTGCGCCAGCGTGCCCACGCGCCAGCGGGTGATCTCGCCGGCGGCCGGCGGCACGGTGATGACCTGCGACAACGCCGGCAGCAGATCGGCGCCCAGGTAGGCGGCATCCGAGGGCAGCCCCAGTGGCAGGCCGCAGGGCAGTTGCCGCGCGGCGCGTGTCACCGGGCTCGCCGCCACGTAGGCCAGTCCGTCGGTGATGCGCGGAAAGCGATCCAGTAGATAGGAGAGCCAGGGAAGCACGCCGCGGCGGAACGCGGCCAGCGAAGCCGCCGTGTACGGAATCAGCTTGGCGCCTGTAGTGCCGCCGGTGGATTCGAAGGCCACCGCGGGCGCGCGGGTGAGCACCTTGCTTTGGCCTTCGGCCACGCGGTCCAGCCAGGGCCGGTACTCGTCATCACGCCGCAGCGGCACCTGGCGCCGGTAATCGTCGAAGTCTTCGACGCCGGCAAAGTCATGCTCCACGCCGAACTCGGTGTCCGCGTTGGAGCGCAGGATTTCATTCAGCAATCCGCGTTGCTGCGCACCGCCACTGGCCAGCGCATTTTCGAGTGCCAGCCGTTCCGCGCTGGCCGCCGTGGCAATCCGCGCCCAGGCTGCGCGCAGCGGATTCACGACGCGCCCACGAACAGCCGCCGCGCCAGCGGCCGCAGATTCTCTTCCGCCAGTTCGCACAGGCAGACCAGTTCATCTCCGTTGCGATAACCGGAATTGCGGCGAAGGAAAAAGCTCACGTCCTCACGGCCGGCCTCGCGTTCGTTGGCCTCGGCGAAAGGCTCCGCCAGATGACCATGTGAGGCGGGGTAGCGAATGACCCCAGCGACATCATCGAAGGCATCGCCAAAGCGCTCGCGCGCCAGCTTGTTCATCAGCGCGCCGATGCGCTCCGGCGTCACGCGCTCCCAATGCGGATAGAACTCGCGCGCGAAAGCGGGCAGGTAGCGGAAGGTGCGGTGGCCCTTCACGATGAGGAACCAGAACAGCGGCATGTCGGGTCGTTCGCGCTTGATCTCGCCGGCGTAACGCAGCCACGAGAATGCCAGAGCCTGCGTACCCCACCACGCACGCTCGATGATGGTATCGCCGGAGAAGACGTAGCGTATCGGCCGCTGCTCGAAGTCGGTGGTGCCGATGGCAATGGTGGAAAAACCCTGGATGCTGCCCGCGCTGTCGTTGAGCAACAGCAGCGAGTCCTTCTGCGCGAGGTCGCGATCGAACAACCCGCGGTCGGTGCCGGCGTAAAAGCGGCGATAAAGATTCCACATCTCTTCGCGGTCGGAAGAGGAAACGGCGCTGACGGGAATGATGCGGGATGTCAGGGCGTCTTCGGCTGCCACTGCCGGAGGGTACGTAACCCCGTCCGACCCGTCAAAAAGTCACGGGCCGCGCGAGGAACTCGTCGGTTCCAAAGAACATTTCCAGTCCCACGCCCACGCCCCAGGTGGCTTCGCGCACAGTTCGGCCGCGAACGCGCGGCGATTGGGCAGGCCGCGCATGAGCGTGAACGACGTGTATCCGCGGACGCCCTCGGTGCGCTCCGAGAACGTGCCCGAGCCCGTCCACCGGAACAACCAGGTGTCGCGGATGATCTTCTCGATGTCGATGCGGCTGGTGAAGCCGAACTTCTCGCTGTTCTGCCAGAACAGGGTTTCGCGGAAACTGAACAGCGTGGACGCCGAACTACCGGTCATGAAACGGTAGCTGCCCTTCACGAAAGGATCCAGCGGCGAACGCAGGCGCAGGCCTGCGTCCGCATCCCAATGTCCGCCATCCTCCGGGTCGCGATAACGGATGCCAAACAAGGTCTGGTCGTCTTCCAGCGGTCCGTACTGCCGCGCGAACGCGCCCGAGCCCGGCGATCTTTCGGTGACATACTCCTCGCGGTTCACGCGGCCGATGAACGCGTGGAAACGCTCGTTCAACTGCGGCAGCGGCACGTCCACCTGGAATCGCAGGCGCGGCTGGAAGCCGTCGAACTCGTCGTACAGTACCGCCGGCGCGATCGAGCCGCTGGTGCGCAGGTAAGCCGCTTCGCTGGCTGTGCTGCCGAACCATTGGTCCATGCGCATGGCGGATCGCCAGACCGCGTTGAACACCCCGTCGTGCGCGCGATCGATCCATGGCTCCTTGTCGGGGACTTCTTCTTCCGCCTCTTTCGACGGCCCCGAGTCGTTGGCCTTGGGCGCGCTGGGCGAAACGCTCAACGCCGCAACAGGCTGCGAAAACGCCAGCAGAATCAGTAATGTCGTTGTGGCGCTGTGCGCCCATGGCCTCCTCATGGTGGCCAAGATGCGCTGCTGCGGTCGTTCACAGCGTGAGAGCATACCTCACGGGGTTGTCAGACCATTCTGCGGGCTGGACTCGGACCAGACGACTCTGCGCTGACGGCGCCCTCTCAGTTGCCAGCCACCTTGGCCGGCGGGCCGCTGAACTCGGCTTCGAGCATCACCTTCACTTCATCGCCGATGCCGAATTGGCTTCCCGCGGCAGGGAGACCCTGGGCCACCCCGTACTCCGAACGCTTGAACGTGCCCTCGGCCGAGAAGCCGATGCGCGCCGCCGGGTCGAAGGGATGGCTGGCGTAGCCGCCGTTGAAACGCGCCTCCAGCACCAGCGGCTTGCGGATGCCGCGCAGCGTGAGGTCGCCATGCACGCGAAGTATCTCCGGACTAACCACTTCGACGCGGTGCGACGTGAATTTCATCTCCGGGAATTCGTTGGCGTCGAGCCATTCCTTGCCGGTGACGAGCATTTCGAGAAAACCTTCCGGCGCGCTGTCCGTGGTGACGGAGCGCGGGTCGATGGTCACGTCGACTCTCGCCGCGCCGGGATTCTTCGGGTCGAAATCGAGCTGGGCGTCGTAGCGGGTGAAACGGCCGGTGAACGACGAGAAGCCCAGGTGATTCACGCGGAACAGCAGGCTCGCATGCGGCTTGTCGAGCGTGTACTTGCCGCTCGGGATCGGCTCCGACGATGGCGGCGGAAGTTGCGCCTGCGCCGTGGCGGCGAGCGAGAGCAGTGTGAGTGCGATGATGTGGCGCATGGCGTTTCTCCGTGGAATTCGTGGTAGCTCCCGAGGTAGCCGAATGGCCGCGACCGTTTTCGACAGCGCTGTCGGGGCCGTTTTTCGCCATTGCGCGACGTCGGCCACGGCTGACTCGACTTGATGAGGTTCGCAGGGAGGTTCGAGCCGCCCGAAAGCCTAGGGTGCGAATCGACCCGAGAAGGAGGAAGCCGCCATGCTCGATCACACCGGATTCGTGGTTACCGACCTCGGCCGCGCCAGGCGTTTCTACGATGCCATCTGCAAGCCGCTGGGCCTGGGCACCAAGGACTTGAACAAGGAGTCGTTCCTGTTAGGCCGCGGGCCGGGACAGACTCCCTATCTATGGATCGGCATCACGCGCCCGTCTTTCTGGGCGCAGGGTTCTAAGGCCGGTTTGAACCAGATGCACGTGGCGTTCACCGCGCCCAGCAAGAACGCGGTGGACGAGTTCTATACCGCCGGTATCGCCGCCGGCGGTCGTGACAACGGGCCGCCGGGGCAGAGATACGGCGAATACTACGGCGCGTTCGTGCTGGACCCCGATGGCAACAACATCGAGGCCTGCTGGCGCGGTGGCTGATCCGCTCGCGTGCCCGATTGCGGCGTCGCGTCACATCGACTCGAAATTTCATGCCCGGGAGGTGAGACTAACCACCGAGTGGTGACAGATATCAGGAGGCACCAACAACAAGAAGGCGGGGCGCCTCATGATCCAGAAGCTCATCGTCACCAATGTGGCGGCGCTCAAGAAGAAATACGGCGCGGCCGGGCTCAAGCTCATACAGAAAGCGCTGGCACGGCTGGTGGCCGCGGATGCGCTGCGCGGGCTCACGACCAGGATCGAGGCGGTGGACAACCCCACCCGGTCCGCTCCCAAGGTCACCATCATCGGCAACCAGCGGCAGGTGAAGGCCACCATCGACAAGCTGTTCACGGCGCATGGATCGCCGGACTATCTACTGATCCTCGGCGGGCCGGACGTGATTCCGCACCAGCTGCTCGAGAACCCGCTGTTCAGCCCGCCCGATGACATCGACCGGAACGTGCCCAGCGACCTGCCGTATGCCTGCTCGGCGCCGTTCTCGACGAAGATCCCGGATTTCATCGGTCCGACGCGCGTGGTCGGGCGGCTGCCCGATGTCGTGGGCAGCCGCAAAGTCGCCGATCTCGTCGCGCTGATCGATGGCGCGACGACTTTCTCGGGCACCCCGGGCAAGACCTCGCTGGTGCTGTCCGCCGACGAATGGGCCGGCGCGTCGCGCGCCAACGTCCGCCTGGCATTCGGGGCGCTGCCCAGGCGCGCCATCGAAATGGTGCCGCCGAAGTCGCCGCCCTGGAGCTCCGCGCAGCTCGCGCATCCGCTGCACTTCATCAACTGCCACGGCGACGTCAAGACGCCGATGTTCTTCGGCAGCTCCACGGCTAACTACCCGACCGCGCTCGAGGCCTCGGGCGTGGTGGGGAAGGTGACGCGCGGATCGGTGATCACCGCCGAGTGCTGCTACGGCGCCCAGCTCTACAAGCCAACCAAGGCCAAGCCCCTGAGCATCCCGGAGACCTATCTTTCGCAGGGCGCCGCGGGTTTCTGCGGGTCCTCGAACATTGCCTATGGATCCGACAGCGCCAGCGGACGGTGCGCGGCCGACATCCTCTGCGTGGAGTTCGTGAAGGCGGTGCTCGCCAAGGCCAGCCTCGGTCGCGCGCTGCTCGAGGCGCGCATCAAGTTCATCAAGTCCACGGGCTCGGTCGCTGACCCCGCGGACGAGAAGACGCTGGGGCAGTTCATGCTGCTGGGTGACCCTTCGACGCGCCCGTTCGGCGCAGGCCTCGAAGCGCCCGAACCAAGGAGCGTGACCCGGGGATTCGCGAAGGCGCTGGCGGCCGTCGCGCCGATGGCGCCGGCCGATCACCGCGCCGGCCGCAAGGCGCTGGAGCAGGCGGGTGACGAGATCGCGAGAACCAAGCCATTCGCCGAACGCGTGAAAGGCGCGGCGAAGTCGACCCGCGGCCCGATACCTGGCGGTAAAACCCTGATCTTCCGCGTCGTCCGCCCCGCAGCGGCGGCCCAGCCCAAGGCGAAAACGCGCGGCGCCCGGGCTGCGCGCTCATCGGCTGACCAACCCACCGAGCAGATCCAGGTGACCTTCATCACCAGCGCCGACGCCCCGCGTGCGCGCTCGGCCCTGCGCGGCGGCGCCAAGGCGGCGGCACCGCGAGGCAACCAGCGCCGCATCCCCTACACCAAGGCCGTCATCACTAGAACTCGCGGCGCGGAAGTGCTGTCATCCAGGAGGATTGTTTCCAAGTAGACGACCCAAGTAGATGAGTATGGCGGGCTCAAAGCGATTCACGGGCAACGTGGTGAAGAAGCGGTGGGGCAAGGGCTCGAAGAGCGACCACATGGCCGTGGTGCTCGAGTCGGGCGAATCCTTTCACCGGCTGCGGCGCGTGGGCGGCAATCCGTTCTTCGACGAGGAACTCGAGAAGCTCGTCGGCAAGAAGATCGAGGTGAAGGGCAGTCTCATGGACCCGTACACCATCCTGCTCACGTCCTGGCAGGAGCTCGACAAGTCGGGGTGATCGCTGGTTCACATCCGTTGAAATATGTCTTCTCGGATTTCGCGGTTGGTCCTACTATCGCGACCACATGATCTTCCGAACCCTCGCCGTCGCTGCGCTGCTGACCTTCGCCTCGCTCCCGTCAGAGGCCGCCTCCAGCAAAACCCCGACCCGGCCGGAAGTGCGCTCCGCCACTGCGCTCATCGTCGATGCCGAGAACGGCCAGGTGCTGTTCGAGCGTGAAGCCGCTCACATCGCGCCCATCGCCTCCCTCACCAAGCTCATGACCGCGCTGGTGGTCATCGACGGCCAGCAACCGCTGGACGAAGTCATCCAGATCACCCGGGACGACGTGTGGAAGGGCAAGGGCGCCCACTCGCGGCTGGCGGTGGGAAGCAAGTTCACGCGCGCGGAATTGCTCAAGCTGGCATTGATGGCCTCCGAGAACCGCGCCGCGCATGTGCTGGGTCGCAACTACCCGGGCGGCACCGCCGCTTTCGTGAAGACCATGAACCTCAAGGCCAAGGCGCTGGGCATGACGCGCTCGCGCTTCGCCGATGCGTCGGGACTCTCGAACCACAACGTCTCGAACGCCCGCGACCTCGTGAAGCTGGTCAACGCCGCTTCGCGTGACTCGCGCATCCGCGAGTTCTCGACGTTGCCCTCGCTCGAAGTGCGCGTGGGCAAGAGCATGCTCATGTACCGCAACACCAATCTGCTGGTCGGCAAGCCGGAGTGGGACATCCACGTGCAGAAGACCGGCTACACCAATGACGCTGGCCAATGCCTGGTCATGGAAACCGTCATCGTTGACCGGCCCGTGGTCATGGTGTTCCTGAACTCCTTCGGCTCGCTGACCCGCACGGCCGACGCGCGCCGCATCCGCAAGTGGATGGAAGCGCAGGAACTGCCGCGGGTGGCTGGTTCCGGCGACCTCGCAAAGAAATAAAC
Source organism: Steroidobacteraceae bacterium (assembly GCA_029266835.1). Classification (GTDB taxonomy): domain Bacteria; phylum Pseudomonadota; class Gammaproteobacteria; order Steroidobacterales; family Steroidobacteraceae; genus CADEED01. The sequence continues at coordinate 8,472 of JAQSWD010000153.1, forward strand.
ACATAATCCGCCTCACGCGGATTCCCACGCCGGCTCCCACGCTCGGGCTTCAGGATGACTCCAACACCTCAGGAGTCACCATGGCCCGTTACCAGAACATTCTCGAAACCATCGGCAATACGCCCGTGGTCAGGCTCAACAAGCTCGCGCCCGCCGGCGTCAACGTGCACGTGAAGGTGGAAGCCTTCAACCCCATGGGGTCGGTCAAGGATCGCCTCGCGCTCGCGGTCATCGAAGATGCCGAGCGCAGCGGCGCGCTCAAGCCGGGCCAGACCGTCATCGAAGCCACCAGCGGCAACACCGGCATCGGCCTCGCCATGGTCTGCGCGCAGAAGGGCTATCCGCTGGTCGTGACCATGGCCGAGAGCTTCAGCGTGGAGCGCCGCAAGCTGCTGCGTTTCCTCGGCGCCAGGGTGGTGCTGACACCCGCGGCGCAGAAGGGCACCGGCATGCTGGCCAAGGCCGTGGAACTCGCGGAGACGCATGGCTGGTTCCTGTGCCGCCAG
>JAQSWD010000028.1 GCA_029266835.1 Steroidobacteraceae bacterium
TAGCCGCTCATCGCGATGAATTCGCCGAGCGTCGCGAAGGAAGAATTCATGCCAATACCTCACGTATCCAGCTGGCGTTGCGTTCGCGGCGCAGCAGCTCCGCGCGCAGCCGGGTTAGCAGCACCGCCACGAAGTACAACGCGAACGCCACGAACATGAGCAGCAGCGGCCACAACATGTCGCCGTCCATTTTCGGCTTGCCCATCTGCATGACGGTGGGAGTCTGGTGCAACGAGTTCCACCACTCCACCGAATATTTGATGATGGGCACGTTCACCACGCCGACCACGGCCAGCACGGCGCTGGCCTTGTCCGCCTTCACCGGGTCTTCGATGCCCGCGCGCAAGCCCATGTAACCCAGATACAGGAACAGCAGGATCAGTTCCGACGTGAGGCGCGGATCCCAAACCCAGTAGGCGCCCCACATGGGCTTGCCCCACAACATGCCGGTGCCCAGCGCCACGACCGTGAACCAGGCGCCCACCGGCGCGCAGGCAGCGGCGGCGGCATGGGCGACTTTCATTCGCCAGATGAGTCCCACGGCGGCGGCCACCGCCATGGTGGTGTAGATCATGAGGGACAGCCAGGCCGCGGGGGCATGGATGTACACCATGCGGAAGGCGTCCTTCTGCTGGTAGTCAGGAGGCGCCATCACCAGTCCCCCGTAAAGCGCCACCAGCATGGCCAGCGCGGCGGCGCCGCCAAACCACTTGGTCCAGCGCTGCGCGAACGCATACACATGCGGTGGCGAAGCGAGGCGATGAAACCAGGTCCAGGTTGCCATGATTATCTGACTATCACTCCAGTCCGATGCGCACCGCCGCGGCCGCGGCCAGCGGTGCGAGCGTCACGCCGAGCACGGCGATGGCGCCCAGCAAATACAGCGGAGGCGCGAGATTGCCTCCCGTGATCGCGAGCTCCGTGGCGCGCGCCCCGAAGATCAGGATGGGCACGGCCAGCGGCAAGGTCAGCAACGACAGCAACACACCGCCACGTCGCGCGCCCAGCGTGAGCCCCGCGCCCACCGCGCCGACCAGGCTCAATGCGAAACTGCCCAGCGCCAGCGAAGCCACCACACCCGGCATTGCCTCGCCGGGAACTCCGAGCGCCGCGGCCGCCACCGGCGCGATCAACGCCAGCGGCACGCCCGTGATCAGCCAGTGCGTGCAGGTTTTCGCGAAGAGCATCCAGGTCAGCGACTGGCCTGACAACGCGAACTGCTCGAGCGTTCCATCCATCGCGTCTTCGCGGAACAGGAACTCGAGCGCCAGCAGGGAGGATAACAACGCGCCCACCCACAGGACACCCGGCGCGGCGTCTCGCAGCCGCGACATCTCCGGGGTTAATGACAAGGGGAACAGCGTAGCCACGATCATGAAGAACATCAGCGGCTGCAACAGTTGCGATGGCTTGCGGAAAGCGAGACGCAAATCACGCATGGCGACCAGCCAGGCGGCGGTCAGCGCCGAGGTGCGCACGGCCGGTGGGCTCACGCGGCCCCCAGTTCCAGCGGAACCACGGAGCCTGCCGGCAAGGGCAACGCGTGATGCACGGCGGCGACCACGAGGCCATCGCGCGCCAGTTGCTCCGCGATGAGTTCGGCGACCAGACGTTGGCCATCGGCATCGAGATTGGTAGTGGGTTCATCGAGCAGCCAGAGCTCGGCACCTGCCAGCAACACGCCCGCGAGCGCCACGCGCCGGCGCTGACCGGCCGACAGTGTCCGCACCGCGCGATCGGCGAAAGCCAGTGCGCCCGTTCGGGTCAATGCCGAATCGATCTCCGGCGTTCCAACGGGGCGCCGAATGCCCACCGAGAAGTGAAGATTCTCGCGGCCGGTGAGGTCGCCCTTGAGCGGCGGCTCGTGCCCCAGGTAGGCCAGTTCGGAATGGAAGTCGTGGCGGAATTTGCGGGCGGAGCTCCCGCGCCAGCTGACCTCGCCCTCTTCCGCATCGAGCAACCCCGCGATCACGCGAATGAGCGAAGTCTTGCCCGCGCCGTTCTTGCCGGTGAGCAGCACACACTGGCCGGGGAGCCCTTCGAAACTGACACCACGTAACACATGACGGTCGCCGCGCCACAGATGCAGGCCGGACACCTTCAACATGCGGCCTTCATCGGAATGGTGCCCCGGGCCGGAATCGAACCGGCATGGCCTTGCGGCCGACGGATTTTAAGTCCGTTGCGTCTACCAGTTCCGCCACCGGGGCTGCCTGCGTTTCCGCTCGAATTCGTCATCTTTACGAGGCCGTCTGCGCAACCGAACGGCGCGCATTGTACAGCCTGCCACCTTTTCCTTGCCGGGTTACGGCGCCGGCCGGCCAAGTAACACCGCGCAACGGTCCGGTGGCTCCGGCGGATGGAACGCGGTGTGAAGGCAGGCGAACTCGAGCGTCCTTTCTCGCGGGTCATAGTCCATGGGTTCACCGGTATAGGGGTTGCGGAGCGTGGAAGTCCGGACGAGCGAAGCCACATCCTGCGCCGGGTGCTCTTCGATCTGCGCCTGGAGGAGCAGCAGCGTGATCCGGCCATCTTCATCGTGGACACGCGCGGGGAACAGCTGCCAATTCCAGTACGACGGGATCATTCCCAGCTTGCCGCCGAGGTTGTAGAACATGGCCGGCGTCACGTGGAACTCGCGTGGCAACGGTTCATATGCCTTCTGGTCGTAGTAGTGCCGTGCGTCGAGCGATGCACGTCGTCGCAAGGGTCTGATCGTGTCGCGGAACTGCTGGTTGAAGGTCGCGTTCCTCTGCAGCAGCAACCGAACCAGCCATGACGCGTCGTCTGCGACGTAGGGCTGGCCTCCCAGCATCGCGGTGCGTGATTCGGACAGGAACGCGGCGCCGATATCCCGCTCCTCGGGCGTGAACGGACGAACGAAGCTGCGCATACGCTCAAGGTCGCGGGCATCGAGCTGACGCTCGCGCATCAACGTGGACAGGAAATCATGTGTCCAGCGGATGCCAGCCAATCCGCTCAACTTGGTGCCGAGAAGCTGCCCGTCGCGCATCGTCACGCGCCAGAAAGCCAACTCCTGCGAAGCCTTGTCGAGAAAAACGTCCGTCGGGTCGGTCTGGAAGCTGATCGCCAGACGCAGCCTGCCGAGTTCCTGGATCGGGCCGAGCGGAGGCCACGGCGTCGTGGGATCGGGTGCCGGGGTTTCGACGTAGTGCGCGTGCTTCAGCAGTGTCTCGTACCGCGGGAGCAGCACGGCGAGTGGCGGTTGCTGCGGATCGAGGGATCGGGCATTTGCGATCAATTGCTGCGCGCAATCGAAGCGGAAGCGAGGCAGGCATGCCCGTCCCAGGGACTTCGTGGCTGCCGACGGCGCCGTGATATCTCGCGCCTTGATTCCGAGCCCGTCGAGCGTCAGCGGCTGACCGCGGATGGCGACTTTTTCTTGCTCGCTGAGAGTTGCTGGGTCGCCCCCGTCGCGCCGCAACTGCAGGACGCGGACGATTTCGATGCCCGCGGCGCGCGGATCACGGCCCTCCTCGGCCAGGAATCCCATCGCGAACACGAAGGCGTTGTCTTCGATGGGCGCGTCCTTCGACATCCGCAGCTCGGCGAGTTCGGGATCCAGCGACTCGTCAAACCAGGGCCGGTTGATCAGTACGACCAGCAGCGCAAGGGCGACCAGCCCCACCAGCAAGCCGGAGGCGATGCGCGCTGCGCGTTTCACACGCGAAAAGTGGAGGCTAGGGTCGGAATCGAACCGGCATAGACGGCTTTGCAGGCCGCTGCATAACCATTCTGCCACCTAGCCGTGGCCCGGACAGAGAAGCCCGAGAGAGATTGGAGCGGGAAACGAGACTCGAACTCGCGACCCCGACCTTGGCAAGGTCGTGCTCTACCAACTGAGCTATTCCCGCACCCTGGAGAGGGCCGCAATTCTAGGGCTGTGGCCCGGCAAGTCAAGGAATTCCCTCGCCAGCCAGGATCTGCATAACCCTTTCAATGGATTCGGCATTTCGCCAGCGTGCACGGCTTTCCGGCGTCACGAAGCGCTCCTGGACCGAATAATCGAGCATGGCGTACATCGGGTCGAAGTAGTTCTCGATGTTGGCCAGGATCACCGGTTTGGCATGCAACCCGAGCTGGGCCCACGTGACGATTTCAACCAGCTCGTCGAAGGTGCCCATGCCGCCGGGCAACCCGACGAAGCCATCCGAGAGCTCGGCCATGAGCGTCTTGCGCTCATGCATGGTCGTGACCACGTGCTGAGTGGTTAGGCCGGGATGCGAACACTCGCGCTCGATGAGCATGCGCGGAATCACGCCCACCACGCGCCCGCCGGCCTGCAGCACGGCATCCGCGACGATACCCATGAGCCCGAGGCGGCCGCCGCCGTACACCAGCGTGATGCCCCGCTGCGCCAGCGCGCGTCCCATCTCCTCGGCCGCGCGCGAGTAGCTAGGCCGCGCCCCGGGCGCGGAGCCGCAGAACACGCAGACCGATCGCGTCACGAATGCCCCTTGAGATCGGGCCACGCGGCGCGCAGGTACGAGATTGCCGACACCAGCGTGAGCACCGCGGCCACGATGGTGAGCGCCAGGCCGATCTCGAACACCGGCAGCTCGAACACGCCCGGGATGATCGGCAGGTTCCAGCGGAACAACATGCAGGAAAGGCCCACGATCTGCAGGATGGTCTTGAGCTTGCCCATGCCGCTCACCTTGACCTTGCCGCGCTTGCCAATCTCGGCCATCCACTCGCGCAACGCCGAGATGGCGATTTCGCGGCCGATGATGACGATGGCCGAGAGCACGAGGATGGCGCGTACCGACTCGGGCCGCAGCGTATCTCCTTGCTCACCAGCAACACCAGCGCCACCGCCACGATGAGCTTGTCGGCCACCGGGTCGAGAAAGGCGCCCAGCCGCGAGGTCAGGCCCATGCGCCGCGCGAGATAGCCATCGAGTGAATCGGTGATGCCGGCAAGAGCGAACAGCAGGCCCGCGGCGGGGTCCGCCCATTTGAATGGTAGATAGAAGAGCAGGATGACCAGCGGGATGGCGAAGATCCGCAGCCAGGTCAGCGTGTTGGGAAGGTTCCAGATCATGTCAGGCTTCGGGCGTCAGGCCCCGGGATGCAAGTGATCATAAAGCGTACGCGCCAGTATTGTCCCGATCCCGCTCACCGCCTCGATGTCGGTGACCCCGGCGCGAAGCAATCCCTGGATGCCGCCGAAGTGCTTGAGCAACGCGCGGCGCTTGGCAGGACCCAATCCCGGCACGGATTCAAGCACCGATTCGTTGTGCCGGCGCGCGCGGCGCTTGCGATGCCCGGTGATGGCGAAGCGATGCGCCTCGTCGCGGATGCGCTGGATGACGCGCAAGGCCTGCGAGTCGGGACCCGGAACGATGGCGCCCGCATCGCCGTGTACAAACAATCTTTCCTGGCCGGCTCGCCGATCAGGGCCCTTGGCGACGCCGACCAGCTTGAGACCGGCAAATCCCAGCTGTTCGAGTTCGCCGTACACCTCGTTGATCTGCCCGAGGCCGCCGTCGATGAGCAGCACATCCGGCGCCACCACTTCGCCGGCGCGGACCCGCTCGTAGCGGCGCTTCAGGGCCTGCCGCAGGGCGCCATAGTCGTCGCCCGGCGTGACGCCGGTGATGTTGAAGCGCCGGTAGTCCTTTTTCATCGGGCCTTCGGGACCGTAGACCACGCAGGACGCCACGGTGCCCTCACCCGCCGTATGGCTGATGTCGAAACACTCGAGCCGCTTCGGAGGTGACTCCAGGCCCAGCAATTTGCCCAGCTCGGCGAGCATTCCTTCGATGTCGGCGCGCCGGGCGCGACGCATGCGCAAGGCCTGCTCGGCATTTTCCACCGTCATCGACATCCAGCGCGCGGGCAAGGCTCGCGAGGGACGCCAGATCTTGAGACCGCCCTCGGCGCGCTCGCGCAGCACTTCGCAAAGCGCGTCGATCTCGGACAGCTCGAGATTGATCAGTACTTCAGAGGGCGGCGGCGTGTCCGCGTAGTACTGCACGAGAAACGACGCCAGCGCTTCGTTGGGTTCGGCCAGCGCGCCCTTGGGAAAGTACGTGGTCGAACCCAGGTTGCGCCCGCCACGGATGATCATCACCGACACCGCGAACTCGCCAGGCTCGCCCACCAGCGCGAAAACATCGATGTCGCGGTCGCCCTCGGCGGTCACGATCTGCTGTGTCTGGATCTGCTTCAGCGCGGCGAGCTGGTCGCGAAGCGCCGCGGCGCGTTCGTACTGCAGGGCGTCGGCGGCCTTTTCCATCGAGGCGGCCAGCTCCGCGTACACCTCGTCGTTGCGGCCCTCGAGCACCTTCACCGATGCTGCGATGTCGCGCGCGTAGTCCTCGCGCGAGATCAGCTTCACGCAGGGGGCCGAGCAACGGCCGATCTGGTGCTGCAGGCAGGGACGGCTGCGGTTGTCGAAGAACGAGTCGCGGCAGTTCCGGATGCGGAAGATCTTCTGCACGCTCTGCAGGGTCTCCTTGACCGCGCCGGCGCTGGGGAAAGGCCCGAAATACCGGCCCGGAAGGTTGCGCGGGCCGCGGTAGAACACCAGCCGCGGGTACTCGTGCCCGGCGGGTAGATAGACGTAAGGGAAACTCTTGTCGTCGCGCAGCACGATGTTGTAGCGCGGCTTGTGCTCCTTGATGAGGTTGTACTCGAGCAGCAGCGCCTCGGTCTCGGAGTTGGTGATCGTGACCTCGATGCGCGCGATGTTGGCCACCAGCGCCTGCACCTTGGGGTCGACGTTGCTCGCGAGGAAGTAGTTGCCGACGCGGTCGCGCAGGCTGCGGGCCTTGCCCACGTACAGCAGTTCGCCTCGTCCAGGGTTCGGGCCATCCGCTTCCGGAGCAGCGTACATGCGGTACACGCCCGGCCGCCGTGGCAGGTTCGGGATGTAGTCGCGAGGATCGAAGCGGTCGGCGTGTTCGCTCACGCGTGCACTATAAACCCGCCAGCAATTTGGCCCTGCCCACCACCCGCTGGAACATTTCGGTGGTCAGGCGGCGGGTGTTGGTGTTGTATCGGCTGCAATGGTACGAGTCGACCATCCGCCGGCCGCCGGGCAGCTCGTGCTCGTTGCCATGGCCGAATTTAGCCGCGGATTTCTTCAACCCCAGTGCCATGAGCACCGAATCGTGGGCCACCGTGCCCAGTGCGAGGATGCTGCGCACCGATACGAGCTGTTGCAGCTCCGCGGCAAGGTACCGGTTGCAGGTCTTGATCTCCGCAGGCAATGGCTTGTTGTCGGGTGGCAGGCATTTCACGGCGTTGCTGATGCGCGTGCCCTTCAGTTGCAGCCCGTCGAAGCGGTCGGTGGACACGGGCGCCGTGGACAGGCCGGCCCCGTGCAGCGACTCATATAAAAGAATGCCGGCATAGTCACCGGTGAACGGACGGCCGGTGCGATTCGCGCCATGCATGCCCGGCGCCAGGCCCACGATGAGCAGGCTCGGCTGCGGATCACCGAAGGGTGGCACAGGCTTGCAGAAGTAATCGGGGTTCTCGTGTTTGGTCCTCACGAGGAAGGCCGCGAGACGCGGACACAGCGTGCAGTCCGGGCAGAACACCGGCCCCGTCTTCGCCTCGGGATTCATCACGCGGCGCGATGACGCGCTCAGCCCGCCGTCATCCGCTTGATGATGGCGTCACCGAAACCGGAGCATGACAACAGCGTGGCGCCCGGGATCAGCCGCTGCAGGTCCTCCTCGACGTTCTTGCGGGCCGCGATGTCGCGCTTGGTGGCGCGGATGGCCTCGCGCAGACGCGCGAGGTCGTAGGTCATTTCCTTGGCGGCGATGGTTTCGGCCACGCCGTGGATGATGAGCTCCGCGGCTTCTTGCCAGCCGATGTAACGCAGCATCATTTCCGCGGACAGGATGATCGAACCCGGATTCACGCGATCCTTGCCGGCGAAACCCGGCGCGGTGCCATGCGTGGCTTCGAACACCGCGAGGCCATCGCCGATGTTGCCGCCCGGCGCGATGCCGATGCCGCCCACCTGCGCCGCCAGCGCGTCCGAGATGTAATCGCCGTTGAGATTCAGCGTGGCGATCACGTCGTAGTCTTCGGGCCGCAGCAGGACCTGCTGCAGGAAGTTGTCGGCGATGACGTCCTTGACCACGATCTCCTTGCCATTGATCGGGTTCTTGAAAGAGCACCATGGGCCCGCGCCAATCGGCTGCGCGCCGTACTCCTCCTTCGCCAGTAGATAGCCCCACTGCATGAAGGCACCTTCGGTGTACTTCATGATGTTGCCCTTGTGCACCAGGGTGACCGACACGCGGTCGTTCTCGATGGCGTACTGGATGGCCTTGCGGACCAGGCGCTGGCTGCCTTCCTTCGACACCGGCTTGATGCCCAGGCCGGAGCTGGCGGGGAAACGGATGCCGGTGGTCTTGAGCTCGGTCTGCAGGAAATGAATGAGCTTGTGGACTTCGTTGGAGCCGGTTGGCCACTCGATGCCGGCGTAGATGTCCTCCGTGTTCTCGCGGAACACCACCATGTCGGTGAGCGAAGCGTCCGCCATGGGAGTGGACACGCCCGGGAAATATCGGATGGGCCGTACGCAGGCATACAGGTCGAGGTTCTGGCGCATGGCGACGTTCAGCGAACGCATGCCGCCGCCCACCGGCGTACCCAGCGGGCCCTTGATGCTGACCACGAAGTCGCGCAGCGCGGTCAGCGTCTCGTCGGGAAACCCTGTGCCGTATACCTTGGCCGCCTTGTCGCCAGCGAACACTTCGACCCAGGAAATCTTCCGCTTGCCCCTGTAAGCCTTCTCGACCGCGGCATTCACCACTTTCAACATCACCGGCGTGATGTCGATGCCGATACCGTCACCTTCGATGAAGGCGATGTACGGATTGTCCGGAACAGTCAGCGAGCTGTCCGGATTGATGGTGATGCGCTGGCCGTCGGCGGGAACCTGGATCTTTTCGTATTTCATCGTCGCCTTTGGCGGAAGTGGTTAGCGAGCCGGACCGTGCTTGCTGATGAGCATGGCCAATTCCAGCGCCTGCTCGTAGTTCAATCGCGGATCCACCGTCGACTTGTACGCGCGCGCCAGATCGGCATCCGTCAGGCCGCGCGCACCACCCGTGCACTCGGTGACGTTCTCGCCCGTGAGCTCGATGTGCACGCCGCCCAGGAACGAGCCATTCGCCTCGTGAACCTGGAACGACGCTTCCACTTCGCGAAGGATGTTCTCGAAGCGGCGCGTCTTGAGGCCGCCCGAGCTGGTCTCGGTGTTGCCGTGCATGGGGTCGCAGACCCACAACACCTGCTGCCCGGTCTCGCGGACGGCCTTGATCATTTTCGGCAGGCCCTTCTCCACATCCTTCGCGCCGAAGCGATGGATGATGGTAAGGCGGCCCGGCGTATTGTTCGGGTTCAGCGTGGTGACCAGCCCCTGCAGCCATTCTTCGGTCATGGCCGGGCCGATCTTCACACCCATGGGGTTGGCGACACCGCGGTAGAACTCCACGTGCGCGCCCTCGAGCTGCGCCGTGCGCATGCCGATCCAGGGCATGTGCGTGCCCAGGCTGTACCAGCGCTTCTGGCGCTCGATGAAACGCGTCTGCGCCTGCTCGTACTGCAGCACCAGGCCTTCGTGCGCGGCGAAGAAATCCACGGCCGTCACTTCATGCGGCGCACGGCCACCGCTGACTCTTTCGAAGAAGTCGAGCGAGTCGGCGATGGAGTCGACGATCTTGCGGTACTCGGCCTTGGCGGGTGAGTGATCCATGAAACCGAGATCCCAGTACTGCGGGTGGTGCAGGTCGGCGAAACCGCCGTCGCACAACGCGCGCACGAAATTCAGCGTCAGCGCCGCGCGCTCATAGCCACGCAGCAGCAACGTCGGGTCAGGTTCGCGCGCTTCGGCGGTGAATTCGGAACGATTCACGAGATCGCCGCGGAAGGCCGGCAGCGTCACGCCGTTGCGCGTCTCGGTGTCCGCCGAACGCGGCTTGGCGTACTGGCCCGCCATGCGGCCGACGCGGATCACCGGCTTCTTGAGCCCGTGCAGCATCACAAGGCTCATCTGCAACAGGATCTTGAGCTTCTTGGCGATCTTGTCGGACTCGCACTCTTCGAAGGTCTCGGCGCAGTCGCCGCCCATGAGCAGGAACTTCTTGCCCTGTTGCGCATCGGCGAGCCGCTCGCGCAGCTGCTCGATCTCCCAGGAGACCACCAGCGGCGGAAGTTTCGCGAGCGCGGCGACGTTGCTCTCGAGTTTGGAAAGGTCCGTGTAACGCGGCTGCTGTTGCGCGGGGCGTGAGGTCCAGCTTGCTGGATGCCAGGAGGTCAGGTCGGGGGTACGCATAGGTTGCGAACTATTCTAATTCAGAGGCTTACGGCACACTACCCGCCAACGAGGTATTCCATGCATAAAGTTCTCATCCTGGGCGCCGGAAAGATCGGCGCCCTCATCAGCGGCCTGTTGGCCGAATCCGGCGACTATGACGTCACACTGGCCGACGTGGACGCGGCGGCCGCCGAGGCGGTGGTCAAGGCTCACGGCACCGCGAATCTGCGCGCCGTGGCGCTGGATGCAGGCGATTCGAGAGCACTGGAAGCTCATTTCCGGGCCCACAAGCCCCATGCGGTGATCTCCAGCCTGCCGTATTACTGCAATCCCGGCGTGGCCAAGGCGGCCCGCAAGGGAAACGCGCACTACTTCGACCTGACCGAAGACGTGGAAGTGACGCGGTCGGTGCGGCGCATCGCACGAGGTGCATCCAGGGCCTTCGTGCCCCAATGTGGGCTGGCGCCGGGGTTCATCAGCATCGCGGCCAACGAGCTCACCAAGCACTTCGACGAACTGCGTTCGATCAAATTGCGCGTCGGCGCCCTGCCCCAGCACCCTAACAACGTACTCAAGTACTCGCTGACCTGGTCCACGGAAGGGCTGATCAACGAGTACGGCAACCCCTGCCAGTCCGTGGTGGACGGCAAGATCGTCGACGCCGCGCCGCTCGAAGGTCTCGAGGAGATCGAGATCGACGGCACGCTGTACGAGGCGTTCAACACCTCGGGCGGCCTGGGTTCGCTGGCCGAGAGTTACGGCAAGGAATGCGAGCAGATCAATTACAAGACCATGCGATACCCGGGGCACTGCGCCCAGATGCGCCTGCTCATGAACGATCTCAAGCTCAATTCCGACCGCGCCACGCTCAAGCGCGTGCTCGAACACGCCGTTCCGCAGACGCTGCAGGACGTGGTCATCGTGTATGCGGCGGTGGCCGGGAAGCAGGACGGCGAGCTGCGCGAAGAGAACTACGTCAACAAGATCTATCCGCAGGTGATCGCGGGCAGGTTGTGGTCGGCCATCCAGGTGACCACGGCCGCGGGCATTACCGCCGTCGTCGACCTGGTGCTGTCGAACCCGCGCAAGTTCTCCGGCTTCGTCGCACAGGAACAGTTCGCGCTGCCCGACATCCTCGCCAATCGCTTTGGCCAGTACTACGCGCCGGGCGGCACCAAGGACGTGTCGTCCACCGTGGTCGTCAGCGGCCAGGCCGGGCATCAGCGCAGGAAGGCGCCGAGCTCGAAAAAGCAGGTCGCGAGGAAGAAGAAATGAGCGCCGCGGCGGTCAAGGTGGACGTCACCGGCATTCTCAAGCGACTCGGCATCGACTCGATCAACGCCGGCGCCTGGTCGGGCAGCCTGGGATGGTCCAAGGACATCGCGGGCAGCAAGATCGCTTCGGTGAATCCGGCCACGGGTGAAGTGCTGGCCGAAGTCCGTGGCGCCACGGTCACAGACTACGAAGCCGTCATGCGCAGCTCGGTGGACGCCGCCACCGCGTGGCGCAAGGTGCCAGCTCCGCGCCGCGGCGACGCCATCCGCCTGCTGGGCGATGCCCTGCGCGCGGCCAAGGACGATCTCGGCGCGCTGGTCACGCTGGAGAACGGCAAGATCAAGGCCGAGGGCCTGGGCGAAGTGCAGGAGATGATCGACATCGCCGATTTCGCCGTCGGCCAGTCGCGCATGCTCTACGGCAATACCATGCACTCGGAGCGGCCGCAGCACCGCATGTACGAGCAGTGGCATCCGCTGGGCGTCGTCGGCATCATCTCCGCGTTCAATTTTCCGGTGGCGGTCTGGGCCTGGAATTCCTTCCTCGGCGCCATCTGCGGCAACGTGTCCGTGTGGAAGCCTTCGCCGAAGACGCCGCTGACGGCCATCGCCGTCCAGCACATCTGCAACAAGGTGATGAGCGAGAACCAACTCCCGCCCATCTTCCAGCTGTTCATAGATGGCGGCACCGAGCTGGCCACCCGTTTCGTGGAAGACAAGCGCGTGGCGCTGGTGTCGTTCACCGGCTCCACTGCCGTCGGCCGCAGCGTCGCCGAACGCGTCGCGCGACGCCTGGGCAAGGTGTTGCTCGAGCTCGGTGGCAACAACGCCATCATCGTCGATGAATCCGCGGATCTGAAACTCGCGGTACCTTCCATCGTGTTCGGCGCAGTCGGCACCGCCGGCCAGCGCTGCACCACCACGCGGCGCGTGCTGGTTCACAAGAACCGCATCGACGAGCTGGAGAAGAAGCTCGTGCATGCCTACGCGCAGGTGCGCATCGGCAACCCCATCGATCCCGCGACACTCATGGGTCCGCTGATCGACAAGACCGCAGTGGAGCGCTATTCGCAGGCCATCGCCCAGGCCAAGGCCGCCGGCGGCAAGGTCGTCACGGGCGACAAGGTGCTCGAGGGCAAGGGCAATTTCGTCGCGCCCACCATCATCAAGGCGAGCAATGACTGGCCCATCGTGCAGCACGAAACGTTCGCGCCGGTGATGTACCTGATTCCCTTCGACTCGCTCGAAGACGCCATCGCCATGCAGAACGCATCCGCGCATGGACTCTCGTCGGCCATCTTCACCGACCGCCTGCAACACGCCGAAGCTTTCCTCTCGGCGTCGGGCAGCGACTGCGGCATCGCGAACGTGAACATCGGTACCTCGGGCGCCGAGATCGGTGGCGCGTTCGGCGGCGAGAAGGACACCGGCGGCGGGCGCGAGTCGGGCTCCGATTCGTGGAAGGCCTACATGCGCCGCCAGACCAACACCATCAACTGGAGCCGCGAGTTGCCGCTGGCCCAGGGCATCACATTCGAAATCAAGGAAGGCCCGTAACGCCCGGGCCGCGGCAGAGTCGGGTGATGCTCAGCGTGACAGCGGTGAGCGGCCCGGTAGTTTGAGCGTGAAGCGCGCGCCACCGAAGGCAGAGCCGTCGATGGTCATGCTGCCGCCATACAGCTCGACGGTCTCGTTCACCATCGGCAAGCCGATGCCGTGACCGGGCGTCGCCTCGTCGGCGCGGCCGCCCCGGCGCAGGACCTTGGCGCGGTCAGCTTCGGCGATGCCGGGGCCGTCGTCGTCGATCACGATGGTCAGCGCCGAACGGGTATCCGCGGCGGGATCGACGCGTACTTCAACGCGCAAGCGTGAACGCGCCCACTTGCAGGCATTGTCGAGCAGGTTGCCCAGCAGTTCGGTGAGATCGGCGCGGTCGCCGATGAATTGCGCTTCCGGCGCGACCACCGTTTCGAACAGCAGATCCTTGTTGCCGTACACCTTGAGCAATGCCACGCGCAGCTCGGTGATGATGGGCGCAACGTCGACCGGCGCCTGGCCCAGCAAAACTCCGCCGCTGGTGGCTGCCCGCTTCATCTGGTGTTCGATGATGTCCGTCATGCGGTCGATTTCCGCATCCAGCGTGGCTTTCGTTCCCGCCTCCACCTGGCCCATCGACTGGCGCATCACGGCCAGCGGGGTCTTCAGGCTGTGGGCGAGATTGCCCAGGGTGTCGCGATATCGCTTGATGCGGTTGCGCTCGCCGTCCAGCAAGGCGTTCAGGTTGCTGGTGACTGCGGCGAGTTCACGCGGCCATTTTTCTCCCAACTGATCGCGCTCACCCGCCTCCACCTGCTTGATCTCGCGTTCCAGGCGCCGCACGGGTTTCAGCAGCCAGCGAAGCAGTAGTGCGAGCGTCGCCACCAGCAGCGCCGCCAGGCTCACGAACCACCCCACCATCTGCTGGCGGAAACTCGCCAACTGCTTCTCGTACGTGCGCAGGTCCGACGCAATGCTGAAAGTGAAACTGGCCGGCTGGCCGTGCAGATCCCAGACGATTCCGCGGCTGGCGACCGCCAGGCGGATGTGTTTGCCGACGATTTCCGTCTGTATGAAACGCCGTTCGCCATCCGCGACCGGTGGACCGAACTGCACGTCGCTGCCGGTGGTCGACTGCGATCGCCAGATGCTCTCCCCGCTGGCCGAACGAATCTCGGCGTACAGGCCCGAGCCCGGAATGTCGAAACGCGTTTCCAGGACGGCGGTGGGAGTGACGGATTCCGGGCCATCCGGATCGGCCGCCGCGATCAGCGCCACCATCTGCGCATCGAGCAGGTCCCGCAGGTTCCGCTCGGACACTTCGCGGAACAGATAGTCGAGCAACGTGACCGTGAGCCCGAAGAACACCACCAGCACGACGAACACCGACAGCAGGAGCCGGCGGCTGAGCGAGGGATGCTTCAAGCGGCTGTGTCCCGCCGTCTAACTGCCCGGATTGCTGGCCATCTCACGAGGATCGTTGCGTGGGACGGCGAAGCGATAGCCCCGTCCACGCAAGGTCTCGATGGGATGCAGGGTCTCGTCCGGGTCGAGCTTGCGGCGCAGTCGGCCGATGAATACCTCGATGACATTGCTGTCGCGCTCGAAGTCCTGGTCGTACAGACGTTCGGTGAGCTCGGTCTTGGAGATCACGTCGCCGGCACGCAGCATCATGTGCTCGAGGATGCGGTACTCGAAGGTGGTGAGCTCGATGGACTTGCCCTCGAGCGTGACGGCCTGTGCGCGCGTATCCAGGCGGATGGGCCCGCATTCGAGCACCGGCGACGCCCAGCCACCGGCCCGGCGCAGCAGCGCCTGCATGCGCGCCAGCACTTCCTCGAAGTGATACGGCTTGGCGACGTAATCGTCGGCGCCGGCCTGCAGGCCTTCCACCTTGTCCTGCCAGCGATCACGGGCCGTGAGAATGAGGATGGGAAAAGTCTTGCCGGCCTTGCGCAGGGCGCGGATGAGTTCGAGGCCCGAGAGCTTGGGCAGACCCAGGTCCACCACCGCGATGTCCAGCGGGTATTCCTTGCCGGCGAACAAACCTTCTTCACCATCGGCCGCGATGTCGACCGTGAACCCTTGCTTCGACAGTTGCTCGCGCAGCCCTTCGCGCAGCGCGGTTTCATCTTCGACTACCAATGCACGCATGTGGTTAACGCATCCTTCCGGTGGCCGCGTCGATGCGCACGGTGAACACCCGCCCGTCTTCGGACAGCAGTTTCAACACGTACACCTTGCGGCCGTCTTCATCCTGGACATCCGTGCGCACCACGCGGGCGCGATACTGGCGCTCGGCGCGGCTTACGGCTTCGTCCAGCGAAATCCCGTCGTACATCTCGGCCAGCGCACCGCCCCGCTCCAGCGAACCGGAACCGGCGCGCTCCACGCCCGACAGGCTGTGCGCCTGCACCAGCGAGGAGAACCCGATCAATGCCAGGGCGGCCGATAGTGTGCTGAGACGCAGCTTCTTCATGACGGGCCCTAGTTTAGTCACTTGACCTCGCCAATGGGTCACCAATACGACGTGGGCGGCACTTGTCTAAACGACATCGGCCGCCCACATCATCCAGTTCCACACGGGCAAGGCAAACAACCTGGCCTCCTTATTCGGCTGGACTGACGTCCACTCGCACGCGGATGCGATCGCCAGGCCTGTAAGGCAGCTCGGTTACCTGGCGGCGGCCGTTGTACACGTACGTGACCTTGTAGCCGTCGACACGCTCTTCCCAATGCTGGGAGTAGCGGGTGTCGCAACGCTCGACCGTGTATTCGCGCGGCGGACCCTGGTTGGCCGCATTGCGCTTCTGCGCCTGGCTATGGCCGATACCTGCGCCGATCACTGCGCCGGCCGCGGTCGCCGCGTCACGTCCACGCCCGCTGCCCACCTGGCTGCCGATCACGCCACCGATCACCGCACCCAGCAGTGCTCCGCCGGCCGAAGAACGCTGGCCGCCGTAACCGCGATCGTCGACGCGGGTTTCGTCCCAGCACTCGCGCTGCGGCGTCGACACGCGAACTCGCGTGGTGAGAGGCTGCACGTCGACCACCCTGGCGTAGTCGTAGGCGCCGCCGTCGTAACGCGAGTCATAACGATCGTCGTAACGATCATCGTGACGATCATTGGGACGGTCGTACCGATCCTGGGCAAACGCGCCGGCGCTCGCGAGA
The DNA here is from genome assembly GCA_029266835.1 of Steroidobacteraceae bacterium. Taxonomy (GTDB): domain Bacteria; phylum Pseudomonadota; class Gammaproteobacteria; order Steroidobacterales; family Steroidobacteraceae; genus CADEED01. The sequence continues at coordinate 16,293 of JAQSWD010000028.1, forward strand.
GTCATCGCCGCGGCTACCAGACACACCACCGATTTCTTGCTGATCGACATAAAGCCTCCGAATGTCGGTCGGATTGATATCCGACCGTGGCGTCAGGCTACGAAGACGTCGATGAATCCTTACTGAACGCTCGGGAACGGCGTTTCAGGCGCCTTTTTCCTGCCGCTTGGCCTGGTTCCAGAGCTCATCCCAGGTTTCGGCAGTGAGCCTGGCGAGTGCCAGTCCGCGATCGCGGGCCAGTGCTTCCATGGCCCGGAAGCGACGTTCGAACTTGGCGTTGGCGAGGCGCAGCGCCTCTTCGGGGTCGAGGCCCTGGTGACGCGCCCAGTTTGCGGTGGCGAACAGCAGGTCACCCAATTCCTCGGCGCGGCGCTCCCTGTCGCCGGGTGGGATCTCGTCGATCTCCCGCAACTCCTCATCGATCTTGGCGCGTACACCGGAGGCATCCACCCAATCGAAGCCGACTCGACCCGCGCGTTTGCCCAGCTTGGCGGCGCGCGCCAGCGCAGGCAGCGCCAGTGGCACATCGGACAGCTCCCCTGCCGACTCACCGCGTGCGGCGCGCTCGCGCGCCTTGTGGTCTTCCCACACCCGGTTCAACTCGCGAGTGTCGCCCGTGGGCGCATCGCTGAACACATGTGGATGCCGTGCAGTGAGCTTGTCGGAAATCGAATTCGCGACGCTCGCGAAGTCGAACCACTGCCGCTCACTGCCCATCTGCGCGTGGAAAACCACCTGGAACAGCAGGTCGCCGAGTTCGCCCTCGAGCACTTTGGGTTGTTTGCCGGAATCGAGTTGCCCGATGGCTTCGGCTACTTCGTACGCCTCTTCAATGGTGAACGGGGCGATGCTGGCGAAATCCTGCTCGCGGTCCCAGGGGCAGCCGTCCGGCGCGCGCAGGCGCCGCATGATCCCGAGCAGCCGGGCCAATGCACGTCCCGCGGCTTCATCGGCATCGTTCATGCGGGCCCCGGCTCGAGCATTCGCATCAAGGTGAGCAGCATGCCCGCGGTGGCGCCCCAGATGCTCCGCCCTTCCCACGGGATGTCGTACAGCATCAGTTCCTCGTCGCCCACCCGGCGCAGGCGAGCCTCGTGATTGCGCGGGTCGAACACATGCGCCACCGGCACTTCGAAGACGCCGGCGACTTCGTCCGGATTCAGATTCAGCGCGATCGGCGGCGTCACCAGCGACAGCACCGGCGTCACGCGGAAGCCGCTGATGACGATGTGGTCGGGTAGATAGCCGAAGACGCGCACACAGGCGGGGTCGAGGCCGATCTCCTCCTGCGCTTCGCGCAGCGCCGCGCTGGCCACGTCGGGGTCGGTGGGCTCCATGCGTCCGCCCGGAAATGAAATCTGGCCGGAATGTTTGGCAAGATGCGTGGCGCGCTGGGTCAGCAGCACCGTGAGGCCACCAGGGTGGTCCACCAGCGGCACCAGCACGGCGGCAGGTACGGGCTCAGCAGGAAAATGTTTCTGCAGCCGCTGGCTGCGTTCGCTGTCGACGCCCAGCAGCCGCCAGTCGGCGAGTTCGTGTTGCGGCTGGCTGCCTTCGAACCTCCGCAGTATCCGGCTGCGCCAATCCTGACCCGCGTCTCTCAACCCGAGCCTCCACCGCCTTCGAGACCACCACGCGTCAGCAACGCGGGATCCAGCAGTTTTTTCAACTCGGCTTCGGACAGGCCGGACATCTCCAATGCGACGTCGAAAACCGGGCGGCCCTCGGCATAAGCCCGTTTGGCGATTGCCGCGGCCTTCTCGTAACCGATGGCCGGATTGAGCGCGGTGGCGAGGATGGGATTGCGCGTCACGGATTCGTCGAGGCTGGCCTGGTTCACCTCGGCGCCGGCAATACAGCGTTCCGCCAACGCGCGCGAAGCATTTGCCAGCAGGTCGATACTGCTCAAGAGATTGTTGGCGATCATGGGCAGCATGACGTTGAGCTGGAAATTGCCGGACTGGCCACCGATGGCGATGGCGGCATCCAGTCCCATCACCTGCGCGGCCACCATGCAGGTGGCCTCGGGAATCACCGGATTCACCTTGCCCGGCATGATGCTGCTTCCGGGCTGCAGCGCCGGCAGACGCAGTTCTGCGAGCCCCGCCAACGGGCCAGAGCCCATCCACCGCAGGTCGTTGGCGATTTTCATGAGCGCCACGGCCAGCACGCGCAGCTGGCCCGAAAGTTCCACGGCCGCGTCCTGCGAAGCCTGCGCGGCGAAGTAGTTGGACGTGTTCACGAAATCCACGCCGGTGAGCGCACGCAGCTCCTCGACGAAACGCGCCGCGAATAGTTCGTGCGCATTGATGCCCGTGCCGATGGCGGTGCCGCCCTGCGCCAGCGCCAGCAGCCGCGGTTCGGTCGCGCGCAGCCGTTCGATGGCGAGTTCGATCTGCGCGCGCCAGCCCGAGGCTTCCTGGCCCAGCGTCATGGGCGTGGCGTCCATCAGGTGCGTGCGTCCGGTCTTGAGAACCCCGGCCCAGGCCGATTCCTTTTCGCGCAGGATGCGCACCAGTGTCTCAAGCGCGGGCAGCAGGTTCTTCCTCGTGGCCAGCACCGAGCTCACATGGATGGCGCTGGGGATGCAGTCATTGCTGCTCTGGCACATGTTGACGTGGTCGTTGGCGTGCACCTTCACGTTCTGTCCAGTCGCCGCCAACGCGCGGGTAGCCAGCGTGGCGATGACTTCGTTGGCGTTCATGTTGGTGCTGGTACCGCTGCCCGTCTGGTAGACGTCGAGCGGGAATTGCCCGTCGTGCTCACCTTTCGCCACGGACAGCGCGGCGTTTGCAACGGCGCTGGCCACGGCCTCGGTCAACAGTCCCAGCCGGTGGTTGGCGCGCGCGGCGGCGGCCTTGATCAGCGCCAGGGCCGCGATGAATTGCGGCGGAAACCGGGCGCCACTCAACTGGAAATTACGGCGTGCGCGTTCGGTTTGCGCACCCCAGAGCGCGCCGGCGGGGACTTCGATCTCGCCGAAGCTGTCGTGCTCTTTACGGGGAGTCTTATCAGATATCATTCGCGCCCCAGTCTAGCACCCAGCATTTTGCCGAGGCCTCTCTTACATGGATTCCGCTGCACTTTCCGCGCTCTCTCCCGTCGATGGCCGATACCGCAAGGGTGCGGATTCCCTGCGCGCCGTGCTGTCGGAAAGCGGGCTGATCCGCGAGCGCGTCCGCATCGAAGCGGCCTGGCTGCTGTCGTTGACGGAGTCCGTGCCGCAGATCCTCGCGCAACCGCTGCCCGAGCCCGTGCGCAAGCTGGCGGCGAGCCTGGCGCTCGAACCGGGTGATGATGCGCCGGCAGCCGTGAAAGCCATCGAGGCGCGCATCAACCACGACGTCAAGGCCGTGGAATATTTCGTACGCGAGAAACTCGCGGCCAGCGGCGCCACTCCCGCGTTGCTCGAACTGGTGCACTTCGGCTGCACTTCCGAAGACATCAACAACCTCGCTTATGCGCGCATGCTGCGCGCCGCGCGCAACGTGTTGTCGGCGGAACTGGAAAAGGTCATCGAGAAACTGCGCGGCTTCGCGCACGAACATGCCGCGCTGGCCATGCTCTCACGGACGCATGGGCAGACTGCGAGCCCCACCACGCTGGGCAAGGAGTTCGCGAACGTGGTTGCGCGGCTGCGCCGCGCCCGCGCGCGCCTCGACCAGGTGCAGATCCTTGCGAAGTTCAATGGCGCGGTGGGCAACTACAATGCGCACGTGGCGGCGCTGCCGAATGTGGATTGGCCGGCAGTCTCGAAGAAATTCATCGAATCGCAGGGATTGGCGTGGAATGAATACTCCACGCAGATCGAACCGCACGACTGGATCGGCGAGTATTGCGATGCGCTCGCGGGCATCAACACCATCCTGGTCGATTTCGCGCGCGATACCTGGGGTTACATCTCGCTGGGCTACCTGCGCCAGCGCGCGGTGGCCGGCGAAGTCGGCTCGTCGACCATGCCCCACAAGGTCAACCCCATCGACTTCGAGAACGCCGAGGGCAATCTCGGCATCGCCAACGCGCTGCTGCATCACTTCGCCAGCAAGCTGCCGATCTCGCGCTGGCAGCGTGACCTCACCGACTCCACGGTGTTGCGCAACGTGGGCGTGGCGCTGGCCCACAGCCTCATAGCCTGGAATGCCTTGCAGCGCGGTCTCGGCAAGATCGCCGCGAATCCATCGGTCATCGCCGCCGACCTCGACACCGCGTACGAGGTGCTCGGCGAGGCGCTGCAGACGGCGCTGCGCGCGGCCGGCGTGCCGAACGGCTACGAGTTGCTCAAGGATTTCACGCGTGGATCGGATGTGAACGCCGAAGGACTCGCTTCGTTCATCGACAAACTACCGCTGCCGGCCGCCGAACGTTCCCGTCTGAAGGCTCTTGCACCGCAGCAGTATGTGGGTCTGGCCGCGGAGATGGCGCGTTCCATCTGAGCTCCGGTTTCACCCGATGCCGCGCCGCCGCCGTGTCGCGTAAATTGGGACCCAGCACACGGTTTCCCCCGGTTTCGCTCGAAACCCGATGAAAGCGTGACGCATTTGGCACTGAAAAGGTCCCGGGACCCCTACCCTCATCGGGCACAGGTCACAAAATCGCGGCTCATGAACGGGGAATTCGACTTCAACACGCTGACCCAGCGCGCTACGACGCCGGGATCCGCTGCGCCCGATCTTTCGGGCTCTCGCGAGCAGAACCAGATCCGCGTGATCAGTTCCCTCGAAGAGATGCGTGCGGCCGTAGAGGCCGTGGCGGCCAACGCCCAGCGTCTCATGTCTATCTACACGCCCGACCTCGAGCCCGACCTGTACGACCAGAATGGCTTCCTGGAGATCGTCAAGCGCTTCGTACTGGCGCGGCGATTCGCCAAGGTACGCGTGCTGCTTTCCGACTCCGGCCGGCTGCTTCGCGACAACAACCGTTTCATTGCCATGGGCCGCCGCCTCACCAGCTGCATCGACATCCGACCGGCGGCCATGGCCGCCAGGCCGCGCAGCTCCGGTCACCCCGGCGGCTACCTCATCGCCGACGACCGGGCCATCGTGTACCGCGTACGTATGGATCGCTGGGACGGCGTCGCCGATCTCAACAATCCGCCGGTGGCGCGCCAGTACCTCGACGAGTTCGACGAGATCTGGCACGCGAGCGCCCCCGATGACGCGCGCCAGGCCACGCGCTGAACTAACTACCCATGCGCTGGAATCCGGAAGTCACCGTGGCGGCCGTCGTCGAACGCGACGGGCGCTTTCTCATGGTCGAAGAGCTGATCTCTGGCCGGTTGGTGCTCAATCAGCCCGCGGGCCATCTCGAAGACCGGGAATCCCTGATCGAGGCCGCCGTCCGCGAGACGCGCGAGGAAACCGCCTGGCGCTTCCATCCCGAGGCGCTGGTGGGCATCTACCTGTGGCGCAACCCGGACAACGGCCGCGGTTTCCTGCGCTTCACCTTCTGCGGCAGCGTGGACCAGCACGATGCCGCGCAACCTTTGGACAAGGGCATCCAGCGCGCCCTGTGGCTGAGCCGGAACCAGTTGCTCGCCCAGGCGGGCCGGCTGCGCTCGCCATTGGTGATGCGCTGCCTCGATGACTACGCGCTTGGCCGCCGCCAGCCTCTCGACAGCGTGGCCATGCTCGATCTGGAAACTGCCGTGCAGGCGGGCAATGTAGTCAACCTGTAAGGGGTTCGACCCGCGGCGTACAATTCGCGCCGTGTTCAAGACCGAGATTCCATCCGGACGAGTGGTCGTCGGCATGTCCGGCGGCGTGGATTCGGCGGTCGCGGCATTGCTGATGAAGCGCGCCGGGCACGATGTGCACGGCCTCTACATGAGCAACTGGGAAGACGACGACTCCTACTGCACCGGCGCCCAGGATTTCCAGGATGCGCGCGCCGTGGCCAGCGAACTCGGCATTCCGCTGCATCGTGTGAGTTTCGCCGCGGAATACCGCGCGCGCGTGTTCGAGTACTTCCTCACCGAGTATCGCGCCGGCCGCACGCCCAATCCCGACGTGTTGTGCAACCGCGAGATCAAGTTCGGCATCTGCCTCGACTACGCAGCGCGCCTGGGCGCGCGGCAATTCGCCACCGGACATTACGCGCGCCTGCGGCACAGCGACTCGGGGCCCGAGTTGTTAAAGGCGCTCGATGCCGACAAGGACCAGTCCTACTTCCTGCACGCCGTAGCCAGGGAACATTTCGAACGCGTGTTGTTCCCGCTCGGTGAGCTGACCAAGGCGGAGGTCCGCGCCATCGCCCGCGAAGCCGGCTTGCCGGTGTTCGACAAACCCGACTCCACGGGAATCTGTTTCATCGGCGAGCGCCCTTTCCGTGAATTCCTCGCGCGCTACATCCCCACGTCGCCCGGCGACATCGTTACGGACACCGGAGAGGTGGTGGGACGGCACCGCGGCCTGGCGTTCTACACGCTCGGCCAGCGCGGCGGTCTCGAGATCGGCGGCCGCGCCGGCCATGACGAACAACCCTGGTACGTCGCCGGCAAGAATCTCGCGCGCAACGAGTTGCTGGCGGTACAGGGCCACGATCATCCCTTGCTCGTCAGTCGTGCGCTGGCCACCGGCCCCTGCAACTGGCTGGTGCAACCGGGCTCAGGGGAATTCGGCATCGAGTTCGAATCCCACATCAAGGTGCGTTACCGGCAGAAAGATCAGGGTTGTCTCGCAAAAGTGGAGGCCGACGGCGGTTTGCGCGTGCGTTTCACCGAGCCGCAACGCGCGGTCACGCCGGGCCAGTTCGCCGTGCTGTACGACGGCGACCGATGCCTGGGCGGCGGCGTCATCGAGACCACCAATTGAGTTAGAATACGCCGCGCTTTTTACCGCAATGCCCGCAATGCTGTGGCCGGAGACGATTCATGACGACGCGATCGAAGCTTGAGGTTGGCACCCGCTCCTACGATTACTGGAGCTTCGCTTCACTGCCCGCCGACAAGGTCGCGCGACTGCCCTTCTCCCTCAAAATCCTGCTCGAGAACCTGCTGCGCTTCGAGGACGGCGTGAACGTCACGCGCGAAGACATCGAGGCGGTGCTCAACTGGGACGCCAAGGCGACGCCCTCCTACGAAATCGACTTCACGCCGGCGCGCGTCATCATGCAGGATTTCACCGGCGTACCCTGCGTGGTCGATCTCGCGGCCATGCGCGAGGCCGTGCAGAAGTTAGGCGGCGATCCGCAGCAGATCAACCCCATCAACCCCGCCGAGCTGGTCATCGACCATTCGGTGCAGGTGGATGACTATGGCCGCGCCACCTCGCTGGCCACCAACAACAAGATCGAATTCGAACGCAACGGCGAGCGCTACGCCTTCCTGCGCTGGGGCCAGACCGCGTTCCGCAACTTCAAGGTGGTGCCGCCGAACACCGGCATCGTCCACCAGGTGAATCTCGAGTATCTCGGCCGCGTGGTGTTCCACAAGGATACCGACGGTCAGAACCAGGCATATCCGGACACCGTGGTGGGCACCGACTCGCACACCACGATGATCAACGGTATCGGCGTGCTGGGCTGGGGCGTGGGCGGCATCGAAGCCGAGGCCGCGATGCTGGGCCAACCCATTCCGATGCTCATTCCGCAGGTCATCGGCTTCAAGATGACCGGCGCCATGAAACCCGGCTGCACGGCCACCGATCTCGTGCTCACCGTCACCGAGATGCTGCGCAAGAAAGGCGTGGTGGACAAATTCGTCGAGTTCTTCGGCGATGGCCTCGCCAACCTGCCGCTGGCCGACCGCGCCACCATCGCCAACATGGCGCCGGAGTACGGCAGCACCTGCGGCATCTTCCCCATCGACGAGGAAACCATTCGCTATCTGCAACTCTCGGGGCGTCCGCCCGAGCAGATCGCCCTGGTCGAGGCGTACGCCAAGGCCCAGGGCATGTGGCGCGTGAACGGCGCCAAGCCCGCCGACTATACCGATGTGCTCGAGCTCGACCTGGCCACGGTGGAGCCCAGCCTCGCCGGCCCCAAGCGTCCGCAGGACCGCGTTCCGCTCTCCAGGGCGAAGAGCGTCTACCAGACCGCTCTCAAGGCCATGGCCGAGGAGCGAAAGAAGAAATCACCGGATGCCACCGGCTGCGCCGAGATCAAACTCGATGGCCAGCAGGTGGAAATCCGCGACGGCGCCGTGACCATCGCCGCCATCACCAGCTGCACCAACACGTCCAATCCGTACGTGCTCATGGCCGCCGGCCTGCTGGCGCGCAATGCCTCGAAGCTGGGACTCAAGTCCAAGCCCTGGGTGAAGACCAGCCTCGCGCCGGGTTCGCGCGTCGTCACCGACTATCTCACCAAGGCCGGGTTGTTAGGCCCGCTCGAGTCCATCGGTTTCAACGTGGTGGGTTATGGCTGCACCACCTGCATCGGCAACTCCGGCCCGCTCAAGCCCGAGATCTCGGCCGGCATCAAGGCGGGCGACATCGTCGCCACCTCGGTATTGTCCGGTAACCGCAACTTCGAAGGCCGCGTGCATCCGGAAGTGAAGATGAACTTCCTGGCGTCGCCGCCACTGGTGGTCGCGTACGCGCTCGCCGGCACGCTCGATATCGACCTGCAGACGGACGTGCTGGGCACCGGGCCCGATGGCAAACCCGTGCTGCTCGCCAACATCTGGCCCTCCGACAAGGAAGTCGCCGACGCGGTGCACGCCTCGCTCGACTCCGACATGTTCCGCCGCAGCTACGGCAATGTGTTTGCGGGCGACGCCAACTGGTCGTCCATCAAGATCCCGGCGGGCAAGATCTACTCGTGGGAGGATAAATCCACCTACGTGCGCAACCCGCCGTACTTCGAAGGCCTGACCATGACGCCCAAGGCCGTCACGGACATCACGGCCGCGCGCTGCCTGGCGCTGCTCGGCGATTCGGTCACCACCGATCACATCTCGCCCGCCGGCGACATCGCCAAGACCAGCCCCGCCGCGAAGTACCTCGTGTCCCAGGGCGTGCAACCCATCGACTTCAACTCCTACGGCGCGCGCCGTGGCAACCACGAAGTGATGATGCGCGGCACATTCGCGAACATCCGTCTGCGCAATCTGCTCGCGCCGGGTACCGAAGGTGGCGTCACCATCCACGTGCCCTCGGGCGAACAGATGTCCATCTTCGACGCGGCCATGCGTTACAAGCAGGACAAGACCCCGCTGGTGATCCTCGCCGGCAAGGAATACGGCACCGGCTCGTCACGCGACTGGGCGGCAAAGGGCACCATGTTGTTAGGCGTGCGCGCGGTCATCGCTGAAAGCTTCGAGCGCATCCATCGCTCCAATCTCATCGGCATGGGCGTGCTGCCGCTGATGTTCCCCGCCGGCAAGGGCGCCGCTTCGCTGGGCCTCACCGGCAACGAGGTGTTCGAGATCACCGGCCTGAACAATGCCGAAGCGAAAACCGTGAAGGTCGTGGCAACGCCGTCCAAGGGGTCGCCCATCAGCTTCGAAGCGCGCGTGCGCATCGACACGCCGAAGGAACGCGACTACTACCGTCACGGCGGCATCCTGCAGTACGTGCTGCGCCAGCTGGCCAGCAAGGCCGCGTAGAACTGGAGACCGCCATGGACCGACGCACAGTGGTGAGTTCGGTTCTGGCGGGCCTTGCGCTGCCGGCGCTCGCCGCACGGCGCGAGCCCACGATCGGCGGTCCTTGCGAAGGTTGCGACTGGGTCTTCGACGGCCAGCCCGCGAAGCTCGCATCGCGCGCGCGTATCGCACCGGTGGCGGAAGCCGGCGCACCGATGGTCATCGAAGGCGTTGTCAGCTCCGCACGAGGTCTGCCGGCACGCGGTGTCGTCGTTTACGCGTATCACACGAATCAGGCTGGGCTCTATCCACCCGCGGGCAACCGGCACGGCCGCCTGCGCGGCTGGGCGATCACCGACGCACAGGGCCATTACCGCTTCGACACCATTCGCCCCGGCGCCTATCCCGGACGCAATGTCGCCGAGCATGTTCACATGCACGTGATCGAGCCCGGCGTCGGCACCTATTACATCGACAACCTCGAGTTCGAGGACGACCCGCTGAACCCGCGCCGCCGGGGCGCCGAACGCGGCGGCAACGGGCTCATGCTTCCGCAGCGCCGCGATGGCGTCTGGCAGGCACGTCGCGACATCGTGCTCGGCCGGAACATTCCCGGCTATTCCTGAGCCCTGCGTCGGCCCACCGCCGCCCAGTCGATGTTGCGAGTCGCCAGCATGAGCACAGCCAGCACGCCGAACAGCAGCAGCGCGCCCATGAGCAGTGAGTAATCCTCCGAGCGCAGTATCCAGAACAGCAGCCCATAGAGCGTGGCCAGGCCCGCTCCCGCCCCGAGCGCGAGCCGGAATCGCCTGAGCGCGCCCGTCAGGTACACGGTGATCAGTCCCACCAGCGCCGCGGCGGACAGACCGTAGGCCACGTCGAAAGTGACGTGTTCGGACAGCGCCAGCAGCAGCAGATAGAACAGCGCGAGCGCCATGCCCACCATCAGGTATTGCATGGCATGGATGGCGATGCCACTCACATGCTCCCAGAGGAAGAACGTCAGGAAGGTGATGCAGATGAGCAGCGCCGCGTAATGCACCGCACGGTAGTTGCGCTGGTAGATATCCACGGGCTCGTAGAAAGTGACGCCGACGCCATTCTGCGCGAAGGCGTTGATCACCGGCATGCCATCGCTCACCTGCTGGTCCACCCATACCTGGCCGAAATTGCGGTTGATCTCCAGCACCGACCAGCGCGCCGTGAATCCATCGTCGCTGATCCGAGGCTCCAGCGGCGCGGGCGCGCCTTCGAATTTCGGATGCGGCCAGGCCGATTCGAGCGTGATGTCGGCCTTGCGCGCCAGCGGCAGGAAGCTCAGCGAGGTGCTGCCGGTGAGCGTGAGCTGCAGCCGAAACGGTATGGTGCCTCCCCCGCGCAGCGCGGTCTGCGACACGGGCGCAGAGATGCCGGAAAGACCCGCGTATGAATCCGCCGCCACACGCACACTTTCGCCCGCGACTACCACGTCGTCCACCGCACGCAGGGCGCGGGCTTCCGAGTTCAGCACCAGCAACCGCGCCTCGTTCCATCTGACCAGCCGGTCGGGTTTGTCGGCGAGCAGATGCTCGAACTCCTGATTGACGAACTCGCCTGAGATGCGCACGCGTGCCGTGTACACGGGCGTGTGATACAGGCCCACCGCGCGGGTATCGGGGTCGGCGGTGGCATTCACCTTCAGCGAATCAGGCAGCACGTAAACCACGTTACGCGTCACTTCGGTGCGCTGCGTTTCCCGGCCCAGGGATGTTTGTTCCACGACGACGCGCGAGGTCTCCACCGGTATCGACAACAACACGCCGGCCGTGGTCTGGGTACCGCCCCAGGACTCGGCCACGCGTTGCGCGGCCTCCTGGCGCATGCCCACGCGTTCACCCACGAGGTCCTCCATGCGCGCCAGCGGGATCAGCAGCAGGATGATCAGGAAACCGATCAACAGCGCCTTGCCCAGCAGCGCTGGTGCTGCGCCTGTTGTCGAGACGGCCCTCGCGCCTGTTCCGTCTATTGCGCGTGGTGCCGGCGGTAGTTCGATTCGTCTTCGACCGCGACCGTGGTGCGCTCAAGCAATCGTTGCTGCGCGCCACCATGCCCGGCATCCCGCGCGAGGAGCTCGAGCTCGTATCCCGCCAGTTCGTAACCGACACGATCGCGCAACGCTGTTTTGCGGATGCTCTGGCCACCCTACGCCGCCATCGCGAGCAAGGCCACTACCTGGTGTTGATGTCGGCCAGTGCCGATTTCTACGTACCGGAGTTCGGCCGGCAGCTCGGCTTCGACCAGGTGATCTCGACCGGCGTTGCCTGGAAGAACGAGGAGATCGAAGGCACATTGACGACGGCCAATCGGCGAGGCGAAGAGAAGGCGCGCTGCTTCGAGCAAGTCGTCGCCGCGCGCAATGACACGCACACTTTCGCGTATGGCAACAGCGACTCGGATCTGCCGCACCTGAAACTCGCCCGATTCGGCCTGCTCGTGAACGGCGGCCCCGCCGCGCGCCGCGCCGCAGCGAGCCTCGGCGTTCCCACCGCGGAATGGACTTGATCGCACCTTAAGGCCTGTGAAGCGCATCACACTTATGGAGTGGTGGCGCTGCCCGTCCGCATGACTCCGGCGACGCATCCGACGCCAGTCACAACCCCGGCGCACTCCGACAACTACGATCAGCGCCGGAGTCGTTCGTTTTAAACACAATGCCTATAAAGCGGGGAACATGCGGGGGATACTTGCGCGCCACCTTCGGCGCCCTCGGCCTCCTGTTCGCTGCGCCAACCTTCGCCGCTTCGCCGCTCAGCGTGCAGCGTTACAGCCTCGAAGAGGGTCTGTCGCAGCAGGCGGTGAATGCCATCGTGCAGGACAGCGAAGGTTTCATGTGGTTCGGCACCGAGGATGGCCTGAACCGCTTCGACGGCTACGAATTCCGGCAACTGCGCCACGATCGCAGTGACAGCAGCACCATTCCGAACGGCTTCATCGCCACGCTGGCCGCCAATGAAGATGGCGTGTGGATAGGCACGGATGGCGGCGGCGTCGTGTTCCGCAGCGCCCTCACCGGCGTGCTGGAATCGCCCGCCCCGCTGCGCGACGCCAGCGACCTGCAACGCGTACGCATGCTCACTCGCGATCGCCTTGGCCGGCTCTGGGTGGCCTCGCGCGACGGTGGCGTGGCCATCTTCGATGCACGCAGCGGCGAACTGCGTCGACTACGCCACTCGCCCACCGAGCCGAATTCGCTTTCGGACAACTCCACTTTCACCATCCTGCCGCTGCGCAACGGCGACACGTTGCTGGGCACCGCGCGCGGCCTCGACCGGCTCACGGCGGCCAATCTCGAAGTGGCACGTATCGATTTGCCCGCGGAACTGGCCGCTCGCGGCCAGGCGCTGCGCGTACGTGCGCTGGCCGAAACACCTGATGGCATTGTATGGGTGGGTACTGACAACGGCCTGGGCCGATACGACGCGCGCAACAACCTGTGGCGCGTCTACAAGACGGCATCCGGCGCGCGAGCGGGCACCAGCTTGCCCGACAATCGCGTGCAGGCGCTGCTCATCGACAGCCAGGGGCGCCTGTGGGTGGGCACGATCCATGGCCTTGCCTGGTTCGACGCCGCCTCGGATTCCTTTGCCAGCTACTTCCGCGACCAGGCGGAATCGCGCTCGCTGCCCGACGACTACATCGTTTCGCTGTTCGAAGATCGCGGCGGCTCGCTCTGGATAGGCACCAAGTCGGGCGGCCTCGCCAAGTGGAATCCGCGCACCTGGTCGTTCGGCCACTCCCGCGCCAGCGTCGAAGAAGGATTCACCGACCGCAACATCACCTCGTTCGCGGAAGACAAGCTGGGGCGCCTGTGGATCGGCACCTTCGGCGCCGGCATCAATCTCCTGGACCGTGCCTCGGGCAAGGTCACACCCGTCCGTCACGCTCCTGGCCAGCGCGGTAGTTTGAGCGACGACCGTGTCATGGCGATGCTGGAAGGTTCCGGTGGCGAACTCTGGGTGGGCACCATGGGCGGTGGGCTCAACCGCATGGACCCGCGCACGCTGCGCGCCGAAGTATTCGCGCACGATCCCAGCGTGCCCACCAGCCTCGCGGCGCCGGGCGTCATGAGCCTGCTGGAAGTGGACGAACAACTCTGGGTGGGCACTTTCGGCGGCGGCATCTCCCGCCTCGACGCGCGCACCGGTCGATTCGAAAATCTCCGCGCCGGGCCCGAAGACGGCCTGCACCTGTCCAGCGGCCGCGTCACGGCGCTGGCGCGTGACCGCTCCGGCCACGTGTGGATAGGCACCGACGGCGGCGGCCTCAACGTCTGGGACTCGAAGACGCGCCGCATCTCGTATTACAAGCGCGACGCCAAACAACTCGACTCGCTGTCGGCCGACACCATCTACTCCATCCTGGTCGACGACACCGGCGGCGTGTGGATCGGCACACGCGGCGGCGGCCTGGACCGCGTACTCAATCCCACCGAGGCGCCGAACGACCTGCGCTTCGCGAACTACTCCGAGGCGCAGGGCCTGCCCAACAACTCCGTCTACGGCCTGCGTGCCGACGGCACCGGCAACATCTGGATCAGCACCAACTTCGGCCTGGCCCGGCTGAATCCGAATTCGCCGGACTCGCGGCGGCCGACGGTGCAGCGCTTCCACCGCCTACATGGCCTGCAGGCCGAGGAATTCAACTTCGGCGCGCATTACCGCGACCGCAGCGGCAAGTTGTTCTTCGGCGGCGCCGCCGGGTTCAATTCCTTCTACCCGGAAGTGCTGGAATTCAACGAGCGTCCGCCGCGCGTGGTGCTCACGCAATTCCTCAAGCTCAACTCGCCCGGCTGGGCCGGCGTGCCCGAGGAACGCATCGAGCGGCTGCAGCTCTCACACAACGAAGATGTGATCACGCTGAAGTTCGCCGCCCTCGACTTCGCCGATCCGCGCGCCAACCGCTACGAATACAAGCTCGACGGCTTCGACTCCGACTGGGTGCGTGCCGACGAGCGCCGCGCCGCCACTTACACCAACCTGCCCGGCGGCCAGTACGTGTTCCGCGTGCGCGCCAGCAACAGTGATGGCGTCTGGAGCACCCAGGACCTGGCGCTGCCCATAGAAGTGGCGCCCTCGCCCTGGCTCTCGCCTCTCGCCTTCGTTGCCTATTTCACGCTGGCCGCACTCACGCTGCTGGCGGTGTGGTACGGGCAGCAGCGCCGACTTGCGCGCGCCGCCGCGTTACGCGCCGAACTCGAGCAGCAGGTCAGCGACCGCACCTTCGAGCTGGCGACTCGCAATCGCGAACTCGAGGAAGCGAATCGCCGCCTGCAGATGGCCAGCCTCACGGACACGCTCACGGGTCTTGCGAACCGCCGCTATCTCATGGAGCAGTTCCCGAAGCTGATCGCCGAGCGCAAAGCCAACATCGGCCTCGCCATCATGATCATCGATCTGGACGCGCTGAAGCCCATCAATGACCAGCACGGGCACGCGGCGGGCGATGAAGTCATCATGGAGGTCGCGCGCACGTTGCGCCAGGCGATCCGCCCCGATGACGTGCTCGCGCGCTGGGGCGGCGACGAATTCGTGGTGGTGGCGCAGGCCCAGCACGTGCAGCACGCCTGCATGCTGGCCGAACGCATTCGCGAACGCATCGCCAAGATGAAGTGCGTGTTGCCCAAGGGCGCCACGGTGCGCACCAGCTGCAGCATCGGCCTGACCTGCATGCCCTTCGTTCCGGGTAACGCCGACGCCGTGTCCTGGGAACATGCCATCAAGATCGCCGACCTCGCCCTGTATCGCGCCAAGCGCGGGCGCAATGCCTGGCGCGGGTGGTTCGGCACCGAACTCGTGTCCGCGCTGCAGTCGACCACACATCAGTCGGTCATCGCCGCGGTCGAAGCCAACGTGGATGGACTCATTGCCAGTGGTGTGATCATCGAAGACATGTCGACACGCGGCAGCGATGACACCGTGAATTCGCTGCGCATACTCCGGGAAGCCAGGTAAGACATGGAAGCCGACATCGCCCGCTCGTTACCGGACCTCGCGCTGATCGTGCGCCGGGACGGCATCGTCCTCTCCTGCCTGGGTGGCAACGCCGTGCGCGGACTGGACGCCATCGAGCAGCAGATTCCCGGCAGCCACATCAACGCGCTGTGGCCCGAATCCATTTCCGGGCACGTGCTCCAGACGGTGCGCCGCATCCTCAAGACTCGCAAGCCCGCGCAGCAGCGTTACCAGGAAAGCGAGCTGTCGCTGGAAATGCGCTTCCAGGTGCAGGGTTTCGACCGCGTGCTGATCGTGTGCCGCGATCTCGGCCAGGGCGCCACTTCGAATGACTCAGGCCTGTACGAAAAGAACGCCGCATTGGGCACCAGCGCCATGCTGCCCCACCGCGACGGCTTCGAAAAATCCCTGCGTATGGCCCTCGACATGGCGGCCTTGCGCGAGGACAGCGTCGGTGTGGCGCTGATCCACATCGGCGGATACATCACCTATAAGCGCGTGTTCGACTCCGCGCTGGCCAACAAATTGCTCGAGGCGGCGGCCAAGGTCGTTGCCGAGCATCTGCCGGAAGGCCGTTCGAACGTGCCGCGGCTGGCGCGAGTTTCGGACGACGTCATCGGCGTGGTGCTGACCGACCTGCGCTCGCGCGCCGACGCGGATGGCGCCATCGG
This sequence comes from Steroidobacteraceae bacterium, assembly GCA_029266835.1. Lineage (GTDB taxonomy): Bacteria > Pseudomonadota > Gammaproteobacteria > Steroidobacterales > Steroidobacteraceae > CADEED01. Next base: position 32,477 of record JAQSWD010000028.1, read on the forward strand.
CGCCATCATGAAGGCACTCAAGTTCCCCGTGGAAATCGACGGGCAGATCTTCCAGCTCGCACCCCAGGCCGGCGTGACGCTGTCGGGCACCGACGGCGAACGCGCCGTCGAGCTCATCGAGCGTGCCCTGGCCACGCTGGATGCCGGCCGCCGCCAGGGCGAAGACCGCCTGGTGACTTTCTACTCGGACACCTTGCGCATCGCTTCGCTGACCCGGCTCGACTGGCAGCAGGAACTCACGCAGGCCATCCAGAAAGACGAACTCGAATTGCACTACCAGCCGCGGCTCACGCTGGCCACACGCGAGATCGTCGCCGTCGAGGCCTTGCTGCGCTGGAACCACAAGGTACGCGGCCTCGTGCCCACCTCCGAATTCCTGCCCATCGCCGAGCTCTCGGGCCTGTCCGTTCAGCTCGGGCGCTGGGTCCTGCGCCGCGCCTGCCGGGACCTGGCCATCCTCGCCGAGCGCGGCTTCCCCTCCATGCGGGTTTCGGTGAACGTGGGTCGCCAGTACCTGTCCGCCGAAAGTCTCGCCGAAGACGTGGCATCCGCCGCGCGCGAAGCCGGCATCGAACCTTCGCTTCTCGACCTGGAGATCACCGAACAGATGCTGTCCACGGGTCATAGCGGGCTCGCCGCCCTGCACCAGCTGCGCGGCAAGGGCGTGCGCGTGTTCATCGACGACTTCGGCACGGGTTACGTGTCGCTGGGCAAGATGCGCAGCTCACCGCTGGATGGAATCCTGATCGACCGATCTTTCGTCGAAGAAGTGGGCCATGACCACGAAGCGCGCGCCGTTTGCCGCGCGGCGATTGCGCTGGGCCATGCGTTCGGCTTGCGCATCGTCGCCGAGGGCATCGAGACCGAGGCGCAGGCGCAATTCCTGGTGGCCGAACAATGTCATGAAGGACAGGGCCACCTGTTCTGCCCGGCGACGCCACTCGCCAACCTGATCGATCGGATTCTCGTCGGCGCCAAGGATGCACCGGCTTCTGTTCAACGCGCCGCCGGCCGCTGACGTGCCTTCCCCGGAAGCACTCCCGGGTTGACATAGCTCACGGATTTGACCGCCCCTTATTAGACGCTCGTCACATTTCCCGCGTGCGCGAGATCACACACGCACGGTCCTGAATCGCCCTTCCAAACTTTAATGGCGTCGTTCGCAGCAGCGGACTGGGGCCAATCAAGGGGCGTGAAGTTGAAAGGTGTGATCAAGGTTTCCGTGGCATCCGCCGCGGTATTGGCGATTCTCTGTTCCTGTTCGACCACCGCGCCGGCCGAGCCGGTGACGGTCGCGCCGGCCGCAATGCCGGTTGAAACGGGCGATTCGCGCAGTTATATCGTGGAAGCCGGGACCACCGACCTCGCCGCGCAGGCCGTTCAGGCCGCGGGTGGCCGCGTCGTCTCGCGCCTGGGCGTCATCGACGCCGTCGAAGCCAACCTCACCCACAACCAGCACGCGCGCGTGCTGCGCACCGCCGGAATCAAGCAGGTCACCGTCAACGCCACGGTCATGACCCAGGCCGCGGCCCATGTTCGCGACAGTTTCGAGAACAGCTCGTTCTCCAACAACGATGGTTCGCATCGCTGGTGGGGCGACTGGATCGAGCAGAACGACGACAACGCTCCCTGGAACGGCAAGGTCACCATCGGCTGGGGCGAGAAGACCGGAAAGCACATGCTGGTCGGCGCGAACGGCACGGTGTATCGCCGTGCGGCCACCCCATCGAGCTCTGCGACCGTCACGCTCAAACTCAAGTACCGCCGGGTCGGCCTCGAGAGTGGCGAATACCTCGCCATCCAGGCCAGCCGGAATGGCGGCGCGAGTTGGACCGAAGTCGGCCGCATCGGCGCGGGCAGCGACAACGTGTTCGTGGCGAAGAGCTACAGCATCTCCGCCTACAAGGGCCGCAACACCGCCATTCGTTTCGTTGGCGCGATGAACGAGAACTACCCCAACGACTACGTGGCTCTCGATGACGTCGAGCTCTCGTACACCACGACTTATGGCGAGGGCGACCCCGTCCCCGTGGACGTGAACACCAGGCGCCTGCATGACGCAGGCATCCGCGCGCGCGACGTGGGCGTGGCGGTGATCGACACCGGCTACTGGAAGCTGGACTCGCTGGACAGGAACTCCAACGGCGAGGGCCGCGTGGCCTCCCAGTACGACGCCATCCGCAATGTCGTGGACAGCAGCTGGTCCTCGGTGTCCACCGACACCACCGGACACGGTACGCATGTCACCAGCCTCATCGCGAGCAGTCGCAGGAACAGTGGCGGCTACTACTACGGGGTGGCTCCCGACGCGCGGATCATTTCGATCAAGGCCTTCGGTGAAGATGGCGCGAGCACCTATGCGACGGTGATCCGCGCCATCGACTACGTGATCACCAACAAGAATCCGCTCGCGATCCGCGTGCTCAATCTTTCGCTAGGGGCCCAGGCGCGTTCGCGCTATTGGGACGATCCGCTCAACAAAGCCGTGATGCGCGCCTGGCAATCCGGCATCGTCGTCGTCGTATCAGCGGGTAATAGCGGACCGCTGCCTCAGACCGTGGGTGTACCGGGAAATGTCCCGTACGTGATCACGGTCGGCGCGATGACGGACAATTACACCACCAGCAAGAACGATGACCGCCTGGCTTCGTTCTCGGCCACGGGGCCGACCTTCGAAGGCTTCGTGAAGCCCGACCTGGTCGCGCCCGGCGGCCATCTCTGGGGCTTCATGGCGACGTATCACAAGATCGCCGTGGACCGTCCTACCTACATGAACAGTGGCGACTTCTTCACCATGTCCGGCACTTCGCAGGCGGCCGCGGTGGTCTCGGGCGTCGCCGCCCTGCTCATCGGGCAGAATCCCGGGCTCACACCCGACCAGGTGAAGTGCCGCATCATCGCCAGCGGCAAACCCGCCGTGGATTCCAAGGGCAAGCTGGCTTACAGCGTGTTGCAGCAAGGCACCGGACTGGTCGACGCTGAACGTGCGCTTTATGGCACCGTCAACGATTGCGCCAACCGGGGTCTCGACATCTCCGCGGACCTCGCCGGCACCAAACACTTCATGGGCAGTGTCCGCCAGCGGGCCGATGGCACGTTCACCGTCAGCACGCCGAACGGCCCGCTCAACGAACAGGGTTATCTGTGGAACAGCGGATACCTGTGGAACTCCGGATATCTGTGGGCGAATGGTTACCTGTGGGCCAACGGGTACCTGTGGAACAGCGGGTATCTCTGGGCAAACGGTTACGACATCCCGTGGGTGGACGGTTACCCCGCCAACATCGGCAGCTCGGTGGGCAACGCCAGCTCCATGTCGATCAACTTCTGGGTCAACCAGGAATAACGAACGACCGGCAAGTTCGCGAAGACGAACTACTCGCGTCCGAAACAATACGGGCGTGTGCAACAAGAAAAATCGGGGGCTGGAATCTTCCAGCCCCTTCATTTTTTACTTGAAACTTTTCACTTGAAATTAAACCGGTATACCATTGATTTAACTGGAGCAAGTTTGCCGATCGGGACTACATCGACGTTCTGACGTGCCAGAGTTCGGGGAAGAACTTCAGTTCGAGTGCCTTGGCCAGATACGACACCCCACCCGTGCCGCCCGTCCCGGGCTTGTAGCCGATGACACGCTCGACTGTCTTGAGGTGATGGAAACGCCAGAGCTGGAACTTCTGGTCGAGGTCGGTGAGCCTCTCGGCCATCTCGTACAGATCCCAGTCCTTCTCGGCATTGTGGTACACGGCCAGCCACGCGGCCGTGACCGCCTTGGATGCGGTGTACGGCTCCGAATAATCGCGCGCCAGCAGCTCTTCGGGGATCCCATAGCCGCGACGCGACAGCAATCGCAGCACCTCGTCGTACAGTGAAGGCGCGTTGAGCGCGCGCTCCAGCTTTTCGTGGTTGGCGGGGTCGCGCTTGTGGACCGCGACGACGTCGCGGTTCTTGTTGCCCAGCAAGAACTCCAGCATCCGGTATTGATATGACTGGAAGCCCGACGAGCGGCCCAGTGTATTGCGAAATGCCGAGTACTCGAACGGCGTGAGCGTGGACAACACGCTCCAGGCGCCCAGCAGTTCTTCCTGAAGCCGCGATATACGCGCCAGCATCTTGAACGAGGGGTCGAGGTTGTCGCGCCGCACGCATTCGAACACCGCGTTGAGCTCGTGCAGGAACAGGCGCATCCACAGCTCCGAGACCTGGTGGACGATGATGAACAACATCTCGTCCTGCTCGATGGAATTCGGCTTCTGCGCATCCAGCAGCTTGTTCAGCTGCAGGTATTCGCCATAGGACTGGGAGGTGCCCAGGTCCCAGTGCACGGGTTCGTTCTTGAGATCGACCTTGTTGTCAGCCATCGTGATTAGTGATCCGAGAAGACCCAGCGAGGAACATGGCGCCAGCCCTGCAGCAGCTCGCGATCGAGCGCCCGCCAGGCGGGGCAGTTTTTTTCCACCGCTTGCCAGAAGCGCGCCGAATGATTCATGTGCCTGACATGCGTCAGTTCGTGAACGATGAGGTAGTCCACCACTTCCGGCCGCTGGAACAGCAGGCAGCAATTGAGGCTGATGGTACCCCGCGCGGAACAGCTTCCCCAGCGGGAACGCTGCCGGCGGATGGAAACCCGCGCGTACTGCACACCGCACGCCGCGGCCACGGCGGCAACGCGCGGCTCGAGACGCTCGCGCGCCGCGCGCATGAGCCAGGCACGCAAGGCCTTGCGCGATGCGCGCCCCTCGGCGGCGCCGGCCAGTTTCAGTACGCGGTCGGGCCCCGTGGCCGGCATCTCGCTCACGCGCGGCGCGCCGGATCCGCCGGCCAGCTGCAAACGGAAATGCTCCTGCGTGCAGCGCAGTTCCAGACCGGGCGGGGGAAACGGCTGCGCAGTCGGACGATTGCGCAGTGCCTGCGCGCGTTTGTCGTCTATCCACTCGCGGTGCGTCGCCACGAAGTTTTCGATATCTCGCGGCCGCGCATTGGGTGGCGCCACCACTTCCACGCGCGCATCGGGATAGACGCGGATCGAAAGCCGGCGCGCGCGCCGGCTGACGCGTACCCGCGGGCGGTCACCGGCATCTTCCTGATCCAGCGTGTCGAGCAGGCCCAACTGGAGATGATCAGTGTCGCCGTCTCGCGCATTCCGGTCCCGGAAATCGTAGCTGGTACTCATAGGCTGGCAGCGAGCGTAACGCCTTCGCGGATCGCGCGCTCGGCATCCAGCTCGTTGGCGAGCAAGGCCCCACCGATGACATGGACGGGCCGTCCCGTGCGCGATAATTCCGACACGAGACCGTTCACGGATTCCTGGCCGGCGCAGACGATCACGTGATCCACGTCCAGCACCTTTTCGGCCCCGTCCGCCGAGATGTGCAGGCCGGCGTCGTCGATGCGACGATAGACAACCCCGGAAATCATGACCACGCCGCGATGCTTGAGCGTGGCGCGATGGATCCACCCGGTGGTTTTTCCCAGGCCAACGCCGGGCTTTCCCGGCTTGCGTTGCAGTAGATAGACACGGCGCGCCGATGCCGCCGCCGGCGCCCTGCGCGCCACCAGGCCCCCGCGCGCGGTCAGGGTGCGGTCGATGCCCCACTCCTCGAAGTAATCCGTCTGTCGGTACGTGAGGAAGGCGGCCACGTCGAAGCCGATGCCACCCGCCCCAATGACAGCCACGCGGTCGCCCGCCTTGCGTGCACCCGACAACAGCTCTGGATAGGTGATCACCTTTTCGTGCGTGATGCCGTCGATCGCCGGCACCCGCGCGCTGACGCCGCTGGAGACCACGAACTCGTCGAATCCCTCGTCGGCGAGACCCGCGGCGTCGGCATGGGTATTGAGCCGCAACTCCACGCCGGTGAGCGCCACCCGTCGGGCGAAATAGCGCAGCGTGTCGTGAAAATCCTCCTTGCCCGGCACTTCGCGCGCGTACCGGAACTGGCCACCCATCTCCGCCGCCTGCTCGAACAGCGTGACGCGATGCCCGCGCTCCGCCAGCGTGGTGGCGCAGGCCAGGCCCGCGGGCCCCGCGCCGATCACCGCGACCCGCTTGGGCGCCACGGTTTTCTCCACCAGTAGTTCGGTCTCGTAGGCCGCGCGCGGATTCACCAGGCAGGTGGCGCGCTGGTTCTCGAATACCTTGTCGAGGCAGCCCTGGTTGCAGGCTATGCAGGTGTTGATCTCGTCTTCGCGGCCTTCCTGCGCCTTGCGCGGCAGATCGGGATCGGCGAGCAGCGGCCGCGCCATGGAGATCAGGTCCGCCGCGCCGCTGCCAATCAGCGCGTCGGCGTCGACGGGCGCGTTGAAGCGGTTGGTGGCGATGACGGGCAGCCGCGTGGCGGCCTTGATGCGCGCCGAAACCCAGCCGAAGGCACCACGCGGCACTACACCCGCAATGGTCGGGATCCGCGCCTCGTGCCAACCGATGCCGGTATTGAGCATGCTCGCGCCCGCGCCTTCCATCTGCGACGCCAGCCATTCCACTTCGGCGCCCGTGCCGCCGCCTTCGACGAGGTCCAGTCCGGAAATGCGGAAGATGATGATGAAGCGCTCGCCCACGGCCGCGCGCGTCTGGCGCACGATCTCGAGCGCGAGTCGTGAGCGTCCCACGAGATCGCCACCCCACTCGTCCCGGCGCTCGTTGGTGCGCGGCGCGAGGAATTCGTTGATGAAGTACCCCTCGGAACCCATGATCTCGACGCCGTCATAGCCCGCTTGCTGCGCGAGCACCGCGCAATTGACGAAATCCGCGATCTGGTCGCGCACGCCGTGGGACGACAACTCGCGAGGCTTGAACCGGTTGATGGGCGCGCGGATGGCCGAAGGGGCCACGGGAAACGGGTGATAGGCATAACGGCCCGTGTGCAGGATCTGCATGCAGATGCGGCCACCCGCGTCGTGCACGGCGTCGGTCACCAGACGGTGGCGATCGACCTCATGTGGGCTGGAGAGTTTGCCGGCAAAGGGCTTGGCCCAGCCCGCGCGGTTCGGCGCGATGCCGCCGGACACCAGCAGCCCCGCTCCACCCCGCGCGCGTTCGGCGAAATACGCGGCGAGCTTCGGGAAGTCGCGCGCGCGGTCTTCCAGTCCGGTGTGCATCGAGCCCATGACGATGCGATTCGGCAGCCGCATGAAGCCGAGATCGAGCGGAGCGAACAGCCGCGGATATTTCACGGCCGTGATATTAGAGCAATGCGGCTCAGCGCGTGATCTGGGACATCAGCTTGCGCGCGAAGGCGTACTCGGGCGCGATCAGCAACGACCGCTCCAGCGCCTCGCGAGCGCCCACGGCGTCGCGCTGGTCGATGAGCGCCCTGCCGAGAAAGGCATAGGCCTCGGCGGCGCCCCATTCCGGCGTGGTGGTCGCCTGGGCCCTCGCCTGTTCGAACATCTGCGTGACCGCGCGCAGGTTCTTGAGCGCCACGACCTTCTCATCGTCGTTCTTGCCGGCGCGTTCGAACTGGGCCAGCGCTTCCACCAGGCGCACGCGCGGATTGCGCGGTTCGAGTTTCGCGGCCTCGTCGATGCGCGAACCGATACGGCCGCCGCCAAAGGGAATGGAACTCATCTCGCGGCCGGCGAGCGTGCAGGCGGTGCCCAGTGCGTAGGCTTCAGCGCGTTTCAGACGGTTGGCCGGTTCTTCGTCGAGACCGTATCGCACCACGGGCAACGCCTTCACGGCAGCGTCGACCTCGTCGTTGCAGTCGCCAATGGCTTTCCTGGCGTCGCCTTTCTTCGTGGCGCTCAGCACCTGTGCGAGACGGTAGTGAGCCAGCGCGCGGAAATACGAACGCGTGCCTGCATCGGCGGCGCCCGCTTCCTCGGCCTCCGCGCCGGCTTTCGGCTTGAGCGAAGCCAGCACACCATTCAGCGCCCGCGAGTCATTGGTGTAATAGGCGAACTGGATGCGGCCTTCGAGGTCCGCCCAGTCCATCTCGCCCTGCGCCCAGGCAACGGATGGCGCAAATGACGAGGCGCCGGCCAAAGCCAGCGCCCCGAGAAATGCCTGCAACACGCTTCGTGTCGTCACAATTCCCGCAGACCTGAAGTGATGGGCATTCTTGCCGCCCGGATGCCGGGAAGGATACCTGCAATGAACGTGAGCACCAGTCCGTAGATTATGCCTTTGAGCATGAGCTCGGGCGTCACCGTGAAGGCAAAGGTGATCTGGCTGAACGAGGCAAAGTTCATGGTCGAGCTCTGCATACCATTGAACGTCAAGTATGCCAGCAAGCCGCCGATGAATCCCCCCACGGCCCCGAGGATGATGGCTTCCGACAGGACGGAAAACACCACGGCGAATCCACCGAAACCCATGGCGCGCAGCGTGGCAATTTCGCGCACGCGGCTGGCCACGGCGTTGTAGAGCGTGTTCAGCGCCGCGAAGATGGCTGCCACACCCATCATGACGGCCAGTGTCCAGCCCACGCCATTGATGATGGTCGACATGAGCTTCTGCTGGTCGATGTAGAACTGGCGCTCGGACAGGATCTCGAGCCGCACACGCGGATCCTTGGTCAGCGCGTTCTTCAGTGACTTCAACGCCTCGGCGCTGGTGAGCTTGGCGCGGATGGATTGGTAACTGTTGCCGCGCATCCACGACTGCTGAACGATGGGCGTGTCACCCCAGACCTCGGACTCGGCGATGCCGCCGCCGTCGCTGAAATGGCCCACCACCTTCCACACCGTGGTGCCCCACTTCACCTGCTTGCCCACCTCGAGCCCTTCGTACTGCCTGGCCGCACCGGCGCCGACGATGACTTCGTTGGTGCCCTCGCGGAACATGGCGCCTTCGGTGATCTTGAAATGCTTGCGCACCTTCGGCGCCATTGGCCCGACACCGCGCAGCGGCAGGTTGGTCGTGGCATCCGCGCCCTTGCCGCGCATGAGCCCGTCGACGAGCACGTAGAGTTCCGGAGACAGCAGGGGTTTGCCCGAGGAATCACGGGCAATGCCGGGGGCATCGCTGACCACGGTGACCGTGTCCGGGCCGAAACCGCTGGATAGCTCGTTGTTCGAGCCACCGCGCAGGATCATCGCCACGTCATCCGAGCCCGAGCCTTCGAGCGCCACCTTGAAGCCCGCGGCGATGGACAGCAACGCCACCAGCACCAGCGTGACGCCGCCGATGCCGAGCACCGCCACCAGCGACGACGACCAGCGCTGCGGAATGTTGCGCAGGTTCATGCCGGTGACCGCCGCGATCTGAGTCAATCCACTTGCCATGTCGATCTCCCTGTTCCCTTCAGCCGCGCCGCAGCGCGTCGACGATCTTCAGCCGCATGGCGGTGAGGCCCGGCCACAGTCCGGTGATCACGCCAAATACCAGCATCAGGGCCACGCCCATGATCAGGGTGGTATCGCGCAGGCCGAATGACGGGAAGTAATCCCCCACCACGCCGGCCAGCCCAATGGCGGCCAGATAGGCGAGCCCCAATCCGACCAAGCCACCCACCAAGGTGAGCGACAGCGATTCCAGCAGGATGAGAGTCATGACCGAACGACTGCCGAAGCCCAGCGTCTTCAACACGCCGATCTCGTTGGTGCGCTCGCGCACCGATTCCGCGACCGAGTTGGCGGTGACCAGCAGCATGGTGAAGAACACCGCCGTGGTCACCGACACGAGGATGGCGCCGATATCGCCCATCTGGTCGAGAAAGCGCTTGAGGAACGCGCGCTCGGTGGCCGTCTTGGTCTCGTTCATCGAGTTCGCGAATTGCGCGTCGATGCGCGCGGCGATCTGATCCGATTGCGCCGGATCAGCGACGCGGATGGCGATCATGTTGGTACTGTCACGGCCGAACTGCAGCGACTCGTTGAAATAGTCATAACTGAAGAAGGCGCTGGCCTTGTTGATGCCACTGCCCTTGACGTCGTAGATACCCACGATGTCGAACTGCCAGGTATCCGTGCCGTCCAGCTTGCGCCAGATGGCCGACCGGATCGGAATGCGTTGCCCCACTTTCCAGCCGAAGCTGTCGGCCAGCACCTTGCCGACAATGATGCCCTGGCGATTCTGCTTGAACGCCGCGGCTTCCTCGGGCTTGAGCAACAGGTCGGGGTACACCTCGAGGAAGGCCTCGGGATTCACCACCTGAACCTGGATCGGCTGCTTGCCGTCCTTGTACATGCCGCCAAACCAGCTCATCACCGTCGCCGCACGCACGCCCGGCACGGCCTTCACCTTCTCGTAATGCGAGATGGGGTTCGGCACCGTCATGTTGATCTTGTTCTGCAGCAGCAGGCGATCGGCGCCGGCGAGGTTCACTGCCTCATTGAGACTGGTGCGCAGCGCATCCAGCAGGCCGAACATCAGGAAGGCGAGCAGGATGGAGATGAACGTGAACGCAAAGCGCAACTTGCGCCGCGTGAGGTTCGCCCAGACCAGCGGTAGCCAGCGGAACATCAGGAGGTCTCCCGTTCGAGGCGGCCCTTCTCCAGATGCAGCGTGCGATTGGCGCGCTCGGCGGCGCGCGGATCGTGCGTCACCATGACGATGGTCTTGCCATGCTGCTTGTTCAGCGCCTGCAGCAGGTCGAGAATTTCATCGCCGGACTTGCGATCGAGGTCACCCGTGGGCTCGTCGCAGAGCAGCAGCGTGGGATCGGTGACGATGGCGCGCGCGATGCCGACGCGTTGCTCCTGGCCGCCCGAGAGTTCGCGCGGCTTGTGCTTCATGCGCTCGCCCAGGCCCACCAGTTTCAGAGCCGTGTGCACGCGCTGCAGGCGGTCCGCCTTGCCGAGCTTGGTCAACAGCAGCGGCAACTCGACATTGCGCTCCGCCGTGAGCACCGGCAACAGGTTGTACATCTGGAATACGAAGCCGACATTGTCGGCGCGCCATTGGCCGAGTTTGGCGTCCGAGAGCCGGTCGATGGCAAGGCCGTCCACTTCGATGGTACCGGTGGTGGGCCGGTCGAGGCCGCCGAGCAGATTCAGCAAGGTGGTCTTTCCCGAGCCGGAGGGTCCCATCAGCGCGACGAAATCCCCGCGCGGCAGGTCCAGATCCAGCTTTTCGAGCACGGGCACGACTTCGCTGCCGCGCACGTACTGCTTTGCCACGCCGCGAAGGCGCGCGACCACCGGGTCCGCCTTGCCAGATGCCTGTTCCACTGCTGCCATGGGTATCCCCTTGTCCTTTGACTAACTATTGTCGGCGAGCTTGATCTTGCCGCCGTCTTCGAGGCCCGGAACCACCGGCGAGACGAGTTCGTCGCCCGACGCCACGCCGGCCAGTATTTCAACTTGTCCTTCGCTCTCCGCGCCTACCGATACGGCACGGCGCTCCACGCGATTGTCCCTGACCACCCACACGAAGGCCTCGCCGTCGGTGCGCGTCACGGCTACGGCCGGGATGCGCATGCGCGGCCCCTGCTGTGCGGCTGCCGCGGGCGCCGGCTGGTCATCGAGGAAACGCACCTTGATGCCCATGTCCGGCAGGATGAAGGGTTCGAGCTGGTCGAAGCCGATGCGCACGCGCACCGTGGCCTTGGTCCGGTCCGCTGTCGGCACGATGTTCACGACATGCGCAGGCAGCGATTTGTCCGGGTAGGCATCGAGCGTGGCCTCGACACGCTGGTTGGGCTTGACGCGGTTGATGTACGCCTCGTTGACGTCCACCTCGATCTCGCGTGAATCCATATCGACAATAGTGGCGATACCGGTGCGCGTGAATCCGCCGCCGGCTGACAGCGGCGAGATCATTTCGCCGGGTTGCGCATCCTTGGACAGGATCACGCCCTTGAAAGGCGCGCGCACCTGCAGGTCGTTGAAGTCGTTGCGACGAATGGCGAGGCCACTCTCGGCAACTTTCACTTGCGCCCGGGCGGCCTCGAGCCGAGCGGCCGTCGCGTTCACCTCGGCTCGCGAAGTGTCCAGCGCCGTCTGGCTCACGAGCTGCTGCTTGATGAGCGCTTCATTGCGTTCCAGATTGCGCCGCGCCTCGGCCAGCCTCACTTCGATCTCGGCCAGACTGCGGCGTGATGCGTCCAGTTCACGCTCCGCCATGGTCAGCATGGTCTGCGTGTTGACCGGGTCGAGGCTGGCGACCACCTGATCCTTTTCGACCGTCATGCCCTCTTCCACGAATATTTCGAGCACGCGGCCCGTGACCTTCGAGGCGACAGTGGAGAGGCGCCGTGCCACGACATATCCCGATGCATTGAGCACGGAATTTCCCAGGCTCGTGCCACTGGATTCCTCCTCGACGACCACCGTGGTCACCTCGAGAGTCTTGCCACCCAGCCAGAGCCAGAGCGCGATGATGGCACCCAGGACCAGCGACAGGCCCAGCACCCACGCGACGATCTTGCGGCCGGCGCCGCTCGAAGGCGGCGCGCTGCGATCGATGCGCAAACTGCCAAGGGTTTCGGAATCAAGCGCCATGAAGTCTAAGTCCCTGAAAGATTGGCCGGAAATCAGCGTGACGGGAGCCTAATTCAATTCCGCCACTGGAACATCTGTCATGTGTCATGTCCGGTGAGTGAGATTCATCCAATGACCGGCGACGCAACCGGAAACGCTAGAATTCACGCGTGACGAAAAACTATCGATGGGACGCGCCGGACAAGCGGCGCGGACTCACATGGACCTGATCGACATCGGCGCCAACCTGGCCCATGACAGCTTCGACGCCGACCGCGACGCGGTGATCAAACGGGCCGCCGCGGCGGGCGTAGTCCAGATGGTGGTTACCGGGTCCAGCGAAGAAGCCACGCGTCGCGCCATCGAGCTGTCGCGCGAGCATCCCGGCGTGTTGTACGCCACCTGCGGCGTGCATCCGCATCACGCGGCCGACCTCACGCCGGAGAATCTGCCCACGCTGCAGGCCCTCGCGCGCGAGCCGGAGGTGAAAGCCGTCGGCGAATGCGGCCTGGATTATTTCCGGGATTTTTCGCCGCGCGACCTGCAGCGCCGGGCCTTCGCCTGGCAGCTCGAGCTGGCCAAGTCAGCGAACAAGCCTGTGTTCCTGCATCAGCGCGACGCGCATGACGACTTCATCGCCATCCTGCGCGAGCACGGCATCCGCCACGGCGTCGCTCACTGCTTCACGGCCGGCGTGAAGGAACGCGACGCCTACCTCGAACTCGGCCTGCACATCGGCATCACGGGCTGGATCAACGACGAGCGCCGCGGATTGCACCTGCGCGAAGTCGTAAGAGGCATCCCGGCCGACCGGCTCATGGTCGAAACCGACGCGCCCTATCTATTGCCACGTGACATCAGGCCGGCACCGCGTTCACGACGGAACGAACCTCACTACCTGCCTTACGTCGTGCGCGCCATTGCCGCGGCTCGCGGTGATCCTCCGGAATCGGTTGCCGCGGCGAGCACCGCGACCGCAAGAAGGTTCTTCACGCTCTAGCCCGCGCTGCCAGCCGCACCTTGGTGCGCGGCGGCGGCAACTTCGCGGGAACCCTGCTGCGAGCTTCGCGGCGATACCGCGCCGGTGGTACCGAAAATCGCCGCTTGAACGCGCGATTGAACGCGGCTTCGGAGTCGTAGCCCACGTCCACGGCCACGCGTTGCACACTGCGGCTGGTGGAACGCAGCGCTTCCGCGCCCAGCTCCAGTCGCCAGTCGGCCAGATACGCCATGGGCGACTGCCCGAGGAACCGCGTGAATCGTTCGGTCAGGGCCGAACGCGACAGGCCCGCTTCCTGTGCCAGCGAGTCGAGCGTCCAGTTGTACGCGGGCTCCCGATGCAGCGCCGCCAGCGCCCGGCCCACGGCGGGGTCTCCCGCGCCCGCCAACCAGCCGGTGCGGCCTTCGGGCAACGTGAGCAGATAACGGCGCAGCACTTCGGTGAACAGCACTTCGGCCAGGTGCGCGAGGATGACGTCGCTGCCGGGCGTACGCGCCGCGGCTTGCGCCAGCGCATGACGCAACATGTTGTCCAGCCAGTCACCCGCGGGATCGGTGCGTATGTTCACGCGCAGGACGCGTGGCAGACCCGCCAGCACAGGTTTGATCAGTTCGCCATCGCAGGCCAGGTAGCCGCAGACAAGACCAGTGACCTCACCACCGCCACCGAAACTGGCCAGCGCCAGTTTGCCCGCCCAGAGCGAGGGCAGCGCGGCGTCGCCATCGATGGGTTGGCCACCCGCGCCCGCACCCATCACGTGCGCATCACCATGCGGCATGATCACGATGTCACCCGGCGCGAGCGGTGTGGTCTCTTCACCCACCTTCACGAAGGCCGTGCCCTCGGTGATGTGGTGGAACTCCATGACATGTGTCGCACGTGCGCGGATATAGGGAAGGAACATCTTCGAGGGCGGCGCGTCCAGGTGCCAGGGCGCCGAGCAACTCGACTTGTAGAACAGCGCGCCCGAGAGCTTCACGGCGCGCAGCAGTTCCGATAACGCATCCATGAGCAAATTCTGCGGTACTTCGGTCAAGTCTGCGAGGGCCGGACACGAATCCTCACAATTTCCGGCCGTTGGATCAATTCGACCGGCGGAGCGGCAAATTCGGCTGAAGGGGTTTTGAGCAGGATGCGCCCCGTTCAAACCACTCCTGACCGGATTTCCGAGGACCCCATGAAGCAACAACCCCCCGCTCTCATCAATGAAGAGACCCTGAATGGCCTGTTAGGCCGCGCCATCACCGACTTCGGCGCCACCTCGCTGGCCGCGCTCGTGGTGATCGGCGATCGTCTCGGCCTGTATCGCGTCCTCGCTACCGAAGGCGCGTTGACTGCCGCCGAACTGGCGGCGAAGTCCGGTACGCACGAACGCTACGTCCGCGAATGGCTGAACGCGCACGCGGCCTCCGGGTACGTGCACTACCTCTCTGACAGCGGCCGATACCGCTTGTCCCCGGAACAGGCGATGTTGTTCGCCCAGGAGGACAGCCCGGCGTTCATCGTCGGCGGCTTTCAAACCGCGCTGGCCGCGGGCCGCATCGTCGACCGGCTCACCGA
>JAQSWD010000154.1 GCA_029266835.1 Steroidobacteraceae bacterium
TGCGCGGCCGTCACCGGACGGACCTGGCGAACGCCGCAGGTCATCGACGCCCATGGCGTGGGCGAGGCGGAATCTCCGCGCGTGAGTTTCGATGCCGCCGGCAATGCGACATCCGTGTGGGCCTTCGTCACGCGCGATCCGATCACCGGCAATCCCACCACGGAGATCTGGTCCAATCGCTACACACCCGCTTCCGGCTGGGGCACGCCGGCGCGCATCACACAGATCGTCGATGGCGGCGTGGAGGACTTGAACCTGGGTGTGCTCGGAAGTGGCGAGGCGGTCGCTGCCTGGGTGCAGAACGTGGGCTGGGACAGCGACCTGTACTCGAGCCGCTTCATCGCGGGTTCGGGTTGGTCGCAGCCGGCGCTGGTCGAGCAGCTGCCCGCGGAAGTGAAGTCGCTGCGCCTGGCTTTCCCGGCTGCCGGCGCGGGATTCGCGGTGTGGCTGCAGGAAACCGGGCCGTTCGAAACCGAGGATGTGTGGGCCAGCCGCTATGTCGCCGGCTCGGGCTGGTCGGCTCCGGCGCTGCTCGAGCTGCGCGATGACGGCGCAGGCGATCCCGCGATCGCGGTGAGCACCGACGGGACCGCCCTCGCGGTCTGGGGGCAGAACGACGGCGATTCCGGGCTGCGCATGAATCGCTTTGTTCCAGGCACCGGCTGGGCGGGCGATGTAACCATCGCCGCGGCCGTCGACTATCCGAACGATGAGCTGATCGTGGCCATGGACGACGCGGGCCGCGCGGTGGTCGCGTACACGAACAATGGATTCAGCGGCGGCGTGTTCGGACTGCGCTATGCGAACGGCTCGTGGGGTTCATTGGAGACGCTGCGCCCGGGTCCGCTGTTCTACCCGGCACGTCTCACGGTGGCCATGCGCGGCGCGGGCGAGGCCCTGGTGATGTGGGTCGAGGGTGAAGGCCTCTCCGAAATGTGGGCCAGGCCATTCGGCGTGCTCACCGGCGATGCCGTGCGTGTCGGTGACGGCAGCGTGGGCGGTCTGCGTCCTCGCGTGGTGTTCGACGCCGACGGCACCGCGCTCGCGGCCTGGAATCATGGCGGCGCGGTGAAGGCCAGCCGATACACCCACGGCGCGCCGACGCCGTGGTCATTGCCCTCGGAAGTGTCGCCCGATGTGTCGGCCAGTGACGTGCAACTGGCCATCGATGCCGCCGGCAATGCCATGGCGGTGTGGCAGCAGAACGTTTCCTCCTCCCATTCCGACATCGCCGCCAACGTACTGAGGTAACCATGAACAAGTTGGTCACGAAATTTGCCGCGTCATGCCTGGTCGCGTTCGGACTCGGCTCGCCGGGGCACGGGCAGGAACTCACGCCGGAGCAGCAGGCGGTGTTCGATGAAATGATCCGCCAGTCGGGTGGTGATCCCGCGCTGGTCAATGCGGCGCGCGCCCAGGCGCAGGTGGCCGCGAATTACGGCGACGTGGTGCGCTACACGGTCACCGGCGTGTATCAGGGCCGCACCAATGTGTCGGCCGATTCGAACTGGATGGCGTTCGCCGATGTCGGCGACCGCGTGTCGATGCAGTTCGACTGGCAGGTGTCGGAAGCCAGGCTGCTGGGCACCGTCGCCATCCAGAACCACGCGGCCACGCTCGCCAATCCGCGCAACCCCGAACCCAAATGCGCTCCGCCCACCATCAATGGGCCTTTCGATTACGACCTGCGTGCGGTGGAACAGGGCATCGGCGGCACCCTGCGCCTGCATGTGCAGACACGGGCCCCGGCCGTCCAGGTACACCAGTTCTGCACCGGCACGCTCAAGCCCATCGCCGCGCGGAACTCTCTGGGGCACATCGAATTCATGGTGCCCCCGCCGACCATGCTGGCCATGCAGCTTCCGGCCACGGGGACGATCACTCGCAGCAGCGACGGCAAGTCGCTGGTGCATCAGCAGGGCGGCTGGCGGTGGACCTTCACGCCGCGGAGCAAGTAGCGCGACTCAGCGGCGGGCCAGGTCGGCGACGGCCTGCTCGCTGCGCGCGAGCGCGGCGACTCCGTCGTCCATCATGCTCTTGTCGGGACCGGTGAGCGCCACGCTCTCACCGATGCGCCGGAAGATCTCGACACCCTTGGCCAGCGAGTCCCGCGCATCCCGCCAGTGTCGCGCGCGCTCCCCGGCGGGCAACGACGCGTCGCTCGCCAACGCCACGTGCATCTCGCCGCGCCGGATGCCGAGCATGGCGAGCCCGTATTCGACCTGCAGCGAGTTGCCGACGCGCGCGCGTTCCTGGAGAAAGGCATCCGCCGTGGCGAACAGCGGCGCGGCTTGTTCATGCTTGCCGAGTTTCACGAGACTGCGCGCCAGGCCCAGCTCCACGAAAGCGTTCGTCACGCGCCCCCGGAGGTCGTTCGGATCGCCGGCGCGCATCACCGCCAATCCCTGGCGATACACCTCTGCGGCGCGCGCGTATTGCCCGTGCCAGTAGAGGGCATCGCCCAGGTTGGTGCGCGTCTCCGCCAATCCCCGGTGATACGCGGGATTGTCCGGCTCGAGGTCGATCAGCCTCTGATCCGCCGCCATGCCCTTGGTGAGCAGCGCGATCGGCCGCTCGAATGACTGCCGCAACGGCAGGCGCGCATCCACGACCAGCGCCGCGTTGTTGTATGCCGCGGTGAGCGACTTCCAGGCCTGCGGATCTTCCGGGTGTTCCTGCGCATAGGCCTCGCAGAGCGCGATCAACTCATCCAGCGTCGCCAGCGCATCCGGCGCGCGATCGAGGTAGTCGAGGATGTGCGCCAGCGCGGCATGGACTCCCGACAACTGGATCAGCCGCGCGCGATCATCCCCGAAGGCGTCGGCGTGCGCCTTGCTCAGCTTCAGGGACTTCTGCGCCACTGGATAGGCGGCTTCCGCGCCGCGGGTCGCGAGCAGCAGGCGAGCCTGGTGCAGGTAGGTGGTGGCCAGCGCGGCGCCGGTGCGGCCCGCATCGTGCCCGCGAGAGGCCAGCGACTCGAGCAGGGCTGCGGATCTCGCGTAGCTCTGCAGCGCGCCTTCCGGGTCCCCGATATTGGGACCCAGCTCGCTGCCCTGGATGTCGCCCACCTTGCGGTAGGCCACGGCCAGCTCGAGCTGCAGGGCGGGATCGTTGCCCGACTCCGCATACAAGGTGTTCAGATATTCGAGCGAAGTCGTGACCAGGATCTGGCGGGACCTCGTGCTGCCGGAGAGCGGCGCGATTTCGTCGTGCAGGGTGAACAGCAGCGTGTTGGCGAGTTGCCGCACGCTGTCGAAATGGCGCTGGGCCACCAGCCTCTGCCGTTCCGCCTCGCGCGCTTCGCGGATCGAGATCCCCAGCCCGCCGATCAACGACAGCGCGACCACCGCGGCAGCCGCGATCTGCAGACGGCGGCGGCGAATGAACTTGAGGCACCGGTAGCGCAGCGAATTGCCGCGCGCCATGACGGGCAGTCCCGCCAGGAAATTGCGCAGATCGTTGGCGAACTGCTCCACACTCGCGTAGCGATGCTGCGGCTCCTTGCGCAATGCCATCAGCAGGATGTCGTCGAGATCCGCGTCGATCTCCGCACCGCGCTGGCGCTTGCCGCCGCTCGCCAGGCTGGGACGCGTCGGCGTGGTGTCGCCGATGATCTCGGCGAAACGCTGCGCATCGCTGACGCGCGCGCCATAGGGGCTCTGCCCCGTGAGCAGCCGGTAAAGCACCACACCCAGCGAATACACATCGCTGGCGGTGGTCACCGTGGCGCCGCTCACCTGTTCGGGGCTGGCGTATTCCAGCGTCATGACGCGCATCTGCGTCACGGTTTCGTCGCCAGCCGTCTCCGCGGCGTCCATGTTCAGCAGCTTGGCGATGCCGAAGTCGAGTAGTTTGGCGCTGCCTTCGTCCGTGACCAGTATGTTGTTGGGTTTGAGGTCGCGGTGGATCACCAGGTGCTGGTGCGCGTAACTCACGGCCGCGCACACCTGGAGGAACAGCTGCACGCGCTCACGCACACTCGCCGCGCGCTGCTCGAGATAGAGGTCGATTGGCCGGCCCTTGACCAGCTCCATGACCACGTAGGGCGATCCGGTCTCGGTGGTACCGCCATCCAGCATGCGCGCGATGTTCGGATGCTCCAGGCCCGCGAGGATCTGCCGCTCGGTGCGGAACCGCTGCTCGGCGATGGCGCTGCCCACATCCGCGCGCATGAGCTTGATCGCGACTTCGGCCCGGTACAGCGCGTCGTCGCGCACGGCCTTGAAGACCTGGCCCATGCCGCCGGTACCCAGCAGTTCCACGATGCGATAGGCGCCGATGCGGTCGCCGATTCCATGACCCATGGCATGACCGACGGCATGGACGGCGCGCGCACTCCCCGGCGCGGCCAGCGCCTCGGCCTTGAGAGCCGCGGGCGGCGCGTCCAGCGCGCTACCTGATTGCTCGTGCGCCGCCAGCAGGGATTCCACTTCCCGGCGAAGCGCCGTGTCACCGCGGGCCTCGCGCTCGAGCAGCGCCGCGCGCTCGGCGGGCGGGGTTTCCAGCGCCAGCGTGAACAGCGCTTTCATCTTCTGCCACTGGCCCGCGGAAACCTCGGCGTTCATGAGTGAGCCGCCGTGAGCTCGCGTTGCAGCCACGCGCGCGCCATGGCCCATTCACGCTTGACCGTGGCCAGCGAAACGCCGACCACCTCGGCCGTCTCTTCCAGCGTGAGGCCGCCGAAGTAGCGCAACTCGACGATGCGGCTCTGGCCGGCGTCGATGGCTTCGAGGCGCAGCATCGCCGAATCGATGGCCAGCACGTCCACGCAGTCGTCTTCGAAGGGCGCCGCTGCCTGCCGCTGATCCATTTCCAGCGCCGCGCGCGTGTCGTGCAGGCTCAGATGCGCCGCGCCGTCGCCGCGCCGCTGCGCCCCGCGCTTGCGCGCATGGTCCACGAGCACGCGACGCATGATCCGGGCGGCGAGCGAGAGGAACTGCTCGCGGTTCAGCCACTCCACGGAGCGTTGCCCCGCGAGACGAATGAAGGCTTCGTTGACCAGCGCCGTACGCTGCAGCGTGTGATCGACGCGCTCTCGCGCCAGTTGCCGACGCGCCAGGCGCCGCAGGTCGTCGTGCACCAGGGGCCAGAGCGAATCCACCGCCGAGGCATCGCCCTGCGTCCACCGCTGGAGCAGCCGAGTGACCTCGCCCGCATGCGGCTGTTGTTGTTCTTCCGGCACGGCGACGATTCTCGCCGAACGTCCGGCACAGTCAACGTGAGGGCGAGCACATTACGTAACGCCAGCGGCGGAAAGATTCGCCTGCTGACGTCGCGCGGCTACCAGCTCTGGAAAGTCAGGCGGCTGTGGGAGCGGAATTGGTAAGCCGCATGGTCGCCGGATGGACACCCCACCTCACGGGTTTTCTCTTCGGGATCGCTCTTGAAGCGACCGATGCGCATAGTTCAGCGCGCGCGTGATCTGCCACACACCTTCTTTGCGCCTCCACACGGAAGTGAATCCGGAACTTCCCGCAGACATTCTCGTGCGTATTGGCCATCAAGTCATCGATGCCGAGCGTCACGCCGCCGACGTGTGACCGCATGTGCTTCCTGTGTACGCCCGGTTGTCGGATAAAGCGCCATGACCAGAAGGCGGCCACGAACCCTGACAGCCCTAGCTAGCATCGCCTGGAAGAGCCGTCCGATAACCCGTCCCCGGACGCTCCTCTAGTCTCCCGACTCGCAACAACAAACCTGCGCCCAGGGAGTTCCGGTGGTGAAGTCATTCCGCGTCGCGATTGTCGCGTTGCTGCTGTCGTCAATCGCTTACGGTCGGCCCAACGTCATCGACGAGTGGGTACGGTTGCCGGTGCCGGCTGGCTTGA
>JAQSWD010000155.1 GCA_029266835.1 Steroidobacteraceae bacterium
TATACATTATGCGCACTTAGGAGGTGCCGTAGCTATCGCGCCAGCTTGACCACCTCGGCCCGCGTCGATACCCCACGGCGCGGCGCCGATCCGCGCACGTGATCCGCAGTCCGTTCGCCACTCGATTCGCCAACCTTGTACCGCTTCATCGCTTCGTTCAGCGCGTGCGCCTGTTCGGTCATCGACTGGCTGGCAGCCGATGCTTCCTCGACCAGCGCCGCGTTCTGCTGCGTGAGCTGATCGAGCTGGTTCACGGCCTTGTTGACCTGGTCGATGCCGACGGATTGCTCCTGGCTGGCCGCGGCGATCTCCGAAACGATGTCCGTCACTTTCTTCACCGCCAGGACGATCTGGTCGAGCGTCGAGCCGGACTGCGTCACGAGATTCGAGCCTTCCTCGACCTTGGACACGCTGTCCTGGATGAGCGCCTTGATCTCCTTGGCCGCGGTGGCGGAACGACCCGCCAGGTTGCGCACCTCGGAGGCGACCACGGCGAAGCCGCGTCCCTGTTCGCCGGCGCGCGCCGCTTCGACAGCTGCGTTCAACGCCAGCAGGTTGGTCTGGAACGCGATCTCGTCGATGACACCAATGATATTGGCGATCTTCTTCGAAGCCTCGTTGATCTCGCCCATGGCGGTCACGGCCTTCGCGACCACGGCACCACCCTTCTCGGCCTGGCTGCGCGCCGCATGCGCGAGCGTGCTCGCCTGGCTGGCGTTCTCGGCGTTCTGCTTGACGGTGCTGGTCATCTCCTCCATCGAGGACGCTGTTTCTTCCAGGCTTCCGGCCTGCGCCTCGGTGCGCTGGGACAGGTTGCTGTTGCCCGCGCTGATTTCTTCCACGCCGCGATAGACCTCGGCCGCCGCGTCCTTCACCTGCGACACGATGCCGGCCATGTTCGACGTCAGCTCATTGATGCCCGAACCCAGCTTCGACAGCAATCCGGCCTTGCCGTCGGTCTGGATGCGGCGCGTGAGGTCGCCGCGATTGGCGACCGCGACCAGCGACTGGATCTCGCGCGCCAGCACGTCGACGTTCTCCACGAGCTCGTTGATGCCGCGCGACAGCGATTCGAACACGCCGGTCTTGCCTTCGACCGCGATGCGCCGGTCGAGATCGCCCGCGGTGACCGCTGCGATGATGTCCTGCAGCTCGCGTTCGGTGGCGACTTCCTGCGTACGATCGAACAGCTCCAGCACGGTGCCGAGGCGACGGCCGTCGGCATCGACCATGGGGCTCATGATCGACTTGATCACGCGGCCGCCGATGCTCTCCTCGCGGGAGCTGGTGCCGGTGAGTCGTGTCATCTGTTCGCGAAGTCTGTTCGCCTCGCGCGTGATCGCGTCGATCTTTGAACCCGCGAGGTTCGTCACGTCGAACCCGGGCAGATCCCTGCGCAGGTCGGCCTGGGCGGCCTTGAGCATGCGGCCAGCCGAGGAATTCACGAAGACGATGGACATGTCGTTGTCCGTGACCATGACGTTGGCGTCGAGATTGTCCAGCGCGCCGCGGAACGCGGCATTCATGATAGCCGCGCGCCTTTCATCGGTGACGTCAGTCAGGTAACAAACTACCTTGAACGGCTTGCCATCGGCGCCGAGGATGGGGCTGTACATGCCCTGCAGCCACAGTTCCGATCCATCGGCGCGCATGCGGCGGAACTGGCCGGCTTCGACCTTGCCCCGCTGCAACTGGCGCCAGAACTCGCGATAGGCCTCCGACGAGCGGCTGCCCTCGTCCACGAACTGCGCATGCGCCCTGCCGACCACGTCGGTGGAATTCACGTTGAAGATCTTCAGGAAATTCTCGTTGGCGGTTCGCAATACGCCGTCGGGCGTGTACTCGGCCACCGCCTGCATCTGGCCGATCATCGCGAGCTGGCCCTTGGCGTTGAGCTCGGACTCGAGCAAGGCCGCCTGCATCTTGCCCAGCGAGCCGAGCAGTTCGCCGGTCTCGTCGCGGGTTCCGCTCTCGATCTCATTGTCGAAGCGGCCCGCGGCGATCGCACCCGACACGTCCAGCGCGCGGCGCAACGGCCGCGTGATGGAGCGCGTGATGATCAGGCAGAAAACCACACCCAGGAAAAGGCTGGCACCGGCCAGCGTCATCTGGCGTACGCGAGTGTCCGACTGCGTGGTCCGAAGCGTTGCCTCGGCCTGCGCGGCCGCGGCCATGGCGCGCGCGTTCAACTCGTCGCTGGCACGCTCGAGGTCCTCGACCGCACCCTTGTACTCCTCCATGGCGGCACTGACTTCCTGTGCCGTGTTCAGCGTGTCGAAGATACGGCCGGCGACTGAAGCCATGCCGGCCGTATACACGCCATGCGCCTTCTCGATCTCGTCCAGTGCCTGCCGATCCTTGTCAGCGAGATCCAGTTCCCTGGCGGCCAGCACTTCCTTGTCGAGCTGCTGGTTGGCTTCATCCCACTTCTTGCGGTAGTCGCCGATGTTTTCGGGACGATCCAGGTTGAGGATCATGTCCTTTTCGTAGCGGCGTTCGTTCACCACCAGCCGCCCGATCGTCGACGCGTGCTGCGCCAGGCGAACGTCGTGCCGGATGGTGTTGTCCGCGGCGCGATACATGGTGTCGAGCCCGCTCAGCCCGATCCACGTGGCCACCGCGAGCAATGACAGCACCGCGAAGAACGACACGGCGAGCCGTGTGCGGATCCTCACGTTGCCGACGATGAACGCGATCAACCTGTCTACCACGCCTGAGCGCGACTTCTTGCCAGCGGTGTTAGCCACGAACTTGCCTGCCTTCAACTGAAACCATCGGGATACCTTGTGTCGACATCGAACCTCAGGGTTCGAGCACCGTCTTCACCGACGCGTCCACCTTGGACTTGTCCATGTAGGCGATCGCGTTGGGGTTGGCGGAGAGCTGCGCCTTCACTTCTTCATCGCTGCCCAGGGCCTTGGGCGGCGTGCCCTTGCCCGAGAAGGACAACTTCGCCCACAGCGTCTTCACCTGCGCGGCGGTCTGCCCCGCCACCTTCGAGTAGAACTCGTCGCGCACCGGCGAGCCGGCGGCCTGGTCCAGCGGGACCATGGAGGTGGAACGACCCAGGAAGATGTCCGCCACCTGTTCCTTGGTGAGCTTGGACGCGGAAGACTTGGCGCTCACCACGACCACGACGTCCGCCTGCGCGACGCCCAAAGTCAGGATCATGGCCGCGGCAATGGCCAGTCGATTGATTGCTTTCATGGTGGTCACCTCAGAACACGAAGTCGACGGAAGCGCTCAACACGTTCACGCTGCCGACCGAAATGAACATCGAGTTCGGCAGCCCCGGGAAGATGTCCGGGCCACCCTTCGTGAAGCTGATGCCGTTGGTGTCATCGGCGTCCACGTGCTCCACCTGGAACTTCAGCGCGGCGAACGAGGTCGCGTCCCAGCGCATGCCGACGGCAAACGACTGCTGCTTGCCCGAGATCGTGCCGAACAGTGACGGCGGCTTGCTGTCGGAAGTGTGCGGCTTGGTGCTCGCGAGCGTCGCGTACGGCGTGATCGAGCCGAAGCGGTAGCCACCCATGGCGTACCAGCCATCGGCCGATGCGGTGTTGTAGTAGAGATCGCTGCGGCGCTGCACGTACTCGGCCTGCGCGAGGACATTGCCCTCGTCATAGCTCATGCCGATGCCGTGGAACGTGTACTTGTCCATCTCGACCGGCGAAATTTCGGTGTCACCCGAGATCGTGCCGGCGCGAACCGTGAACGCTCCCTTCTGCACCTGCAGGTTGCCGCCGAGCACATCGTGCATCGGGTACTGCTGGCCCACGGCGTTCGCGACGGCATGACCCGCCAGCACGGTGCCCGTGAGGCGCACGGAGCCCACTTCCTTCGAATAGGTGACGTCGCCGCCTTCGAGGCGCGGCACCAGCGCGAGGCCGTACACCTCGTTGGGCGCACGCAGCCAGGTGTTGGCGTAACCGACATTGCGCGAGTCCGAAACCAGGAAGGTCGGCATCGCCATGCGGCCAGCGCGAATGGTGAGGCCGGGCAGCGGCGTCGCCTTCACGAACGCCCACTCGATCTGCATTTCCTTCTCGTGCTCGTTGCGCTTCATCGCAAGGCCCTGCACGGTCGCGGACAGCCAGCTGTTCGCCTGAAAATTCAACTGCACGCCGATGTTGGTATCGACGCCTGTATCAATGGTCTTGTTCGCGCCATCAGGCTGCTGGTCGCGGCGGAAATCCACATCGTTCTCGTTCGTGACGACGCCACCGAAAGTGCCGAAGCCGCTGAACGTGATCTTGTCCTCGATGCCCGCGGCCCGCGAATGGGCCGGCAGTCCGCCGCAAATCGCAACGACCGCAGCCGCCACCAGGGGATACTTCAACTTCATGTTTGTGACCTTCTCTTCCATCTGTCGATTCGAACCGTGACGTTCACGGCCCGGCAAAGAGGCTTAGCCTCGCGGTCACGTTTACGGCCGTCATGCACCGCACTTAAGGTGTGACGTCACAAGAAAAAACATGCGCGCCGCGCGAGCGATTCCTCTAGGCGCGACCATTGCGGGTTCGGCGGCCGGTTATTCCTTAGGGTTTGCACGGCTTGATTCTTCACGCGGGAGCGCTGCCCTGGCGGCATCGCGCCTAGCTACTCGGACTCGTGGTGGAAGGTCGCGCTCTTGCTGCGACGGCATCCGCGCGTTGGTCAGCGATTGCCACCGACTTTTTCCTGCCTGCCTGCCCGCGGTTCCCGCGCATGGGTCGCGCGTCGACGGCGACAGCGCGAAATGCGAAGCCCCTCACAAACGGCGCTTCCGTCCCGCGCCGCGTGTATGTAAAAAGACTACGGTCAGGCTCGGGAGGAAGGGTTCGGATCACATGGGTCGGAGTCGGGAACCATTCAAGGCGTCGTCGACCACTGAACTGAGCCGTCAATCGATAATGAGGCGCAAGGAATCACCAATGCAGCCGTTCGCCGTCAAAGCCGTCGTGTGCACGGTCGCGGCGGCCTTCTCGACCGTGTCGATCGCCGAGGAATTCAATCCCGTCGCCCGTGAGCCGCGCCAGGCGCCTTCCGCAGCGACCCTGGGCGTCATCGTCAAGCTGCGCGGTGATGCCGCCGG
Organism: Steroidobacteraceae bacterium; assembly: GCA_029266835.1. Taxonomy (GTDB): domain Bacteria; phylum Pseudomonadota; class Gammaproteobacteria; order Steroidobacterales; family Steroidobacteraceae; genus CADEED01. The sequence continues at coordinate 5,078 of JAQSWD010000155.1, forward strand.
CGCGGCCATCAGGAAGCTGTCCGCGGGCGCGGATCGCACGGCGGCGCTGGCCAAGCGCACGGGTCTCGCGATGAGTCTCAGGCGTGAAATCAGCGACGCGTTGCTGGCCAGCACCATCGAGCTGGGTTCCGCCAGCGCGGAACAGGCGCTGGTCACGCTGGGCGCCGATTCGGCCGTGGAGTACGTGTCCATCGATCACCGACGCTTTCCGCACGCCACCAGCCCCAATGACAGCCTGTTCAGCGGCCAGTGGTACCTGAAGAACACCGAGGTTTCGGCGGTGAACGCGATCAACGCCTGGGACCGCGAGCTGGGTGGCGCGGGTGTGGTAGTCGCGGTGCTGGACACGGGCGTGCTCTACGACCATCCGGACCTGGGGCGCGGCGACCGCGGCGGCAAGCTGCTGCCCGGCTTCGATTTCGTGAGCGCCGACCACATGGTCAACGACGGCAACGGCCGCGACAACGATGCATCGGATCCGGGCGACTGGATCAGCGCCACCGACAAGGCGGACAGTCGCTACAGCAACTGCGATGCGAGCACGAGTTCGTGGCATGGCACCCGCGTGGCCGGGATGATCGGGGCGATCACCAACAACACCACCGGTGTTTCCGGCCTGAGCTGGAATTCCTTCATCCTGCCGGTGCGTGTGCTGGGCAAATGCGGTGGTGTCGACAGCGACATCCTGGCCGGCATGCGTTGGGCTGGCGGACTCTCGGTGCCCGGCATACCCGCCAACCCGACT
>JAQSWD010000029.1 GCA_029266835.1 Steroidobacteraceae bacterium
TGCGCAAGGAACGTATCCCGGTGTCGATCTATCTGGTGAATGGAATCAAGCTGCAAGGCCAGATCGATTCGTTTGATCAGTTCGTCGTGCTACTCAAGAACAGCGTGTCCCAGATGGTTTACAAACACGCGATTTCGACAGTCGTCCCGGCGCGCAACGTGCGCATCACCAACGAAGACGGAACGACGATCGAGGCGGTCGCCGGCGAGTGATCCCGGCGCCTCCACGCTCGTTCGCAGTCTTCTCGGAAATTCAAATTGTTCGAACGACCACGCACAGGTGAGCGTGCCGTACTCGTGCGCCTTGGCATCGGCGCACCGGCCGATCCCGAAGACACCCAGGAATTCGAGCAGCTCGCGCGTTCCGCGGGCGCAATTCCCGTAGCCAGCATCGGTGGCCGGCGCGACAAACCCGATCCGCGTTTTTTCGTGGGCACGGGCAAGGCCGACGAGATCAAGGCCGCTGCCGCCGCGGCGAACGCCGACCTGGTACTGGTCGACCACCGCCTCTCGCCCAGCCAGGAACGCAACCTCGAGAAACTCGTGGAGCGACGCGTGCTCGACCGCTCCGGGCTCATCCTCGACATCTTCGCGCAGCGCGCGCGCAGCCATGAAGGCAAGCTCGAAGTGGAGTTGGCCCAGCTCAAACATCTGGCCACGCGCCTGGTGCGCGGATGGACCCATCTGGAGCGCCAGCGCGGTGGTGGCATCGGCAATCGCGGTCCGGGTGAAACGCAGCTGGAAACCGACCGGCGCCTGATCGGCAAACGCGTGAAGACGCTCACCGAGCGCCTCGGGAAGATCAAGCAGCAGCGCGAGACCGGTCGGCAGCAACGCGCCGAGATTCCCGTGCCTTCGCTCGCGCTGGTGGGCTACACCAACGCTGGCAAGTCGACGTTGTTCCGAGCTCTGACCGGCAACGACGCGTACATCGCCGACCAGCTGTTCGCCACGCTGGACCCGACCGTGCGGCGCATCGTGTTGCCCGGCAATACGCAGGTGGTGGTTGCCGATACGGTCGGCTTCATCCGCGAGTTGCCGCACGACCTGGTGGCGGCATTCCAGTCCACGCTGACCGAGGCGCGCGAAGCCACGTTGCTGCTGCACGTGGTGGACGTCAGCGACCCCAGGCGCGAAGAACACATCCAGGAAGTGAACCGCGTGCTGACCGAGATCGGCGCGGGGGATCTGCCCCAGATCCTGGTGTTCAACAAGATCGACCGCATCGAGACCCCGCCGCGCGTGGAGCGCGACGAGGAGGGCCGCGTGAGTCACGTATGGGTTTCGGCGGCCAGGGCCCAGGGCCTGGACCAGTTGCGCGAATCCGTGGCCGAGCGCCTCTCCCGCGTGGCGCACCGGGCAACCCTGAGGCTGGCGGTGTCCGCGGGCGAAGTCCGAGCCCGGCTGTACGCCGCGGAGCTCGTGAAGGCCGAAAGGATCGGCGAGGACGGCGCCTTCGAGATCGACACTGAACTCTCGGAGGTCGAGTTGCTCAAATGGGCGCGCGAACCCGGCCTGGAAGTTCTGACACTGGATGGCGGTGCAACTTGTACGGCCACCGGGCGCTACCTACAATCCACGCCCGCACTGCGCGCGGGAAAATGACTCCTCAATAGACTATGGCTTGGAATCAACCCGGCGGAAACAACAACAACCCTTGGGGCAAGAAGCCTCCCGCGGGTGGTGGCGAGCTCGACCAGGCCTTCAAGGACTGGCAGAAGCGCGTCGAATCCCTGTTTGGCGGCGGCGGTAGCGGCAAATCCGGAAGCTTCGTGCTGGTGCTCGTGGCCATCGCGGTGGCCATCTGGATGCTCACCGGTTTCTACACCGTGAACGTCGGCGCCCAGGGCGTGGTGCAGCGCTTCGGCCGGCACGTGGACACCGTGCCCAATGGCTGGGGATGGCGTTTCCCCTGGCCCATCGAACAGGTCACCGAAGTCAACACGGCGCGCGTGACTCCCACGTCGTACAAGTCGAGCGTTCTCACCGCCGAACCCAACATGGTGGAACTGGAGATCGCGGTCCAGTACAAGATCAACGATCCCGAGAGCTATCTATTCAAGGTGCGCGACCCGGTGTCGACGCTCGGAGAAGTCAGCGAGAGCGCCATCCGCGAAGTCGTCGGCCGCAGCGACCAGCAGGCCATCCTCGAATCCAGGCGCGTCGAGATCGCCGATGCCACGCGCGAGATCATCCAGCGCACGCTCGATGCCTATGGCGCCGGAATGGAAATCGTCGAGGTCAAGATCACGGGCGTGCAGGTGCCGGAAGCCGTGCAGCAGTCGCAGCGTGACTCGGTCAAGGCCAAGGCCGACCGCGAACGCGTGACCCGCGAAGCGCAGGCCTATGCCAATGAAATCCTGCCCAAGGCCCAAGGTCTGGCGGCGCGCACCGAGCAGGAAGCCGAAGCCTACAAGGCGCAGATCGTCCAGCAGGCCACCGGCGATGCGTCGCGCTTCAACCAGCTGGTCGCCGCGTACGAGAAGGCGCCGAATGTCACGCGCGAGCGCCTGTACCTCGAGACCGTCGAGTACGTGCTGAACCGCTCGCGCAAGGTCATCATCGATTCGAAGAGTGGCAACGGCAACATGATCTATCTGCCGCTCGACAAGATCCTCGATCGCCGCTCGGATTCCGAGACGAACACCATCACCGTTCGTCCGCCGACCTCGGCCGAGTCCGATTCGTCCAGTAGTCTCGACGCACGCCAGAGGGTGGAACGCTGATGGGCTCGCGCATTCTCCCCATACTCATCCTGCTGGTCGGCGGCATCCTGTTGCTGAGCGCCTCCACCTTCGTGGTGCGCGAGCAGGACATGGCGCTGCGCGTGCAGTTCAAGAGCGTCATCGGCAAGGACTACAAGCCCGGGCTGCACTTCAAGGTGCCGTTCATCGATGACGTGTTCAAGTTCGACCGCCGCGTGCTCACCAAGAAGTTCGACGGCGAGCAGTTCCTGACCAGCGAAAGCCAGGTTCTCTCGGTCGACTATTACATCAAGTGGCGCATCCTCGACGTGCAACAGTTCTACCAGGCCACCGGTGGCGGCGACGAGATCGGCGCCGGGTCGCTGGTCGGCCAGCGCATCCAGGACGGCATCAAGAACGCCGTGGCGCGTCGCACGCTCAAGGACATCGTGATCTCCGACCGCCAGCAGGTCACGGGCGAGTTCATCGTTCGCGCCAGCGAGTCGCTGCGCAACCTGGGCGTGGAGCTCATCGACGTGCGCGTGCAGCGCATCGACCTGCAGGAAGACGTGGCCGCGCGCGTGTACGAAAGCATGAAGCAGACTTTCGAAGGCATCGCGCGCACCCAGCGCGGTGAGGGCGATCGTGAGTCGCAGATCATCCGGTCGGAAGCCGAACGCAAGCGCACCGAGATCATCGCCGAGGCGAATGCCAATGCGCAGCGTATCCGCGGTGAAGGTGACGCCACGGCGGCGGCCCTGTACGCCGCGGCGTACAACCGCAATCCCGAGTTCTATTCCTTCTACCGGAGCCTGCAGGCCTATCGTGCATCGCTCGGCAAGGAAGGCGATGTGCTGGTGGTCTCTCCGGACAGCGAGTTCTTCCGCTACCTCAAGAGTTCGACGCCGCAAAGACGTTGATACCCGTCGCCGGGTTGTCCTCCACGTGAATGTCAGATCGTCGCTGAAACGCGGCGCAGGATCAGTATGGGCAAGTTCGTCATCATCATCGGCACCCAGTGGGGCGACGAGGGCAAGGGCAAGGTCGTGGACCTGCTCACCGAGCGGGCCGCCGCGGTGGCGAGATTCCAGGGCGGGCACAATGCCGGCCACACGCTGGTCATCGGCGGCAAGAAAACGGTCCTTTCGCTGATTCCCTCGGGCATCCTGCACAAGAACGTGCGTTGCCTGATCGGCAACGGCGTGGTGCTGTCGCTGGAAGCGCTGTTCCGCGAAGCGCAGACGCTGATCGACCAGGGCGTGGATGTGTTCGCGCGACTGCGCATATCGCCCAACTGCCCATTGATCCTTCCCTCGCATATCGCGCTGGACAAGGCGCGCGAGGTGGCGCGCGGCGCCAATGCCATCGGCACCACGGGCCGCGGCATCGGCCCGGCCTACGAGGACAAGGTGGCGCGTCGCGCGGTGCGGGTGCAGGACCTGTTCAAGCGCGAGCAGTTCGCCGCCAAGCTCGGCGAAATCCTCGACTTCCACAATTTCACGCTGCAGCACTACTTCAAGCAGCCGGCCATCGACTTCCAGAAGACGCTGGACGAGCAACTCTCGTACGCAGATCGCGTCAAGCCGCTGCTCAGCGACATCACGCAGACGCTCGCGGATCTGCGCGAAAAGGACGCCGACGTGATGTTCGAAGGCGCGCAGGGCGCCATGCTCGACGTCGACCACGGCACTTATCCCTTTGTCACCTCGAGCAACACCACCGGCGGTTTCGCCGCCACGGGCACGGGCCTGGGCCCGCGCGTGTTCGACTACGTGCTCGGCATCGTGAAGGCCTACACCACGCGCGTGGGCGGCGGGCCTTTCCCCACCGAGCTGTTCGACGAATACGGCGAACATCTTTCGCGCGTGGGCCACGAGTTCGGCGCGGTCACGGGACGCAAACGCCGCTGCGGCTGGTTCGATGCCGTGTCATTGCGCCGTTCGATCATCAATTCGAGCGTGTCGGGACTTTGTTTGACCAAGCTCGACGTGCTCGACGGCCTCGACACCTTGCGGATCTGCGTGGGTTACAAATCCGGCGGTGTGGTCACCAAGGAACCGCCCATGTTCGCGGACGCGTTCGCGGACGTGGAGCCGGTGTACGAGGAGATGCCGGGCTGGAAGGAATCCACCATCGGTGTGACCGCGCGCGACGCGCTGCCGGTCAACGCGCAGAAGTACCTCGCGCGGCTGCAGGAGCTCGCGGGTGTGCCCATCGACATCATCTCCACGGGCCCGGGCCGCGAGCAGACCATCGTGCTCCGGCATCCTTTCGATTGAAAATTTCGCGTTCGCCTGTCAAGCGCAAGGCGTAGGTATTTTCCGACAGCTAACAGGATTCGGGACTGGTGGCGGAAAAAAACTTGGGCCTAAGAACCTGAATTGATAGGGCCGGAGCCGCGCGGCCTCCCTATACTCGGTTGGATGATGCAGCTCGCTCCCCGCGAAACGGCCGCGGTGCATTCGGTGCCGTTGCCCACCAGGCCCTGGTGCCTGTTCCTCGACGTCGACGGAACCCTGTTAGAGCTCGCCGATTCTCCCGGAGGGGTGGCGGTGGACGAAGCCCTCATGCCCCTGCTCACGCGCCTGCGTGACGCGGCGGGTGGGGCGCTGGCGCTGGTGAGCGGGCGAACCATCGAGAATCTCGACGGCCTGCTGGGTTGCACATGGCTGCCCATGGCCGGGTTGCATGGCTGCGAACGCCGCGATGCCACGGGTCACATGCACGTGGCGCCCATTGCGGTCGAACAACTGTCCGACGTGCGTGAGGGGCTGCAGCGCATGGTGACGCGGCACCCCGGTTTGTTGCTCGAAGACAAGGGCGCGGGGCTGGCGCTGCATTTCCTCAAGGCCCGCGAGCTCGAGCACGAGTTGCGCGCCGAAGTGGCGTTGCTGGCCGCGCCTCTGGTCCCCCGCTTCACCATCCTCGACGGGCATGCCGTCATCGAGGTGAAACCCGCCGCGCACACCAAGGACAGCGCCGTCACCTCGTTCATGGAAGAGTCCCCGTTCCGCGGACGGCAGCCCATATTCATCGGCGACGATGTCACCGACTACGGCGGGTTCGCCGCCGTCCGCCGCTTCGAAGGTGGCCTGGCCATAGCCGTGGGACCGCGCGTGAAATCCGAATGGTGGCTGGCGGATCCGCGGGCTGTGCGAGACTGGCTGGCGCAGCTGGCCGCGCTTCCCACGCCGGGACCGGTGAACGATCCGGGAGCCACACCATGAATTACGGCGTCATCGGCAATTGCCAGGTGGCCGCGCTCATCGACGAACAGGCGCGCATGGTCTGGGCGTGTCTTCCGCGACCGGACGGCGACCCGGTGTTCTCGTCGCTGCTGCAGAAAGAGGGTGGCGCTTCGTCCACCGGCGTATTCGCGATCGACCTGGTCGATCTGACGCGGACGGAACAGGAGTACATGCGCAACTCCGCCATCATCGAAACGCGCCTGTACGACAGCCATGGGGGCGTGCTGCGCATCGTGGATTTCGCGCCACGCTTTCGCAGCCGTGGCCGCGTGTTCAGGCCAATGATGTTCGTGCGCAGCGTGGAGCCGCTGGCCGGGCGGCCGACATTGCGGCTGCGGCTGCGTCCCACCGCGGGTTTCGGCGAGAAGTCCCCGCCGGGTCTCAATGGCAGCCACCACATCAGGTTCCAGGCCGACGGGCTGTATTACCGCGTCACGACCGATGCGTCGCTGGCGGCGCTCATGGAAGACCGCCCGGTGGTGCTGGAACGCCCGCTGCACTTCATCATCGGGCCCGACGAAACGTTGCAGGAGTCGCCGGCGTCGCTCACGCGCGAGTTCCTCGGCGCGACGCTGGGTTACTGGCAGGAATGGGTGCGCACGCTGGCCGTGCCCGCGGACTGGCAGGAGGCCGTGATCCGCTCGGCCATCACGCTCAAGCTCTGTACCTACGAGGACACTGGCGCGGTTCTGGCCGCACTCACCACCTCCATTCCCGAGGCCGCCCACAGCACTCGCAACTGGGACTATCGCTATTGCTGGCTGCGCGACAGCTACTTCGTGATCCAGACGCTGAACCGCCTGGGCGCCACGCGCACCATGGAAGCCTATCTACATTACATCGACCAGATCATCGCCACGACGAATGCCGACACCCTGCAGCCGCTGTATGGCATCACGGGTGATCCGCGCGCCGAGGAGAAGATCGCCACCACGCTGTCCGGATACCGCGGCATGGGCCCGGTGCGCTTCGGCAATCTGGCCGCCGAGCAGGTGCAACACGACGTGTACGGCTCGGTGATCCTTGCCGCCACGCAGCTGTTCTTCGACGAGCGCCTGGTGCGTTCGGGTGACCAGACGCTGCTCGAGCGACTCTATCGCCTGGGCAAACGCGCGGTGGCCAGCTTCGAAGAACCGGACGCGGGTCCCTGGGAGTTCCGCGGCAAGCTTCAGCGGCACACTTTTTCGGCCGCGATTTCCTGGGCGGGTTGCGATCGGCTGGCGCGAATTGCGCGGCGCGTGGGCGACCATATCGCCGCGCGTGACTGGGGTGCACGTGCCGATTTCATGCGCCAGGAGATACTCGAGAAGGCCTGGAGCGAGGAGCGGCAGTGCTTCACTTCCGCCTTCGGCAATCGCGACATCGATGCCACGGCATTGTTATTGCCCGAACTGGGTCTGTTGCCGGCCACCGATCCGCGCTTCCTCAAGACACTGGAGCGCATCGAGGAAGAACTGCGCACCGGCGACCTGCTGTTCCGTTACAAACACGCCGATGACTTCGGCACGCCGGAGAACGCCTTCACCATCTGCGCGTTCTGGTACGTGAACGCGCTGGCCGCCGCGGGCCGGCTCGAAGAGGCGCGCGAGCGCTTCGACCGGCTGCTCAAGCTGCGCAATCCACTGGGCCTGCTCTCCGAGGACATCGCGCCCGCGAGCGGCGAGCTCTGGGGCAATTTTCCGCAGACCTACAGCATGGTCGGGATCATCGGCAGCGCGCTGCGCCTCTCGCGAAGCTGGGAGGAGATCGTATGAGCCGGCTGGTCGCCGTTTCGAATCGCATCTCGATTCCCAAGCGTGGCGCCGCGCCGGGCGGACTCGCCGTGGGCCTGCTCACCGCCATACAGGCGCGACGCGGATTGTGGTTCGGCTGGGATGGCGAGACCAGCGAAGTGGCCGGCAGCGAGCCTTCCATCGTGCGCAAGGACGACGTCACCTACGCGTCCATCGATTTCGACAAGGCCGAGTACTACGACTTCTACCTGGGCTTCTGCAACGGCACGTTGTGGCCCCTGTTTCACTACTTCGTGGATGGCTTTCGCTACAAGGACGTGCAGTACGAGGCCTATCAACGCATGAACCATCGGTACGCGAAGCATCTCGCGCCGCTGCTGGAACCGGACGACATCATCTGGGTGCACGATTACCACCTGTTTCCACTGGCGCAGCGGTTGCGCGAAGCGGGCGCGACCCAGCCCATGGGCCTGTTCCTGCACATCCCGTTTCCCAACATCGAAGTGCTGCGCGTGCTGCCGGTGTACGGCGAGCTGCTGCAGGCGATGCTGGCCTACGACGTCCTGGGCTTCCAGACCGAGACTGACGTGCAGGCGTTCCGCTCGGCGGTGGCCTATGTCTGGGGCGAGGAGGCGCTCAATGCCGATTCCTCGGTGACGCTGGGCGGGCGCCGCGTGGTCACCGGTGTTTTCCCCATCGGTGTGGACGTGGACGCGATCCAGCGCGAAGCCGTGGAATCGCAGAACACGGACGCCTGCAAGCGCATGGTCGCCGGGTTGTTAGGCCGCAAGCTCATGATCGGCGTGGATCGTCTCGACTACAGCAAGGGGCTGGTGGAGCGTTTCAAGGCGTACGAAAAGTTTCTCGAGACCCACCCCGAAAACCAGAACCGCGTGTCTTTCCTGCAGATCGCGCCGCTGTCGCGCACCGACGTGCGCGCCTATTCCGAGATCCGCCGCGACCTGGAGCAGACCACGGGCCGCACCAATGGCCGGTTCGCGGACACCGACTGGACGCCGATCCGTTATCTCAACCGCAATTTTCCGCATGATGTACTCATGGGTTTCATGCGCTCCGCGCAGGTGGGCATCGTCACGCCGGTGCGCGATGGCATGAATCTCGTGGCCAAGGAGTTCGTGGCGGCACAGGATCCGTCCGACCCCGGCGTGCTCGTCCTGTCCACGCTGGCGGGGGCGGCGCGCGAGCTCACGGGCGCCATCATGGTCAATCCTTATGACGCGCGCGGCATGGCCCATGCCATCCAGCAGGCGTTCAACATGCCCATCGCCGAGCGGCGCGAGCGCCACCAGGCCATGAACGACGTGATGCGGCGGAATTCCATCACCGCATGGCACACGAGCTTCATCGAGACGTTGGAATCGGTGGTCGAGCCACCGAAGGATTTCCGGCTGCGATTTGGTTGACCATGGGGTTGACCTTGGGGTTGACCTCGGGGCTGAGCCCGCGTCGCGCGTGACTGACGCGCATCCCCACAGTTGACCGACAGCCGCGCGACGCGACGCGGCGTGTACTCACGACTCCCTGGCCATTCGGAGAGACGTCATGGCGGCGAGATACGGCAAGAAAGCTCAGCAGAAAGTGAAACGCGCGATGCATGAGCGCAAGGAAGGCACATTGCGCAGCGGCGGATCGGGAAAGAAGGTGACCAGCCGCAAACAGGCCATCGCCATCGGGTTGTCGGAAGCGCGTCGCGCGGGCGGCAAGGTTCCGAAGAAGAAGGCCAAGTCGAAATCGAAGTCGAAGCGGTCGCGCTGACGGCTTCGCTACGGCACGGATTCGAGCCAGCCGCCCTCGAACCCGGCGCGTTTCAATCCGCGCACGATGTACGGATTGCGCCGCATGACGGTCCAGATGAGTTCGCTGCGGTGATTCTCGATCATGGCGATGATGGGCCCCTGGTCGATACCCAGGTAGTCGCTGGCCACCCAGCCCACGCCGCGCACGCGTTTGCCGCGTCGGAGCGGCAGATCGTCATAGTCGAAGCTGGGATTGAACGCGTCCAGGAACCCGTACTTGCCATAGACATGCGCGCCGTACTTCTTGTGCATCTCGCGCGTGGCCGGCAGCACGACCTCGGGCGCGAAAGGCAAGGAGGCGATGGCGGCGTAGGGCGTGATGGTGCCGTCATCCAGTGTCTCCACCAGGCTCACGCCGCGCGCTGCATAGGCATGGAACTGCCGCGTCTGGCCCAGGTAGGGCAGCTTGAAATACCCCGGTCCGTCGCTCGCCGAAAGGCCCCAGATATTGGGTCCGTAACCCTTCCAGTCGAGAGGATTGCGGATGGCGTAGGCGCGCTGCGCGAGCACCGCGCGCCGGCTGTTCTCGAAGTAATCGATGCCCTGCGGCCACATGAACTCGTCCTTGATGCCGCGATAGTCGATCCAGATGGCGCTGAACTGGTGACCGAACATGGGGCCGAAGGTGAGGTGCGTCTGGCCCTCGAGCGTGCCCCAGTGGCGATAGTAGTTTGACGTGAAGGAATCCCAGGTGCCGGCCGCGGCCGGATGCGTGGGGCTGCCCAGCGCGAGCACGTAGACGATCATGCCCTCGTTGTAACCACGCCAGTCGTGCACCTCGAACTGCTGCTCCGGGCTCCAGGCCATGCGGATGTCGGGCACGTGTTCGATGAACCAGGGCCAGTTCGCCCGTTCGTAGAGTTCCTGCGCGAGCCGGCGGATTTCCTTTTCCTCCTCGTGCTCGCCGTCGAAATAGCCGGCGACGAACAGGGCGCCGGCCAGGAACAGCGCGGTGTCGACGGTAGATAGCTCGGAATTGCCGTACCGCAGGCCGCTGCCCATGTTGAGGAAGTGGTAGAAAAAGCCCTGGTAACCGGCGGTGGTGGCCGAGTCGGGCCCCTGCGGCAGCCCGTGCATGAACTTGAGCGTCAGCAGCACGCGCTCGCGCGCCGCGGCGCGCGTGACGTAGCGCCGCTCGGCGCCAATGGCGTACGCGTTCAAAGCGAAGCCGATGGCCGCAATGCTGGAGAACGGCGGCTTGGGCCAGCGGTCGGGCACCAGTCCGGTGTCGGCCTCGGCGGTTTCCCAGAAGAAGTCGAAGGTGCGGCGCTCGATGTCCTCGAGCAGCGGGTCGAGCGGGTTGACCACGGGCGCGGGCGGACGCACCACCACCGGATCGATGGGCGCCGACGGTGTTTCGCAGCCCGCCAGCATGAGCGTGGCCAGGGCCGTGAAGACCGCAATGACCGTGCCGCGTGCCCGGTTCATGCGGCCACCGGCGCCCTGCAGTAACGGTCGATGAACTGCTCGTGCGACGGCATGGCCGCCACGCAGCTCGCGACCACCTGGCGCACGCTTTCACCCAGCTGCGCGAGTTCGGCGTCGGCCACCGAATCCACCAGCGGGTGATAGCCGGAGGGCACCAGGCCCTGGCCCACCATCACCTGCACCCAGCTGGTGAGCCCGAACATCTCCTCGGCATTGCGATAGAAGCGCCCGGTCTCGCGGAACAACTCGATCTTCGCGCGCAATTCGTCAGGGATGCTCATGGCCGCGCAGTACTTCCAGAACTCGCTGTCGCGCCGCGCGGTGACGCAGTAATGCAAGATCAGGAAGTCGCGGATGCGCTCGATTTCGAATGCCGACTCGGCGTTGAACTGGTCGCGCAAGACAGCGCTCATGTGGCGGTCCGGCAGCATCTGGATGAGTCGCGCGATGCCGGACTGGATCAAATAGATGCTAGTGGACTCCAGCGGTTCGAGAAAGCCGCTGGCGAGGCCCAGTGCCACGCAATTGCGATTCCACATCTGCTTGCGGCGGCCCGGTGGTCTTCTCGCTGGGCACGGCCACGGCGCGATCGCAGGGCAACCAGTGCGTCCAGTTGTCATAGCCGGTCTTCAGTGCCTGCTCGATGAGCAGGCCACGGAATCCCGAGCAGTCGATGAACAGGTCGCCTTCGATGCGCGCGCCGGACTTGAGCGTGACCGATTCGATGAAGCCATCGGCGCCGCGCACCGACACGTCGACGATTTCGCCTTCGAGGCGGTTCACACCGCGGGCTTCGGCGTAGCGGCGCAGGTACTGCGCATACAGGCCCGCGTCGAAATGATAGGCGTAGGCCACCTGCGCCAGCGGCGAACCCGACGGCACGTCACTGGCGCCGGCGATGAACTTGCCGGCCGGCGCCGCGGCGGTGTTCAGAGAATATGCGTCCAGCGGCTGCGCCTTGCCCTGCAGGTTGAGCTTGACCCAGTACTGGTGAAAGGGCAGCGAGCGATAGTCGTGCCCGATGGTGCCGAAGCCGTGTACGTAGCGGTCGCCCACGCGTCCCCAGTCCACGAACTGGATGCCCAGTTTGAACGTGCCACGCACCGCGCGCACGAACTCGACTTCATCGATCTGCAGCGAGGCGTTGAACGCGCGCAGGTGCGGCACCGTGGCTTCACCCACGCCCACCGTGCCGATGTCGTCGGATTCGATGAGCTGGATGGAAATCGGGAATTCGACCGCCCGCGACAACGCGGCCGCGGCCATCCAGCCCGCGGTTCCGCCGCCAACGATGACGATGCTGCGCAGTCGGCTGTCGTTCACCTGCGCATTAAACCAAAGATTGGCGCCCGCGCCGACAGTTACTCTCGGGAGGAATTTCGCTGTCGGCGCGGACGGGTGACTAGAACTTGATGCCGAAGGACGCGCGCAGGGTCCGCGGCAACCCGGTGATGTTGCCGTTCGGGTTGTAGCGGCCACCGCTGATCACGCCATCGGGTCCGTTCTCGTTGATGTAGTCCACGAGATTGTGGGCATTGGTGAGATTGATGCCGTCGAGCCGCAGGTACATCGAACCCATGTCGCCGAGCTCGAAGTTCTTGGTCACCTGCAGATCCAGCGATTTGTAGCCCGTGCCGCCGATGTCGTAACCGACCGCGGTGCATCCGGCGCCCGTCGGGAAAGTGGCGGGCGGAGTCAAACAACCGATGTCGTTCTTCGGCAGCGGCGAAGACCAGGTGAACTTGCTCGCGAAGGTGAGCCCCCAGGGTCCGGAGTACGAACCCGTGGCAACGAAGCGATGCTTGGCCGCGGCGTTGGAGACGATCCAGGGGAAGTTGTTGATCGACGCGGCATCGAAGATGTAGTGCTCGTTGATGTCGCGGTTCTGTTCGGCATCCGTGAACGTATACGCGAACGTCGCGCCCCAGCGCGAATCCTCGCTGAATGGTTTTTCCGCGGACAGCATCACCTGCGTGCTCTTGGTCTCGATGCCGTTGTTGCCGATGAGCAGCGGGCCGGCGAGTCCCGGCGGCGAGTTGCCCCAGGGCTGGCTGCGGTTCTGCCAGAAGTCGCCATTGGGGTAGCGGTTGCCCAGCGTGAACACGAAGCCGTCCTTGCTGTGGATGCGCGACACCGAGGCGCTGGTGTTCCAGTCGCCGAGCCGGTTGCGCATGCCCAGGCTCAGCTGGTCGGAATAGGGCACCTTGAGGTCGTTGTTGATCAGGTTCACTTCGCCGGCGGTGCCGCTCAGCAGCGCCGGCAGCGCGTTCGGGTCATTGGCGAAGTTCGGATCCCAGGTGCGGCAGGACGCGCTCAGCGTGCAGGGATGATCCGTGGTGTTGAAGCGCAGCTCCGTCGTGGCCAGCGTGAACTTGGTCTGTTCGAGCTGCAGGTAGTCGTACAAGGTACGGTCGTAGGCCCGGCCCACGCCGCCGAAGATCACGTGCTCCTGGTCGGCGCCGAGGTCGTAGGAGAAGCCGAGACGCGGCTGGAAGGTGTCGGTCTGCTCCTTGCGGTTGTTGCCGGTGGAAATGTAGTCGTTGATGTCGATGGCGACATTCGGGTCGGTGGAAAGACCCAGCGACTCCCCATAGGTGAGGCCGGGCGCCACTTCGGTATTGAGCATGTCGAGGAAGAACTGCGGCGTTTCGAAATCCAGATAGGAGGGGTTCTTCTCGATGTCCCAACGGATGCCGAGATTCAGGGTGAGCTTGTCGTTCACCGTCCAGTCATCCTGCACGAACACGCCTAGCTGCTTGTCTTCGGACGTGACCTGCGAATTGAACCCGGCCAGTGGCAGCGCGAACACGGCCTTGTAGGGAATCGTGGCGACGCCGGCAGCGGTGACGTCGTAATAGAACACGGGGTTGCCGGGGATGGAGTCGGCGGCGGTGAGATCCACGACCTTGTACTTCACGCCAGCCTTGATGGTGTGTTTGCCCGCGACGTCGGGGAAGGTGATGACGTCGGCGATCGACCAGCCCTTCTGGCCCTTGTTCTGGCCAGCGCGCGGGTCGGCGCCATCTACCGCGAGGATGCGCGGGTCATTGCCTGGCGCCACCTGCAGTGTGTACACCGCGCCATTGCTGCCGCTGTTCGTGATGCTGGGCACATAGAAGGCATCTTCGTAAGTGAACTGCACTTCATTGAGCCAGCGTTCCGCGGTGCGCTGCCAGCTCAATTCATAGCGATCGTCGCTGTTGTCGGTTTCCACGGCCGCGGACTGCGCCACGCCGGTGCCGGTCTGGTCGCCCTGGCTGGTTTCCTTGCGGATCTTCGCCGACAAGGTCAGCGTGTCCATGTCTGAAATGGCCCAGTCGAGTTTGGCGAAGTACAGGTCTTCGTCGAAGGCAATGGACGCGGGCCCGAGCTGCGCGAGCGCGCTGGCCGGCAACTGTGCGACCACGTCGGCAGGCGGGCTGCCATCCACGGTCACGGTCTTTGGGGTGACGTAACGCTTGGCCTCGTAGGTCACGAAGAAGTGCAGCTTGTCCTGGATGATGGGGCCGCCGAAGGCGACGCCATATTCCTTGCTCTCGGATTCCGACTTCGTGTCCGAGTCCAGTTCGCCCGGCGTGCGCGCGCGGAAGTTGTCCGCCGTGTACGTGCCGAAAGCCTCGCCCTCGAAGGTGTTGGTGCCCGAGCGTGTGAGCGCCGTGATCGCAGCGCTGGAAATCTGGTCATACTCGGCCTTGTAGTTGGACGTGATGACCTTGTACTCGCCGATGGCCAGCTGCGGGAACGGGTTGCCCTGCGTGTCGCCGGCCTGGCCCGACACACCGGAGCGCACGTAACCTTTCTGGCCCACGCCATCGATGTACAGGTTTACGCCGTTCTCGTTCTGCGCACCGCCACGGATTTTGGTGCGACCGCTGGCGTCCACCTGGAACACCATGCCGGGCACCGCATCCGCGAACTCGAGAAAGTTCCGCGTCATCTGCGGCGTGGTCTCGATCTGCTGCTGCGACACCGTGGTGCCGACTTCGGAGGTGCGCACTTCGTTCAGGCGGCGACCCTGCACGGTCACCTCCTGCATGGGTTCTTCGCTGGTCGCGACTTCAGTGGGCGCGAGGTTCAGGGTGGCCGTCGACGCCACGCTCAAGGTGACGACGGTTTCGGTGCCGGGGCCCGCCTCGACGCGATACGTGCCGGGTGGCAGGCCGGCGAGCGTGTAGCTTCCGGCGGCGTTGGCCTTCGTGCGCCGCGTCAGCCCGGTGGCGACGTTGCGCGCGGTCACCTCGGCTTCGGCGGGTGCGCTGCCTCGCAGAGTCGCATCCGCGGACTGAGCCCAAACTACTCCGGGCGCGGCGAGAATGGAGGCGATGGCGGCGCCCAGGATCGAGCGCGGCATCGAACGGGGGAAATTTTTCATGAACACACCCTCTAGTGTTCGCCGCGTGCAGAGTGCGCAATGCAGAGTGGCGCGCCAGCGACGTGTTGCTATGCCGCCATTCTCACACCGCTCGCGGTGCGTTAGCTCCGGCATCAAGGGTTAATGACGTAGGAATCGCCGACTCCGGGACCGCGGACTTGTCTGACAATGACGGATTGTTAGGCGGCGCGCGTCGAGCGCCGTTATCCGCTGCAATGCAACCTGACTACTTGACGCTCAACGCGATGCGGACCTTGTCGCCGGCGGCCGGTGCCGCACCGGGGGCCAGCATGAACACGCGGCCGGGTTCCACCTCGCCCGAAGACAGCAAGGCGTCCTGGATCGAGCGCGCGCGCTGTTGCGCCAGCGCCTGAAGCGCCGGGTCGAAGGATTCGATGCCTGGACGCAACGCGATTTCCAGTTCGGCATTGGCGGAATTCAATGCCGCCACACCGCGGTCGCGCGCGCGGATCTCCTGCAGTTCCTGCGCGGCGGGCGGCAGTGTCGCGCCAGCTTTCTCCGCCTTGTACAGCGCGAGCAGCAACTCGAATCGGCGTGCGGGGTCGAGTGGCGCGTCGTACGGGTCCTTGCGGGACTTCGCGAGCGCGGCGAGCCTGTTCTCGACGAGCCTGGATGACAGCACGCCGAAGTCGGCATCGGGAGCGTACAGGGCCGGTACTTCCAGCTGAAGCTGCGGCCTTTCGCTCAGCGCCTTGGTCAGCGCTGCGAGTTTTTCCGTGGCCGCCGCGTCGAGCGTGGCCTCGCCCGGCTCGAAGTCGATGAGATTCACTTCCTCGCCGCCACCGAACATTCCGCCCAGCAATTTGAATGGCGAGGTGGCCACATTGGCGAGCAGCCCGACGAAGGCCTTCCAGATGATGGGGCCCAGGCGGAACTTGGGATCGTCGAGGCTGCCGGTGATCGGCAGGCCCAGGTCGATCACGCCATTGCGGTCCTTGAGCAGCGCCACGGCGAGCCGCAGCGGAAGCTTCACGGCGTCGGGACTGTCCACGCGTTCGCCCAGCGTGAGCTGGTCGACGATGAAGCGCTGTTCGGCATTGAGCTGGCGATTCTCCACGAGATATCGCACGTCCACCGACAGTTTGCCCTTCTCGATACGGTAACCGGCGAAGCGGCCCGAGTAGGGCGTGACCGAAGTCAGTTCCACGCCCTCGAACTTCACGCGGATGTCGGTGAACAGGCTGGCGGACAGGAGATTGAGCTCGCCGGCGATGTCCACCGGCGCGTAGCGGTCGATCTTGCCCGTCAACGCCAGTTTCGCGCGCGAGTCCTTGCGCGAGGACAACCCCGAGATGGATCCGCCGAGCTGCTGCAGGGTGACGGCGTAGTTAGGTGTGATCCAGAAATCGGCGAAGTTCGCCGAGCCGTTCTCGACCGCCACCTTGCCGATGTTGATGGTCATGGGCGAACGAGGGCCCGTTGACTCGGTGATGCCACGCACCGTCTGCACGGCGCCGGGCGCAGTCGCCGGCCGCGTCAGCACCTTGCCGATGTTGGTGGTCTGGTCGGGCGCGATGATGAAGCGCAGATAGGGAGAACGGGTGTTGATGCTGGAGATGCGCAGGCTGCTTGCGCCGGTAGCCACCGCCGAGCGGAATTCCACGCCGCGTAGCGTCAGGCGATCCCATTTCACCAGGTCTTCGCGCAAGGCATTGTCGACGGTATGCAGCCTGGTGCATTCCAGGCTTCCGGACAGGGCTTGGGATCCGGGTTTGAATTCCGCGTCGAACTCGGTGTTCAGCACGCCGGAGAGCAGCGTCATCTGCGTGTACGTGCCCACGTAGGGCTGCAGTGCCGCCAGGTTCAGGTCGGTGAGCTTGATCTTTCCGCTGAAGGAGCTGTCCGCGGGAATCGCTCGGCCCTGCAGCGCAAGTTGGCCACCGCTTTCCAGCGTGACGTCTCCCGTCAGATCCACTGCCTGGCCGGGCGCGGTGCTGAATCCGCGCAGCTGAAGGTTCACCGGCGCCAGTGTGAAGGTCGCCGCGGGTTTCACGAATTCATCGCGGGCGGCGATGCGCAGTCCTTCGACGGATAGTTCCGGGATGTTCACGGTCCAGGGTGTGCCCGCACCTTCGGCTGCCGTAGCGGTAGTTCGGGCCGGTGAGCGCGCTTCCGCCGCAGGCGGTGGTTCCAGCAGGCTGAGCAGATTGACGCTGCCATCCTCGCCACGCGTGGCGATCACCGAGCCGTCTGCCAATATAACGCTGGCCACGTCGACCACGCGCCGGGTGAGATCGACTTTGGTGTTGGCCACGCCGAGTTTCTCCAATGCCACCCAGTCGGTGTCACCGCCGCGGGGCCGCAGCTTGAGCGCGGCGACATCGACGTTCGCCAGGTTCACGACAAAGGTGAGATCGGGCTCGGTGGCGGCGAACTCATAGCCGCCATTCACGCCCACCACACCGCCTGCCACTTCGAAGCCCAGCGATTCCTGGAGATAGGACCACAGGGTGCGCGCCTGCACATCGGCCAGCTCGAATTGGCCGCGCGAACGCAGCGGCGCCAGGCCGAAGTTGCCGCTCCATTTGAAGCTTTCGCCAGCGGTGGAGGTCGCCTGCAGGGCGTAATTGTTGGCGCCGTCTTTTTCTCCCTGGCTGACGCTGCTGAAGTTCGTGAGTGCGAAGTTCACCGGCGTCAGGCGCGCCTTGAAAGGAGTGGTGCGGGCGTGATCCTCGAACTCCAGCGCGCCCTCGCGCAGCTGGAAGCGATCTATGAACAGGCGCGCCGGTTCCTTTTCGGCGGCCGCAACGTCTTCGGGTACCTCGAATGGTCTGGAGAGCTCGGCGAGATTCAGGCTGCCATCGGCGCGCACCACCACGCGGCTGGACGGGTTGTCCAGCTCGATCTCGTGCAACGAGAGGCCGCGGCGCCAGAGGCTGGAGATGTCGAGGTTGACCAGCAGCCGGTCGAAGGAGAGCAGCGGCTCCTGACGGGAATCCCGAAATGCGAAGCCGTGGATTTCGAGTGCGAGAGTGAACGGGTTGAAGGATATTTCGCCCAGCTCGGGTTTGCGCTGCCAGTGCTGCGTGCTGAATTCCCCGATGTTCGACCGCACCAGGCTCGGTACCAGCCAGAACCCCAGTGCCGCATACAGCAGCAGCGCCGCGAGCAGCGAGACGGCGAGGATACGGATCTTTCGTGTGGTCTGGAATGCCAAGTGAGCTCAACCGCCGAAGCGTCTCAGGTCGAAGCCGGTGAGGTCGGGTCGCGGCCGCCCGGCGACCAGGTCCGCGACCGCGCGTGCCGTCACCGCCGCCAGCGTCAGGCCGATGTGCTGGTGGGCGAACGCGTAGTACAGGCCGGGCAGCGCTGCCGATCGGCCGATGGCGGGTAGATAGTCAGGAAGCACCGGGCGCGGGCCCACCCAGGCCGGTGCCGCTTCGTCGCAGGTGTATCCCAGCTCGCGCACCGACGCGCGCAGCCATGCCGCCTTGCGTGGGTCCGCGGGTGCGTCGCTGGCCGTGAACTCCATGAAGCTGGTGGCGCGCATGCGTCCCGCCATGGGCGTGACGACGATGTTCTGGTCGGAGTAGACGATGGGGGCGTCCACGAGCGGCGCGGCGTCGGGCATCTGCACATGGTATCCGCGCGCCGCTTCGATCGGCACCTTGAGCCCGAAAGGTTTCAGCAGTGGCCCCGACCAGACACCGGCGCAGACCACGGCCGCGGTTACGCGGGTGCTGCTGCCGGGTGTGACCACCTCGCAGCCTTCCGGCGCGGGGCGAATGGCCATCACCTCATGGCGCTGGAAGCTCGCGCCGAGCTTCCTGGCGGCGGCGGCGAAGGCGCGCACCACTTCGAGTGGATCGAGCACGTGCGCGCAATTCGGAAACCAGAGACCGGCGCCGTGTTCGGCGCGTGCGGCATTACGCGCCGCCTCCACGACCTCGGCGGGCGCGGGGCGAGTGGCGACCTCCAGCTTTTCCATGGCCTTCGCCTGTGCTTGCGCGTCGCGCGCCGCGCTGCGGCCCATCCAGACCTGGAAGTGGCCGTTCTGGCGAATGAGATCCGGACGCTCGGCTTGCGCGAGAAGTTCGATCAGCGCCGGCACCGCGGGGCGGACGAAGGGCGCCAGCAATGCTGTGTGTTCGCGGCGCTGGAACGCAGCCCTTGCGAATCTCATGGCCCAGGGCGAGAGGATGCGGCGGAGCGGGATATCGAGCACGCCACCCAGCACAAACAACTCGCGCCAGAAGTTGAAAAGCAGGGCGGGCGCGGGCAGGGGCTCGACCAGCTCGGTGGCCACGTGCCCGGCATTGCCGAAGCTGGCACCGGCTTCACCCGGCGGCGCGCGATCGAACAACACCACGCGCCAGCCTTCGCGCGACAAGGCGAAGGCGGCCGCGGTGCCGATGACACCCGCGCCAATGATTGCGATCGACCTGGCTTGCTCCGCCATTCCCGGGCTCCCTTCGGTTAACGTATCACCATGCGGAATATCCGTGTAATCGATTCCCACACCGGGGGCGAACCCACCCGCCTCGTGATGTCCGGTGGACCCGACCTGGGCGATGGCGAGTTGTCAGAGCGCGCGCGGGTGTTTCGCGAGAACTTCGATGCCTATCGTTCGGCCATCGTCAATGAGCCGCGCGGGTCGGATGTCATGGTGGGCGCGTTGCTGGTACCGCCGAGCCGCCCGGATTGCCAGCTCGGCGTGATCTTCTTCAACAACGTCGGGGTGCTGGGCATGTGCGGGCACGGCACCGTCGGTGTGGTCGCATCGCTGGCGCATGCCGGGCAGCTGAAAACCGGCGCGCTGCGCATCGACACGCCCGTGGGTGCGGTGGACGCGCGGCTCCATGACAACGGCGAGGTCGAGGTCGCCAACGTGCCTAGCTACCGCAAGTCGCGGGCGGTGACCGCGGATGTGCCGGGCCATGGCCCGGTAACCGGTGATGTGGCCTGGGGTGGCAACTGGTTCTTCCTCGCGGATGGCGGCGACCGCGCCATCGAGCTTTCGCAGGTCGATGCATTGACCGAGTTCACCTGGCGCATACGCCAGGCCCTGAATGCGCAGGGCCATCCCGAAGTCGACCATGTCGAACTGTTCGGTCCGCCGCGTCTGGCGGGCGCCGACAGCCGGAATTTCGTGTTGTGTCCCGGCAAGGCGTACGACCGGTCACCCTGCGGTACGGGCACCAGCGCGAAACTCGCCTGCCTTGCGGCGGACGGGAAACTCGCCGAGGGAGAGGAGTGGGTGCAGGAAGGCATCGTGGGCAGCCATTTCCGCGGCCGTTTCCGCTGGATCGACCATTCCACCGGCACCATCGCGCCGACGATTGTTGGCCGCGCCTGGGTCATCTCCGAGAGCACCTTGCTGCTGGACCCCGCCGATCCCTATTGTTGGGGCATCCGGACGCAGGAGCGTCGCAAGCCTTTGGAATGACAGGGAAAGAGTTGGTGCCCGGGAGAGGACTCGAACCTCCACGATGTTACTCGCTAGTACCTGAAACTAGTGCGTCTACCAATTCCGCCACCCGGGCAGGGTGCGAAGAGCGGCGCAATCTACGGTTCGGCGTGAGGACTGTCAATTTCCCGGGGGTGGGGTCTCGGGATCGCGGAACACTCCCAGGCTGACCTCATCGCGGCGGCGCACCGAGGTAATGGCGTCGTCCAGGCCCAGTTCGCGCAACGACCCATACTTGCCGGCCTCCAATGTCACGCAGCTGCCGCCGAAATCCTCTTCGGTGCACAGCACCCAGGCGCCTTTCTCGATGACCAGCGACGAAGCACGATCGTTGAAATTCAGGCTTCCGAGCTGCCGCAGATCGATGACGACGTTCAGCGGGCGGCCCTGAAAGTCGCCGTCCGTATAGAGCGTGAGATCAGCGGCGCCAGCGACCGAAGCCAGCGTGCAGAGGGTGAACAGGGACGTGGTTGCGGGTCTTTTCATGGCGGCTCTCCCGTGGTGACCCATCGTGCGAGTAGCACCGCAATACTGTCTGTCGGACCCGGCAACGCGGGGGGAGTAGAATCGCCCCACTTTGAAACGACAACATGGCAAGCGCGGCCGCCGGGAAAGTCCGCGCAATGAACCTCGTCCGGCGCAAACGCATCGAGGGCAGTCCAGCTCCACTCATCTGAAGACGGCCGAGGGTGTGGTCAGCGCCAATCGCGCAGGCTTCGGCTTCGTACGCGTGCAGGGCATGGAAGAGTCGGTCTTCCTGCCGCCTCCCCAGATGATGGGTGTGATGCACGGCGACCGCGTGCGCGTCTCCGTCGAGCGCGGCCGTGATGGTCGCTACTCCGGCAAGCTCGAGAAAATTCTCGAACACGCCACCAAGGCCTTCGTGGGCACCATGGAGATCCATGGCCGCACGGCCTTCGTCACGGCCGCCGACCGCCGCATCGGCATGCGATGCCTCGTGGCGCCCAATGATCTCAACGGCGCGCGTCACGGCGATTGGGTGATAGCCGCGGTCACCCGTTATGCCGGCCAGGGTTCCAGTCCGCAGGCGCGCGTGACACGCCGTCTCGATCCGGAGAAGCCCGTCGAGCTTGCCACCGAAGCCGCCGTCGCGCGTTTCGATCTGCCGCGCGAGTTCACACCCGAGGCGATCCGCGAAGCCGAAGCCTTCGGCACCGAGGTGGACCCGGCCGAAGCCGCGCGCCGCGTCGACCTGCGCGTGCTGCCGCTGGTCACCATCGATGGTGAAACAGCCAAGGATTTCGATGACGCCGTGTATGCCGAGCCGCATCCCCGGGGTTTCAGGCTCATCGTCGCCATTGCCGACGTGAGCTACTACGTGCGGCGGGGCACGGCGCTCGATGCCTGCGCGCGCGAGCGCGGCACCAGCGTGTATTTTCCGACCACCGTCATCCCCATGCTGCCGTTCGCGTTGTCGAACGTGTTGTGCTCGCTGCAACCGCATGTCGATCGCCTGTGTCTCGCGGCCGACATGATCGTGTCGAAGACCGGCGTGCTGCTGGAAACCCAGGTTTATCCGGCGGTAATGCGCTCGGCGAAACGACTCACCTACACGCTGGCGTTCGCGGCGCTGTTCGAAGGCCGGCCCGAGGCGCGTGCCGAGCTGGGTGCGCTCACCGACAAGCTGCTGCCGCTGCTCGACGTGTATCGCGCGCTGCTGAAAGCGCGGCACAAGCGCGGTGCGCTCGAGTTCGACGCCGCCGAGGCGGAATTCGACATCGACGAGGCCGGACGAATCCAGCGTGTGTACCTGTACGAACGTAACGAAGCGCACAAGCTGATCGAAGAATGCATGATTCTCGCCAACGACGCGGTGGCGCGCGCGCTGGAGCAGGCGCGCGTGGGCACGCTGTACCGCGTGCACGGCAAGCCCGAGGAAAAGAAGATCGACGTGCTGCTCGAGACGCTGAACGCATTGGGCGTGGCCGCCGAGTTGCCCGAAGACGTGCAGCCGCGCGATTTCCGCGCGATCACCGACCGCTTCCCGAACGACGAACAGCGTCCGTTCCTCGAATCGCTGGTGGTGCGCTCCATGCAGCAGGCCATCTACCAGCCCGACAACATCGGGCACTTCGGACTGGCGCTGCGGCACTACGCGCATTTCACCTCGCCGATCCGCCGTTATCCCGACCTCGTGGTGCACCGCTCGCTGCGCGCGCTGCTGTCGGATGCCGACCCGCACGGCCAGCGTTACGACGGCGCGCAGCTCGCCATCGCGGGCGCCGAACTCACGCAGCTGGAGAAGCGCGCCGACGAGTCCGACCGCTACGTGAACGCCTGGCTCAAGTGCGTCTATCTACGCGACCGCATCGGCCAGACCTTCGAAGGCCTCATCACCACGGTGGTGGAGTTCGGCGCCTTCGTGCAGCTCACCGCGGTGGGCACCGATGGACTGCTGCATCTCGATAACCTGCGCGACGATGAGTACTCAATGGAGCCGGGCGGCCGTGCCTGGGTGGGCCGCAACTCGAAGCGGCGGCTGGGCATGGGCACGCGCGTGCACGTCATCGTCACTTCGGTGAATCCGATCGAAGGTCTCGTCGACCTGGCACTGGTGGAAGTGGAAGGCGGGCCGGCCCCAAAGATGCAGAAGTCGCCGCATCGCAAGGCTTCTTCGCATCGGGCGACGTCGACGCGGAAAAAGCACGGCCGGGAGAAATAGGTGAGCGAAAAGGTCTACGGCCTTCACGCGGTGCGCGCGTTGCTCGAACGGCATGCGTCTCGCGTGGGTGGCGTGACGATCGTCGAGGGACGCGCCGAACCGCGGGTCGCCGAGATCCAGGCTCTCGCGCAGAAGGCGGGTAAGGCCATCAAGCGCGCGCCTCCGGCGACGTTCAAACAGTTGTTCGGCGACGCCGTACACCAGGGCGTCTATGTCGATGTTCAGCCGCTGGAACCCTGGCATGAAGAAGAGCTGGTGGCGGGAATCACGGCGCAACTCGAGCCGCCGGATGGAAAAGGAAAAGGATCGCCGCTGGTGCTGGTGCTCGACGGCGTGCAGGACCCTCACAACCTCGGCGCCTGCCTGCGCACGGCCAATGCCTGCGGCGCGCTGGCCGTGGTGATCCCGAAGGATCGCGCCGTGCAGTTGAACGCCACGGTACGAAAGGTGGCCGCGGGCGCCGCCGAAGCCACGCCCCTGGCGGTGGTGACCAACCTGGCGCGCACGCTGCGATTGCTCAAGGACGCAGGCCTCTGGATCGTCGGCGCCGACGCCGAGGCGCCGAAGCTCGCGCAGGAAACCGACCTTTCGGGCCCGATTGCGCTGGTCATGGGGGCGGAAGGCTCGGGTCTGCGGCAGCTCACCCGCGATACCTGCGATCTGCTGGTCCGGCTGCCCCAACGGGGCGAAGTGGAGAGCCTGAACGTGTCCGTGGCCACCGGAATGCTGCTATACGAGGCTTTGCGCCAGCGAATCAGCGCTAAGTAGCTGATTTTCGGGCCGCTGGCTCGCGTTGGTTACTTGCGCGCGCGTTGGGCCGCCGGTATTCTTCGCGCCCGTTTTCTACCCCTTGCCACACCGCCAACCTCAGGCGGGTGGCTAATCCACAAGGAGTATCCATGAGGCATTACGAAATCGTGTTCCTGGTCCATCCGGACCAGAGCGAACAAGTCCCGGCCATGATCGAGCGCTACCGCGGAATGATCACCAGCGGTGGTGGCACGGTGCACCGTCTCGAAGACTGGGGCCGTCGCCAGCTCACTTTCCCCATCGCCAAGGTTCACAAGGCCCACTACGTTCTGCTGAACATCGAGTGCGACCAGAAGATCCTGGCCGAGCTCACCGGCGCGTTCCGTTTCTCGGACGCCGTGTTGCGCCACCTGGTCGTCAACATGGACGAGGCCGTGACCGAACCCTCGCCGATGGCCAAGGCCGCGCAGGAAGAGAAGGAAGGCGGCCCGCGCCGCAGCCGTGACGATTCGCCGTTTGCCAGCGATGACGACGACATGGGAGTGAACGCTTAAATGAAAGACGATAAACCGCGTCGCAGTGGCCCGGGTGGTGGTGGTGCCGGTGGCGGCAACCGTTCCTTCTCGCGCCGTCGCAAGTTCTGCCGCTTCACGGCCGAAGGCGTCAAACAGATCGACTACAAGGATCTGGCCGTCCTGAAGCAGTACATCACCGAAACCGGCAAGATCGTCCCCAGCCGCATCACCGGCACGAAGGCTTTCTACCAGCGCCAGCTCTCGGCCGCGATCAAGCGCGCCCGTTATCTCTCGCTGCTGCCTTACACCGACCAGCATTGAGATAAATCATGGACGTCATTCTGCTTACCAAGGTGGCGAACCTTGGAAACATCGGCGACCGCGTGAACGTGAAGTCCGGTTACGGCCGGAACTTCCTGTTGCCCAAGGGCAAGGCCACGCTGGCGACTCCCGACAACGTGAAGAAATTCGAAGCCCGCCGCGCCGAACTCGAGAAGATCGCTCGCGAACAGCTGCAGGACGCGGAGAAGCGCGCTGCCGCGTTCAAGGACTTCAAGCTGGAGATCACGGCGAAGGCCGGCACCGAAGGCAAGCTTTTCGGTTCCATCGGCACCGCCGACATCGCCGAGAAGGCAACGGCCGCCGGGCACAAGCTGGCGCGCGCCGAAGTGCGCCTGCCGACCGGCCCGCTGCGTACCGTGGGCGAGCACGTGGTTGCCCTGCACCTGCACACCGACATCGATGTGCAATTGCCGGTGGTCATCACTGCCGAAGACTGAGTTCGCGTAACTGCGTGATTGGAAACGCCGCTCCTCCGAAAAGAGGGGCGGCGTTTTCTTTTGGCCGATTTCTTTTCGCTAAATTCTTTCTCGCCTCCCGTCAAAACGGTCTAGGCGACCGGCATCCGAGAGTGGAAACTATCTCCCCAGCGGGGAGAGTCCATGTCCAGCACGCCCAAGTTTCGTCGTGAAAAATCCATCAACAGCGATCTGCGAGCGCCGCCGCATTCGATCGAGGCGGAGCAGGCCGTGCTGGGCGGGCTCATGCTGGATCGCGCGGCCTGGGACAATGTCGGCGACGTCATCGTGGCCGAGGATTTCTTCCGGCCCGACCACACGCTGATCTTCGAGAGCATCGCGGCGCTTTGCGCCGAGGCGCAGCCCTGCGATCCGGTCACGGTTTCCGAACATCTCCAGCGCCTCGGCAAGCTCAATGATGCGGGCGGGCTGGCTTACCTGGGCACGCTCACGCGTGATACGCCGGGAGCGGCCAACGCCCGGGCTTACGCGGCCATCGTCAAGGAGCGCTCGCTGCTGCGGCAACTGGTCACCGTGGGTGGCGAGATCGCCGGCTCGGTGTGGAACGAGGAAGGCGAAGAGGCGCGCGAGCTGGTCGAACAGGCCGAACGCAAGATCTTCGCCATCGCGGAAGGCTCGGCGCGCGGCAAGGGCTATGTGAGCGCCAAGCAGGCGCTGCCGGCGTTGATCGACCAGATCGACGACCTTTACAACAACCCGAACAAACCTCGCGGCCTGCCCACGGGTTTCATCGATTTCGACGCCAAGACTGGTGGCCTGCGCGGCGGCGACCTGCTGGTGGTCGCCGGGCGCCCATCGATGGGCAAGTCCACGCTGGCCATCAACATGGCGGAACATGCTGCGTTGAAGGAAGGCATCCGCGCGTCGGTGGCCATCTTCTCGCTGGAAATGCCGGCCGAGCAGATCCTCACGCGCATGTTGTCGTCGGTGGGAAGCGTGCACCTGGGGAACATCCGCAGCGGCAAGCTTTCCGAAGACGACTGGCCGCGTATCACGGGGGCCACCAAGCAGCTGCAGGACGCCAAGATCTTCATCGACGACACGCCGGCGCTCACGCCCACGGAATTGCGCGCGCGTTCGCGACGCATCAAGCGGGAGCACGGCCTCAATCTCATCGTCGTGGACTATCTACAGCTCATGACGGTGCCGGGCACCAAGGAGAACCGCGCGACCGAGATCTCGGAAATCTCGCGCGGCCTGAAGGCCCTGGCGAAGGAACTGGACTGCCCGGTCATCGCGCTGTCGCAGCTGAACCGCGGCGTGGAGCAGCGCGAGAACAAGAAGCCGGTGATGTCGGATCTTCGTGAATCAGGCGCGATCGAGCAGGACGCGGACATGATCCTGCTCATCTACCGCGACGAGGTCTACAACCGCGAGACCCCCAAGAAGGGTGTCGCCGAAATCGACCTGGCCAAGCATCGTAACGGCGAAACCGGCGAGATCCGCCTGACCTTTCGCGGTGCGAACAGCCGCTTCGAGAACTACGTGGACCCCGCCTACGGCGAAGGAATCATGCGTTGATCCGGCTGATCCGCGCGCTGATCGACACGGCCGCGCTGCGCCACAACCTGGGTACGATTCGCGCATACGCGCCCGGCGCGAAAGTCATGGCGGTGGTCAAGGCCAATGCCTATGGCCACGGCCTCGTGAGCACGGCCCTCGCGCTGGCGGATGCCGATGCTTTCGCGGTGGCCAGGCTCGAGGAGGGCGTCGTGCTGCGCAGCGCCGGCGTGCGCGCTCCTGTTGTTCTCCTCGAAGGCGTGTTCAGCGCGGAGCAGCTCGCCGAAGCCGCGCATCACGGTTTCGAACTGGTGGTCCACGACCCGTTGCAGCTCAAACTACTCGAGTCGCATCGAGGGCCCGAGCGGTTCATCGTCTGGATCAAGATGGACACGGGCATGAATCGCCTGGGCTTCCGGCCCGAGGCGTTTCCCGAAGCGTTGCAAAGGTTGCGCGCGCTCCCTGTGCCGGCGCTGGAGCTGCGCCTCATGACCCACCTCGCGCGCGCCGACGAACGCGAGGTGTGGATGACGCGCGAACAGGTGGCGGCGTTCGATCACGCCATCGCCGCCGCGGGTCTGAGCGGGAAGAATCGCATGGCCACGAGCATCGGCAATTCTGCCGGCATCCTCGGCTGGCCGAACGCGCACGGCGACTGGGTGCGGCCCGGCCTCGCGCTGTACGGCGTATCTCCTTTCGGCGGCGAGACAGCGGACCAACATGGCCTCAAGCCGGTGATGACTCTCGAAACCACCGTGCTCACCGTGCGCCAGGTGAAGGCCGGCGAAACCGTGGGCTACGCCGGCGCCTGGCGCGCCGAACGTGACAGCGCCATCGCGATTCTCGCAGCCGGGTATGGCGATGGCTTGCCGAGGCATCTCGACAACGGCACGCCAGTGCTCATCGGTGGCGCGCGTTATCCGCTGGTGGGGCGCGTGTCCATGGACATGATCGCGGTGGACGTGAGCGCCGCGCCAAAGGTGTTCACCGGCAGCCGCGCCGTGATCTGGGGCGCGGGACTTCCGGTCGAGGAAGTCGCGACCCATGCCGACACCATTCCTTATGAGTTGCTCTGCGGAGTCAGCCAGCGCGTGCCGCTGGAGTTGAAGTAGCGGCTCCAGGATCGTGTGCCTGTCACACGATTGCCTGTCATACATCTGCAATCGCGGGCTGTGTAAATCGCAGCACAACAAACTCCGGCTTCCCGGCCGGCAACCCGCATGGAGAATCAATGACGTCGAGATTTACCGGCCGCATCGTCGTGGCTGCCATTGCTGCCATTTGTGTCGTGGTGCCCGCGGCGGCCCATGATCGTGGTCATTCACATCACTGGAAGAATCGCCATCATCGCAACGCGCCGCTCGAATTGAACGTGCTGAGCACGCACTCCACCGGACTCGGTGCCGGCTCGGCGGAAATCGTTTCCTACGACAAGGGCTCGCGCCGTCTGTTCGTGATCAACGCGGCCGCCTCGAGCGTCGATATCCTCAGTGTACGCAACGCGCAGTCACCCACGTTCGTCAAGCGGCTGGATCTGTCGGCGCTGGGTTCACCCAACAGCGTCGATGTGCACGACGGCGTGATGGCCGTCGCCATCCAGGCCCCGCTGAAGACGGATGCCGGTCTCGTCGCGTTCTACACCACAGACGGACAATCGTTGGGCGCCGCGAAAGTGGGCGCTCTGCCTGACATGCTCGTGTTCACCGCCGACGGCCGTAACGTGCTGGTCGCCAACGAAGGCGAGCCCGGCGGTTACGGTGGCACGAATGTGGATCCGGAAGGTTCCGTGAGTATCGTCCGCATTCCGCAGAACAGGCATGACTGGAAGAGATTCGGTGCCGCGAACGTGCGTTCTGTCGGCTTCACGCAGTTCAACGGCCAGGAAGCCTCGATGCGCGCCAAGGGCATCCGCATCTACGGTCCGGGCGCGAGCGCCGCCCAGGATTTCGAGCCCGAGTACATCACTGCATCGCCGGATTCGCGCAAGGCATACGTGACCTTGCAGGAAAACAACGCGATTGCGGTGATCGACATCGAGCGCGCGAAGGTGCTGCAACTACTGCCGCTGGGATTCAAGGACCACAGCGCGATACCAGCGGTGAGCGCAAGCTATGAGTGGGACGACCTGCCTTCCATCGGCCGCACTGACGCGGGCCAGAAAATGACGCTGGGCGGTTTCTCCGGGCTCGCCTACGAAGGCACCACGCGCGATGGGAAGCTGAAGTTCATCACTAACACGGATCGCGGCCCCAACGCCGAGCCCACGGGCATCCTGCGTCCGTTCGTGCTGCCCCGATTCACTCCGCGCATCGTCCGCTTCACACTCGACCCAGTGAATGGTCGCTTCGAACTCGACGAACAAATCGAATTGAAGCGCTCCAATGGCAAGCCTCTCACCGGGCTGCCCAACACGGCGCTGTCCGCTGACGCGAACCAATCCTACAACGACGAGGTGCCCGTCGATCTCTTCGGCAGGCCGCTGCCGCTGGATCCGC
Organism: Steroidobacteraceae bacterium; assembly: GCA_029266835.1. Lineage (GTDB taxonomy): Bacteria > Pseudomonadota > Gammaproteobacteria > Steroidobacterales > Steroidobacteraceae > CADEED01. The sequence goes on from JAQSWD010000029.1 coordinate 29,471, forward strand.
TTGGCGGCGACTTCGAAGCCATCGTGGTAGCCGATGACGGCACCTTCTGGCTGGGCGACGAATATCGGCCGGCCATCTATCACTTCGACAAGCGCGGCGTGATGCTGCAGCGTTATATCCCGATCGGCACGCATGCGGCCGCCGGCAAGCCGGTGCCTGCCGCGGGTCTGGCCGGCGAGTTCGGCATCGAGGCGCTGCCCGCCGCCATCGCCCAGCGCCGTCAGAATCGCGGCATCGAGGCGTTGACGGAGCTCGACGGCAAGCTGTATGCCTTCGTCCAGAGCCCGATCCGCAATCCGGCAAACCTGGCCAACGGTGCGCTGAATGCCATGCGAAACGTGCGCGTCGTCGAGTTCGATCCGGAAACACTGGCCACGCGCCAGTTCCTGTACGAGATGGACAACCCGGTTCCGCTGGATGCGACCGACACCCGCGCCGACAAGATCGGCGACGCGACGGCCACGGGCAGCGGCGACTTCCTCGTGGTCGAACGCGATGACGACAATGTCCCCAACATCGGACTTCCGTCGATCACCAAAAAGGTGTACTCGTTCACCTTGGGTACGGCCACCGATATCTCGGCCGTCGACACGCTCTATCCGGTGATTCGCAATGGCGCGCCGGTCAATCTATCGCTGGACCAGATGACGGCCGCGGAACTCACGGCCACGGGTGTGCGAGGCATCGCCAAGACGCTGCATGTGGATCTGGTCGCGGCGGGTTATGCGTCAGTGCAAAAGGTCGAGGGATTGACCATCCTCGATGATGGCCGCCTCGCGGTGATCAACGACAACGACTTCGGTGTTGCGCAGATCGTCGTGGACAACGCCACCGGGTTGTTCACGCGCGCCCCCGGCTACTCGCCCGAGCCCGTGACTGTGGGTCTCATCGACGTGCCCGGCCTCGACGCATCGGATCGAGATTCGAAGATCAACATCCGCGACTGGCCGCTGCTGGGCATCTACGAGCCGGATGCAATCGCGTCGTACCAGTTCAGGGGACGCACGTATCTGGTGACGGCCAACGAGGGCGACGCGCGCGATTGGCCTGGTTTCGCCGAGGAATCCCGTGTCGGCGCACTGGCGCTGGATAGCGCGGCGTTTCCGAATGGCGCCACGCTCAAGCAAAACGCCAACCTGGGTCGGCACACGGTGACCACCACGCTCGGCAATGACGACGCGGACGCGGAATACGAGCGGCTGTTCACGCTCGGCGGGCGTTCGTTTTCGATCTGGTCCTCGTCAGGAGAGCGGTTATACGACAGCGGAAGCGAGTTCGAACGCATCACGGCCTTCGCCGATCCCGCGCACTTCAATGCCAGCAACGACAACGGCAATTTCGACGACCGCTCCGACAACAAGGGGCCGGAGCCCGAAGGTGTGGCTGTGGGCGAGATCGATGGGCGTACCTATGCCTTCATTGGACTGGAGCGAGTGGGCGGCATCATGATGTACGACGTAACGGACCCCGCCGCGCCGTTCTTCGTCGACTATGAGAACAATCGCGACTTCGGCGCAGGTACGGGCGACGCGGGGCCGGAAGGTGTGCATTTCATTCCGGCACACGAAAGCCCGAACGGCCAACCGATCGTGGCCGTCGCGAACGAGATCAGTGGCACGGTGACCCTGTATGCGGTGAAGAAGAAGTAGGGCGGGACGCCTTCGCGACAAGCAAAAAGGCCGGAGTGAAACACTCCGGCCTTTCTTGTTTCTTGAACGCCGCTGCTTCAGCGGCATTTTCCGAAGTGGGCGCGAGCCCCTGGAGATACTAACTTTCGAAGAAGCCCATCTTCACACCCGCCAGCTGGATCACATCATTATCCGCGAGCTTGCGCGCCTGGCTGCCGATGGCGGCGCCATTCACCAGCGGAAAATTGTCGGGCTTGTCGGCGTCCACGTGGACAATGAAGAAGCCATCCTGGCGGCGGGTGATCGCGGCAACCTGGATGCCCGGACGGCCGAGCGTGGTGAGCGCCTTGTTCAACTCGAGCTCACGGCCGGCGAAGGAGCCCGAAAGCACCTGCAGCTTGGCCTTCTTGACCGGCGTCTTGCCGTCGAGACCCTTGCGTACGCCGCTGGCGGAAACGTCGGCCGAAACCTTGTCCGCGCGCTCCTTGACCGCCTGCATCTTTTCCGCGGCCGGGCGCGATGACGGCTGGATGACCATCGTCTTCTCGAATTCGTCCTGTGCCTCGTCGTCTTCGACGAATCGCAGCTGGTGGTGACCGACGGTGACCACGTCGCCGTGCTGCAGGGCATGCTTCTTGATGAGCTTGCCGTTCACGTACGTGCCGTTGGTGCTGTTCAGATCCTCGAGGAACGAATCGTTGAGGATATTGATGATCAGCGAGTGATGACCCGAGACCGCCGAGTTGTCGATGCGGATGTCGTTGTCGGGGAGGCGGCCAATCGTGTACCGCTCCTTGTTCATGTTGTATTCGGCGAGGACCTGGTTATCCAGGCTCAATACCAGACGTGCCATCGTTTTCGCCTTCCCTTAACTGAACCAGCCAAGAAGTTTGTCCATCACTCCGCGACTCGCGGGAAACGCCTCTTGCGCCTGCGCGAGCACCACCGAGACGTTGTCACGACCACCGTTCTCGTTGGCTAACTGAATCAACTGCTTAGCAACCGTATCTAGATTAGCACCAAAGGTGCTTATAGTTAAACGGATGTCTTCATCTTCGACCATGTCGGAGAGGCCGTCGGAGCAGAGGATATAGATATCGCCCTTGTCGACCGGTTGCTCCTGCACTTCGACCTCGACCTGGGGTTCGACACCCAGGGCGCGAGTCACGTAATTCTTGTTTGCCGCCCTCTGGGCCTCTTCGGGCGAGTAGAAGCCGCGGTCCACCAGTTCCTGGAGCAGGGAGTGGTCCATGGTGACCTGGGCGATCTCGCTGCCGCGCTGGCGGTAAAGCCGGGAATCGCCGACGTGTGCGATGGATATGCGGTTGTCGTAGAACAGGGCGGCCACCACGGTGGTGCCCATGCCCTCGCACTCGGCCTGCGATCTGGCGGTCTGGTAGATGATCTTGTTGGCGCGCGTGATCGCATCCCGCAGCACGATGGACGGGCGGGTGAGGCCGGTGCTGCGATCGATGGAGTTCAGGTCTTCGCGCGCGAGGCCTTCGCGTACGAGATTGGTGATGGTTTTCACCGCGATGCCGCTCGCGACTTCGCCAGCGTTGTAACCACCCATGCCATCGGCCAGCACCAGCAAGCCGACGTCCACGTCGGAAGCGATGGTGTCCTCGTTGTGTTCTCGTACCCGGCCGGTGTCGGTGCGCCCAACAAAGTTGAGCTTGCCTTTGAGGGTCATGCACGACCCCGTTGCCGGTGATGTTCAGCGTGTTCTTCGGTCACACCAATGCTCAATGCTCAAAAAGAGACCCATACGGCCGTATCGCGTCCGTAGACTTCCCCGCAGATGCCATAACCTACCGCAAGCGGCGCTGGGGTCCGGAGCAATAAGTCACACTTCGCCCCCAACGCTTACCGGCAAATCAACGACCTAGGGACGCAATGCTAAAGGGATTAAGGCCCGTCCGCACCGGACTACCGCACACAGTAGGCATTTCCCGGGTTCCGGGTCCGGCCTGCATGAACTTCGTCACGCTTTCCCGCCTCGGAGTGAACCCCTGATGGCCAGGCCGGCGATCGTTTTCGTATGCGCAGAATGTGGCGCGGAGACCCTGAAATGGCAGGGACAGTGCCCGCAATGCTCGCGCTGGAACACCCTGGAGCAGCGGGTCGTCACTCGGCGAGCGTCGGCACCGGCCCCGGCTGGGGCCGCCCCGGCCCCGGTGTCGGCGCTGTCGGTCGAGGAGTTGCCGCGGTTGGGCAGCGGGATGTCGGAGCTGGATCGTGTGCTGGGCGGCGGACTCATTCCAGGCTCGGTCACCTTGCTAGGCGGCGAGCCGGGAATCGGAAAGTCGACCTTGCTGTTGCAGGTGGCGAACCATGCCGCTCGACTCACGCCCACCCTGTACTTGTCGGCGGAGGAATCCGCGGCGCAGATCGGCGTGCGGGCGCGGCGGCTGAGCGTGAGTGGTGAAGGGCTGCGCGTGGTGGCGGATACGGACCTGGAAGCGGCCATGGCACGCGCGCGCGACGAGTCCGTGAAGCTGCTGATCGTCGATTCCATTCAGACCGTGCAGTTGCAGTCGGTGGGCACCGCCGCCGGCACCGTCACGCAACTCAAGGAATGCACGGCGCAGCTGGTGCGTTTCGCGAAGAGCGAGGGTGTCAGCGTGCTGATCGTCGGCCACGTCACGAAGGACGGCGCCATCGCCGGGCCGAGAGTGCTGGAACACCTCGTAGACACGGTGTTGTATTTCGAAAGCGATGCGTCCAGCCGTTTCCGCAATGTGCGCGCCACCAAGAATCGCTTCGGCTCGGTGGGCGAGCTGGCGTTTTTTCACATGGACGAACAGGGTTTGCGCGAGGTGCGCAATCCGTCGGCGATCTTCCTGGCGCGTTCGGGCGCGCCGGCGCCGGGCAGCGTGGTTGCCGTCACGCGTGATGGCCGCCGGCCGCTGCTGGTGGAACTGCAGGCGCTCGTCGACCGCATGCGATTCGGGTCACCCCGTCGCGTGGCGCAGGGCCTCGATGCGCAGCGCGTGGCGATGTTGCTGGCGGTGCTCAACCGCCACGGCGGCGTGAACCTGCAGGAGCACGATGTGTTCGTTAACGTGGTGGGCGGGCT
>JAQSWD010000156.1 GCA_029266835.1 Steroidobacteraceae bacterium
ACATCGAGAAACGGGCTGATGGCCAGCAGCGAGATGGCGAAGCCCAGGAACGAGTTGCCCAGCGCGGTGGCGACGAGTTCGCCGGAGCGCGCCGCGTCGATGGGGTCGAACACGCCCTGCTGGATGGCGCCGGCGACGCCGGAACGCAGCGAGAATGACAGCGCGGCGGTCACCAGCGCCAGCACGCAGATCCAGAAGATCGCGCTGCGGTTGTAGCCGTCGGTGGACTGGGTTGCATCGCTCATTTACGTACCCCCTTGATTGCTGGCGCGCCGCAGAATAACGGCGCACCGAGTGTTGTTCTTTTCCTCAAACCATCTCTTCAGATACGGGTCCAAGCGCTGTTCGCCTGGCCGGACTTCAACACGGCTTCGATGAAGGCCATCACGCGCGTACCCGTCACCACATCGGGTGCGAACAGCGAGGCGGCCTTGGGCGAACGCGACTCGAGCCGCGCGGTCACACGCTCGGCAAAATCGGTGTACAGCTGCGAGAAAGCTTCGATGAAGCCTTCCGGGTGGCCGCCAGGCAGGCCCACCGAGCTGGTCGGCGTTTCCGGATCGCCACGGCGCACGAAGCGCGGCGCCTGGCCCGCTTCGACGATGAGCAATTCCTCGGGACGCTCCTGGAACCATTCGATGGATCCAGTCTCGCCGTACACGCGCAGACGGTGGCTGTTGAGCTTGCCGATGGCCACCTGGCTCGCCCACAGGCTGCCGCGCGCGCCGCCGGCGAAGCGCAGCAGCACGTTGACGTTGTCGTCGATCGGGCGTCCGGGCACGAGCGAGCTGACGTCGGCGGCGACTTCCGAGACCTTCTCGCCCGTGACGAACTCGGCCAACTGGAAGGAATGTGAACCGATGTCGCCCAGCGCGCCGGCGCCGGCAAGCTTGGGATCCGTGCGCCACGAGGCCTGCTTCTGGCCGGTCTTTTCTAGCGCGGTGGCCAGCCAGCCCTGCGGGTACTCGGCCTGTACGACACGCAACGTGCCGATCAGACCGTCCGCGATGAGCTGCTTGGCATGGCGAATCATCGGGTAGCCGGTGTAATTGAACGTGACGCCCAGCAGCCGCTTCTTCTCCGCCGCGAGCTTCACCAGCTTCTCGGCATCGGCCAGCGTCGTGGTCAGCGGCTTGTCGCAGATCACGTCGAGGCCGGCTTCGAGGCAGGCCGCGGATTGCACGTAGTGGACGTGGTTGGGCGTGACGATGGACACCACTTCGATGCCATCCGGCCGCGCCTTCTCGCCCGCGATCATGGCGTCCACGCTCGGATACGCACGCGCGGGATCCACGCCCAATGCCGTCGCCGAACGCCTGGTCTTCTCGGCATCCGAAGAGAACACGCCCGCGACGAGTTGATAACGGCCATCGAGACGCGCCGCCATGCGATGCACGTTGCCGATGAACGCGCCTTCACCACCACCAATCATTCCCCAACGAAGCTGACGCATGGGTGGTTAGACCTTGAGCTTCTGCAGGTATTCGCCCGAGATCTTCACGGACTCGAGGATGGGGCGGGTGAACGGTTCTTCCTGCTCGTAGAAATAAGCCTTGGTGCCGTTCTTCTTCGCCGTGCCGATGACCGCCTTCCAGTCCACGGTGCCTTCGCCCAGGGCCACGGATGGCGGTTCCTTGCCGTCGGCGCCGCGAGCCCCTACGTCTTTCACGTGCAGCGCGATCACGCGGTCCTTGTACTTGTTCAGCAACGCGACCGGATCCTGCTGCGCCGCTGCCACCCAACCCACATCCAGCTCTATCTTCACGAGCTTGGGATCAGTGTTGGCGAACAGCCAGTCGAAGGCGGTGACGCCATCGAACTTTTTGAACTCGGCGCTGTGGTTGTGATAACCGAAGGCCATGCCGGCATCGGCGACCTGCTTGCCGAACTTGTTGAACAGGTCCGCGTTCCACTTCCAGTCGGTGAGGTCCACCGCCTTCATGCGCTCTTCCCAGGGCAGCTTCTCCTTCTCGGGAGACACGCCCGGCGAGGAGCACACGACATATTTGAGGCCCAGCGCCTTGGCGTCGGCGATGATCTGGGCGCCGTTCTTCGCGATGTCACCCGCGCCGGCGTGCGTGCTCACCAGCGAGAAGCCGATGTCCTTCATCAGCTTCGCGAGATCGGCGGGGGACTTGCCGTAGTAGCCGGCGAATTCGATCTCACGGAAGCCGGCGGCGTACACCTTGCGCAGCGTGCCTTCCAGGTCCTTTTCCGCTTCCGACTTCACCGTCCACAGCTGGATGCCCAGCGGGACCGGTCCATGGCCATGGTGCTCGCCAAAAGCCAGGGAGGTCATCAGGGACCCGGCGGCAGCGCCAGCTCCCGCGGAAATCAGGAACGAACGACGGCTCAGCATGGGGACCCCTCTGTATTTGATACGTGCCGGGCCTTCGTGGCCGGCGCCCGGACGCCGGAGTACACGGTATCGGCCCCGGCATCGTCAAGGGCCGCCCCGGGGCTGGCGCCAGTCGTTTCATCGATCACCGGGGCCTGACGGTTTTTGTTTCCGGCGGCGTCTACGCGGAGGGGCAATGGCCCCGCGTGGCTCCCCGTTTGGCCGCCTCAGCCAACCCCGGAGCGGCTCGCCGGTAAAGCCGGGGCGAGGGGCCGGCTGGCCTGGCGGGCGATGCCCCAGTTCGCGGATCCACACCATCGTCGCGCCCGGGCGCCGCCGCGCCGACGCGATCGCGCCCTAACTACCGGCCAGCTCCGGCAGCATCTGGCGCAATTTCGCCCCTTGGGCGGCTTGCTCAGCACCGCCGATCCACCGGGCGGAATGTCGCCCGAGGCGGCCAGCCGCTGGCCCCGGGACTGCGCCGAACGTCCATCTTCCCCGGGAATACACCCACTGTTCTAATGCGCCTCATGCAACGTCTCGATCGTCCCGTCGACCCGGTCCGCGATCACGTCGTGGGCGATGCCCACGCCGAAATCACGCTGGTGGAATATGGCAGCTACGACTGCCCGCACTGCCGCGCGGCCAATGCGCGCATCGCCGAGGTCCGCGACCAGTTAGGCCAGCGCGTGCGGTACGTATTCCGCCATCGACCCATCTCTGGTAGCGAGCTGGCGCGGCGCGCCGCGGAACTGGTGGAACAGGCGGGCACACCCGAGGAGTTCTGGAGCGCGCATGTCTCGCTCATGACGCGCTCGCGCACGCTGACCGAAGACGATCTGCGCGCCGTGGCCGAAGACCTTCGTCTCGGCGAACTGGAGGAAGACGCGATCGAAGCCGTGCAAGCCGAAGCCCGCGCCCGCGTGGATGAGGATGTGGCGAGTTCGCACGCCAGCGGAGTGCGCTTCACGCCCACCTTCTTCATCAACAGCCAGCGTTACGACGGCCCCTGGGACGAGGCGTCGTTCACCGATGCCATGCTGGGTTCGCTGGGCCATCGCGTGCGCACCGCGGCGCTGGGTTTCGCGAGCTGGGCGCCATCTACCGGCGTGCTGCTGCTGCTGGCCACGTTGCTGGCCATCGTGGTCGTCAATTCGCAGTGGGGGCCGGCGTTCACGCAGTTCTGGGAGACCAGCCTGGGTGTGCAATTCGGCGACGCCGGTTTCCGCATGTCGCTGGCCCACTGGGTGAACGACGCGCTGCTCACCGTGTTCTTCCTGGTCGTGGGCCTGGAGATCAAACGCGAATTCACCGTGGGCCACCTGGCATCGCGGCGGAGCGCGGCGTTGCCCATCGCCGCGGCCATCGGCGGCATGGTGGTTCCCGCTCTTATATATGTGTGGCTGGTGCCGGGCGGCGCCTGGTCCCATGGCTGGGGAGTGCCCATGGCCACGGACACGGCCTTCGCCGTGGCGCTGATCGCCATCATGGGCTCGCGCGTACCCGTCGAGCTGCGCATCTTCCTGACCGCCGCGGCAATAGTCGATGACATCGGCGCCATCATCGTGGTGGCCATCTTCTATTCCGACGCGTTGAATGTGACCGCCTTGTTAGGCGCGCTGGGCACCGTGGGTTTCCTGGGCCTGTTGAACCGGTGGGGCGTGTACCGCGTGACGCCCTACGTGCTCACCGGCGTCGTGTTGTGGGCGTGCGTACACGCGGGCGGATTACACGCCACGCTGGCCGGTGTGTTGCTGGCCACGTTCATTCCTACGCGCAAGCCGCCGGACTACCGCGCACTGGTGGCGCAGGCCGATGCCATCCTGAACTCCGAAGCCAGCCACGGCGGCGAGCAGTTCCGGCATGGGCCGTCGGAACCCGCGTTGCGCGAGCTCGATGCCATCCACGATCGCCTCGAATCACCCGCCGACCGGTTGCTGCGCCACGTCGCGCCGCGATCCAGTTACCTGGTATTGCCCATCTTCGCGCTGGCGAACGCCGGCGTGGTCATTGCGGCCCAGGTGATCAGCGGCCACGGCATGTTGATGGCGGCCATCATCTGCGGGCTCACCATCGGCAAACCGGCCGGGTTCCTGCTGGCATCGTGGCTGGCCGTGAAGGCCAACATCGCCGAAAAGCCCGCCGCGTATTCGTGGCGCCAGCTGGCCGGCGCGGGGGCGCTGGGCGGCATCGGCTTCACCATGTCGTTGTTCATCGCCGGGCAGGCGTTTCCGGTCGCGGACGATTTCGCCGCCGCGAAGATCGCGGTCTTTGCGGCGTCGATCCTTTCGGCCATCATCGGCGTCGCGGTGCTGTGGGGAGCGCCGTCCACCGGCAACGACAGGACTTCGCCATGAGCACCGTGATGACCCCGGCCCCGCACAAGCAGATCTCGCGTGAAGCGCTGGTGCACCAGCTCTACGAAGCCGCGGAGCTCGAGCACAATCTCATGTGCACGTATCTCTACGCGGCGTTCAGCCTCAAACAAGGTATCGAGGAAGGGCTCAGCGCCGCCGAGGCCGACGCCACCGCGCGCTGGCGCCGCGCCATCCTGCAAGTGGCCGTCGAAGAGATGGGCCATCTCGCCGCGGTGTGGAACATCACCGCCGCGCTCGGCGGCAGCCCGCGATTCGGGCGTTACAACTTTCCGCTCGACCCGGGTGGTTTGCCGGCGAGCGTGGTAGTCAGGCTGGCGCCGTTCAACGAAGCCGTGCTGCAGCACTTCATCTTTCTCGAACGCCCGCACAAATCGCATGAGCCCGACGGCGAAGGTTTCGCCGCCGACTGGGCCTTCCGCCGCGGCGACGATCGCGCGGCGTTGCGCGTCACGCCCATGCCCATCGACTACGAGACGGTCGGTGCGTTCTACGAGACGCTGTCCTGCAATCTCAAGGAATTCGTGGCGCGCGTCGGAGAGAAGGAAGCCTTCTGCGGTGATCGCAACCTGCAGATCTCGCGCAAGGAAATGGACTTCCAGGGTTGCGACCCGGTCATCTGCTCCATCACCGCTCTCAGGGCATTCGACGCCATCGTCAGCCAGGGCGAAGGCGCGTCTTCGGACACGGCCGAGTCTCACTACTGCCGGTTCAAGGCCATCCGCGAGGAATTGCGCGCGTTGAAAGCCGCGAATGCGTCTTTCGAACCCGCGTGGCCCGCGGCCGTGAACCCGGTGCTGCGCAGACCGGTGCGACAGGGCTTGCGCGTGTGGCTGCAGAACGATGAGGTCGCGGCCACCGTCGACCTCGCCAATTCCGCGTACATGCTGATGCTTCGGCTGCTGTCGCATTCCTACCTGGTGCCGCGACCGCATCCCGACAAGGCGTTGTGCATCGACCTGGCGATGGGCCTCATGCGCGCGGTGTCGCCGCTGGCCGAACGCGCGGCGCGGCTTCCCGCGGGTGAGGACAACCCCGGCTGCAATGGCGGCATGTCGTTCACGGCGCTGGAAAAACTAGCGCCCGCGCGATTGAGCACGGGGCTCGACATGCCGCCGGCCGCGAACTCCGCGACCGAAACCGCCGCGGTGGTCGCCACCGCCTCGCCGCCCGCCGCATCGAACATCGAACCGGGCAACGTCGCGCCCACGCCGCGCACCGTCGACGGCGTCGACTACATCGAAGGCCGTGATCTCACGCTGATCTATGAAGGAAAGAAGTGCATCCACTCGCGCTTCTGCGTGACCTGGGGCCCGAAGGTGTTCATCGCGAATGTGAAGGGGCCGTGGATCAACCCCGATGCGATGTCCACGGATGCGCTGACCGAGATCGCGCATGTGTGCGTATCGGGCGCCATTCGCTACCAGCGGAAAGATGGTCAGCCCGATGAGCAGGCGCCGCCGGTGAACCTCGTCAGCGTGCGCGAGAACGGGCCGTATGCCATCAAGGCCGACATCCGCCTGGACGGCGCGCCGGCCGGAAACTTCCGTTACACGCTGTGCCGTTGCGGCGCTTCGAAGAACAAGCCGTTTTGCGATGGCTCACACAACGAGATCAGATTTTCCGCCAGCGGTGAGCCGCCCACGGGCAGGGCCGACATGCTCGCCGTTCGCGATGGCCCGCTGGAGATCTCGCCCACCACCGATGGCCCGCTGCAGGTGCGCGGCAACATGGAGATCATCTCGGGCACCGGGCGCGTGGTGGCGCGCATGGAGTCGGCGCGGCTGTGCCGTTGCGGCGGCAGCGCCACCAAGCCGTTCTGCGACGGCACACACGAGCGCATCGGCTTCAGGTCGTAGTGGGCGCCAGCGGCGTCAGGTCCGCGGCCTTTCCAGGATCGCGATCATGCCGTTCGACCGTCCCCACACCGGCGACGGCATCACCAGCTGGGCGAGCCGCCAGCCTTCGGCGGATTCCTTGTTGAGAGCCACGGCCACTTCCGTGGCATCGTCCTGAAACTGGCTGGGCTTGTACGGCAGCAGAACCGTCTTGTACTCGAATTGACTCATGCGGACTCCTTCCGCGCGGGAGTCCGGCGGGGACGGATGGTCTCACATGCGCCAGTTGAATGCGGCGATGCCTGCGCGGCGGACGCGGCGGCCACCTGTTGGCTCAACCGCGCGCCGCGGCGTCCAGTTGCGTTAAGAAACTGTAAGCCGCCGGTCACGAGCGCGACATCCCGCCGGCGAATGATCGCCGCTCCAATCACCAAGGGAGTCTTCTCATGCGCCGAGCATTCGCGGCCGCCTTCGCGGCCTGCATCGGTCTCGCGTCCCTGCCATCC
>JAQSWD010000157.1 GCA_029266835.1 Steroidobacteraceae bacterium
CCATTGCCATTCCAGTCGGGGAACAGCTTGCCGGTGTAGATGATGAAGCCCGCCGGTGAAATCACCGGGTTCCAAGTGATCAGCGGCGCCTTGAATTCCGGCCGCGTGGGGTGATCGGGAATATCGCGGCCATCGTAGTGATCGCCGTTGCTGACGATGGGATAGCCGTAGTTCGCGCCTTTCTCGATGAGGTTGAGTTCATCGCCGCCGCGCGGACCCATCTCGTGCGCATACAGTTTTCCGTCGGGCGCGAACGCGATGCCCAGCAGGTTGCGATGCCCCAGTGACCAGATCTGCGCCGTGACGCCGCCCTGCGCGAAGAAGGGATTGTCCGCCGGCGTGCTGCCGTCTTCATTGAGCCGGACGACCTTGCCGAGATTGGCTTTCATGTCCTGCGCCGGCGTGAATTTCTGCCGCTCGCTGGAGGTGATCCACAGCTTGCCATCGGGGCCGAAGGCGAGGCGGTGGCCGAAGTGGCCCTGTCCACTGACCTTGGGCACCTGCCGCCAGATCACCGCGAGCTCTTCGAGCTTGCCGCCATTGCCGCTGAGCGCAAGCCGGGCGCGCGCCACCGCCGAGCCCGAGCCGCCTTCACCCGGCTCCGAGTAGCTCACGTAGACGATGGAATTCTTCGCGAACTCGGGGTGCAGGATCACATCGCCGAAGCCGCCCTGGCCGCCATGCGCGACCTTGGGCACGCCGGTGACGTCGCCCACCTGCTTGGTCGCCACGTCCACTAGTTTGAGCGCGCCGGGTTTTTCAGTGACCAGCAGGCGCCCATCCGGCAGGAAGGTCATCGCCCAGGGCTCGTCGAATCGGGCCACGGGCGTGGCGACGAAGGCATTGCCGATGCGCACCGCCGGGGCGGCGGCGTCCGTACCACTGCAGGCCGCGCTGGCCAGTGCGAGCAGGGCACCCGCGACGAGGGAGTAAGTCTTGTTGCTCATGACAACAGTGTCGCGCGACCCTGGGCTTTCCGTCATGCCGGATTGCCGTGATGGTTTGTCAGATCAAAAGCGGACCACGACTCCGAGGCCGATCACGTTGAGGTCTTCCACGCCCGTGACGTTGTCTTCGCCCAGTTCGTCGAGCTTCTGGTACTCGAGCCGCGCCGAATAGACCTGGTTGAAATTCCAGGCCGCGCCGACGCCCAGTACCAGGTCCTGCGAATCGCCCCGGGCGCTGCCGAAGCCGCCACGCTGACCGTCGACACGCGAGTTGAGCTCGCGCTTGGAGCTGGTGAACAGGTAACCCACGCGGCCGAACAATTCGAACTTGTCGTTGATCGGCAGGATGCCCAGCGCCGAGAACATGGGGCCGCCGGCCGAGAAAGACAGATTGAGCGCCACGGGCACGAAACCATTGCCGTCGAAATCCATGTCCGCGCGCGCCACGGACTCGACCGACCCGAATTGCGCGAGACCCAGCTCCGCCGCGAAGTAGCGGGTGAAGCGATAGCCGAAGGTGAGGTTGTAACCCATGTCGCTGTCTTCGGAGCTGGTCGACAGGTTCTGGATGTCGGCCCCCGTCTCTTCGAGCGTGGCGATGAGGTCGAGTTCGTTCTGCGACTGATCACTGGTCCAGTTGCTCTGCCCGACGAAGCCCATGCCGTACGGACCCACACGATTGGCGTTGCGCGTGCGCTTCTTGGGCGCGGCATCCGCGAGCGCCGCGAACGCGATGCTGAACGCCGCGAGCAGGACGACCGATACTTTTTTCATTGAGTGATCCCCTCAGTGCCTGGTGGCCAACCTATCACGGCGACGCTGCGAACGCCTCATTTGAGGACTTCGCCGAGGAACTCCTCGAGCGTATGCCACGAGCGGCGATCCGCCGCATCGTCGTACTGAAAACCGCCGGCGCGGTTGTGAGCCACCGGGTTGGTGAAGGCATGCACCGTGTGTCCGTAGGCATGCAGCTGCCAGTCGGCGCCGGCCGTGGTGAATTCCCGGGCGATGGCGAGCACGTCGTCGGGCGGCGCCAGCGGATCGTCATACCCATGCAGCATGAGTATCTTGGCGCGCACCTTCGGTTCCGTGAAACCCGAGGGTTTCAACAAGCCGTGGAAACTCACGGCACCGCGGATGTCGGCGTCGCCGCGCGCCAGGTCGAGCGCGCACAGGCCGCCGAAGCAGAAACCCATCACGGCGATGCGCCGGGAGTCGACCAGCGGCAGCGCCTGCGCGGCGGCGAGGCCCGCCTTCAACCGCCGCAGCAGCATGCGACGGTCGTCCATGAACGGCGCCATCAGTGCCGAACTCTCTTCGGGCGTCCTGCCGCGCACGCCCTTGCCGTAGTTGTCGAGCGCGAAGCAGGCGTAGCCCTGCCACGCGAGGCGGCGCGCCTTGCGCTCCACGAATTCATCGCGACCGCCATAGGCGTGGCAGATCAACACCGCGGGGCGGGGGCCGGGCAGCGCCTCATCGAAGCAGAGAAAACCTTCGAGCGTGGTCTCGCCGTCCTTGTATTCGATGTATTGCTCGCGCATCGGGGCCTCATGTTTTCGGCGTATATAGAAGAATCGATTATGTAATACCCGTGCGCTTCTGGGCAGCCCAGCGATACAGCGCCGGCAGCACGAACAAGGTGAGCAGGGTCGACGACACGATTCCTCCGATCACCACCGTCGCCAGCGGCCGCTGCACTTCCGCGCCCGTGCCCACGTTCAAGGCCATGGGCAGGAAACCCAGGCTCGCCACCAGCGCCGTCATGAGCACAGGGCGCAACCGCGCGAGTGCGCCATGGTGGATGGCCGCGTCGAGTGCCGCGCCGTCCTCGAGCAGCTTGCGGATGAATGTCACCATGACAAGTCCGTTGAGCACGGCGACTCCGGAGAGCGCGATGAATCCGACGCCCGCCGATATCGAGAACGGGATTCCGCGCAGCCAGAGCGCGAGCACGCCGCCGGTCATCGCCAGCGGAACGCCGCTGAAAACGATGGCCGCGTCACGCGCGGAATTGAAGGCCATGAACAGAAGCCCGAAGATCATCACCAGCACCACGGGCACCACCACCGACAGACGTTGCGAGGCGGAGATGAGCTGCTCGAAGGTACCGCCGTAATCCAGCCAGTAGCCTTGCGGCAGTTTCACCTCGCGATCGAGCCGGGTGCGCAATTCGACGACGAATGAACCGAGATCGCGGCCGCGTACATTGCTGGTGACCACCACGCGGCGCTTGCCGTTCTCGCGGCTCACCTGGTTGGGACCCAACTCGATCGCGATGCGGGCCACCGAGCCCAGCGGCACGAAGCGCGGCGAGGGCGAGGTGTCGCGATGCTCGGCGTCCTGGAATCTCTCGGGCAACGCGATGGGAAGACGCGCGAGCGCATTCGGATCCTGGCGCTGCGACTCCGGCAGGCGCACCACGATGTCGAAGCGCCGGTCGCCCTCGAAGATCTGCCCCGCCTTCGCGCCGCCCATGGCCACCGACACCGTGTGCTGCACGTCGTCCACTGACAGGCCGTACTGGGCCAGCGCCGTCCGATCGGGCGTGATCACCAGCAACGGCAGGCCTGTGGCCTGTTCGGCCTTCACATCCGCCGCACCATCGATGCGCCGCGCGATCGCTACCACGCGTTCACCGATCTTCACCAGCTCGTCGAGATCATCGCCGTAGATCTTGATGGCCACCTCGGCGCGGATGCCGGCGATGAGCTCGTTCATGCGCATCTGCACGGGCTGAGTGAACTCGTAGTTGTTGCCGGGGATGCCGGCCACCGCCCGCTCGAGTTCGGCGACGAAGGCATCGCGCGACTTGCGCGGATCCGGCCAATCGTCGCGCGGCTTCATCATGATCAGCGTGTCGGCCACCGACGGCGGCATCGGATCATTGGCCACCTCGCCAGTGCCGATGCGGCTGATCACCGAGGCCACTTCCGGCAGCTCGCGGATGCGCTTTTCCAGCAGCTCCTGCATTTCCACCGACTGCGTCAGGCTGGTGCCGGGGATGCGCATGGCCTGCACGGCGTGGTCGCCTTCGTCGAGATTCGGAATGAACTCGGTGCCCAGTCGCGTCGCCAGCCACCCGACCAGCAAAGTGAGTACCGCCGCGCCCGCCACCACGATGCGACGGTTCACCAGCGCATGCCCGAGCAGCGGAGCATATCCGCGGTTCAGCGCGTGCATGACCCGGGTTTCCTTTTCCGCGATGCGGCCCGTGGCGAACTGCGCCACGGCGGCCGGGACGAACGTGAGCGACAACGCCATGGCGGCGGTCAGCGCCATCACCACCGTGATCGCCATCGGCTGAAAAGTCTTGCCCTCCACGCCGCCCAGCGCAAAGATCGGTAGATAGACCGCCGCGATGATGAGCAGGCCGAACAGGCTCGGCTTGATCACCTCGGTGCTGGCTTCGGCCGCCATCCCGAAGCGTTCGTCGCGTGTCAGCACCCGGCCGAGTTCCTGTTGCCTTCCGGCGAACCGTCGCAGGCAGTTCTCGACGATGATGACGGCGCCATCGACGATGAGGCCGAAATCGAGCGCGCCCAGGCTCATGAGATTGGCCGAGATGTGGTTCTCCACCATGCCCGTGATGGTGAGCAGCATGGCCACCGGGATCACCGCCGCCGTGATCAACGCGGCACGCAGGTTACCGAGCAGCACGAACAACACGCCGATGACCAGCAATGCACCTTCGAGCAGGTTCTTGGTGACGGTGCCGATGGCGCTTTCCACCAGGTGGGTCCGGTCGTATACCGGTTTCGCGCTCACTCCTTCGGGCATGGCGCCGTCGATCTCGCGCAGCTTGGCGGCGGCGCGCAGCGCCACTTCGCGGCTGTTCTCGCCGATGAGCATGAACACCGTTCCCAGCACCACTTCGTGACCGTCCTTGGTCGCCGCGCCGGTGCGCAACTCGCTGCCTTCGGTCACCTGCGCGACATCGGAAACGCGCAGCGGCAGGCCATCGCGCATGGCGACCACCACCTGGCGCAGCCCGGCATCACCTTCCACCTGGCCGGGTACGCGCACCAGGTATTGCTCGCCATTGCGCTCGACATAGCCGGCGCTGGCATTGGCGTTGTTGCGCTCGATGGCCGTGACCAGGTCGGAGATCGAAAGCTCGAAAGCGACGAGCTTGGCCGGGTCCGGTGTCACGTGGAATTGCCGCTCATAGCCGCCGATGGTGTTCACTTCCGTGACGCCCTTGAGCGTGCGGAGCTGCGGCCGGATCACCCAATCCTGAAGCGTGCGAAGGTCCGTGGCGCTCCAGGGCGTTCCATCGGGTTTGCGCGCGCCTTCCGCCGCTTCGACGGTGTACATGAAGATCTCGCCGAGGCCGGTAGCCACCGGCCCGAGCGTGGGCTCGGCGCCAGGCGGTAGTTGGGCCAGCGCTTGTTGCAGCCGCTCCGCCACCTGTTGCCGGGCGAAGTAGATATCCGTGCCGTCTTCGAAAACCACGGTGACCTGCGACAACCCGTATCGCGACAGCGAACGCGTGTACTGCAGGCGGGGCATGCCGCTGAGCGCGGCTTCCACCGCGAAAGTGATGCGCTGTTCGGCTTCAAGCGGTGAATACCCCGGTGCTTCGGTATTGATCTGCACCTGGACATTGGTGATGTCCGGCACGGCATCGATGGGCAGGCGCGTGTAGTTCCAGGCGCCGAGCGCGGAAACACCCAGCACCGTGAGCAGCACCAGCCACCGGTGGCCGATGGAGAATCGAATGATTTTCTCGAGCATGGCGACCTCAGTGTTCGTGCGCGGCGCCGGCTTTTTCGATGTCCGCCTTGATGAGGAAGCTTTGCGCCGTCACGTACTCCGCGCCGG
>JAQSWD010000001.1 GCA_029266835.1 Steroidobacteraceae bacterium
CTCGGCGGCGATGCCGAAGTGCTGGTGGTGCGCATGCGGGACAAGGCCGAGGCCGCCGCGATTATCCTGCGCCATGGGGATCGCATCGAGGTGCCCTGGGCTGCCTGTTCGCCGGAGGGCAAACGAGGCGCGCTCAACATGCGCATGTACTGGGAGATGCTTCGGCGCAGCCTGGAACGCGGCGCGCGCGCGTTCGACTTCGGGCGATCGAGCGTGGACAGCGGCACCCACAAGTTCAAGGCGCAGTGGGGCGCCCAGCCTGTGCAATTGCATTGGTATTACTGGTTGCCCGAGGGTGCAGCCGTGCCGCGGCTCAACCAGTCGAATCCGAAGTACCAGCTCGCGTCGAAGGTCTGGCGTCGCATGCCGCTGTGGAGCGCCAACCTGCTGGGCCCCTGGCTGGTGCGCAATCTGCCCTGACCGGCTCAGCCCCCGAGTCTTTCAGAGTCCTTCAGTGATGATCGAAGTGCGGGTGCAGCCAGCCCGGCAAGGCGAGCATGGCGCGGAACTGGTTGGGCGTCACTCCGGGGCTGATGCCGATGCGCCGCAGCTCGAAGGGTGCCAGCGAGCCTAACCAGTTGACGCCCTGGCGGTAGCTCACCGCAAGGTCGTATCCGCAGTCCCGCGCGGCCGAGATGGCGCGTCCGTCGTAGGTGTCGGGTGTGCCGAATGGATAGGCAAGGCTGCGCACCCGGCGCCCGAGCAACGCCTCGAGATAGGCCCGCGAATCGTTGAATTCGCGCACGATGGATTCGGTGCTGGCCAGCGCGAGATTGGGATGCGAGACCGTATGCGAACCAAAGTCGATGCCATTGCGCGACATCTCCAGGATCTGTTGCCGGGACACCGGCCTGCTGAGTTCGTGGGCGCGCGGGTCGATGTAACTGGCGAATCGAGTGCGCCAGCCGTCGACCAGCTCGCGGCGCTGCTGGTTGCCGAAGGCCTTGAGGAGCCGATGCAGTCTGACGATGGAAGCGCGCCGCGTGGCGATTCCTTCGCCCTCCGGCAAGCCGCCCGGACACTGCTCGAAGGTGAGCGCGCGTGGCGGAATGCGCAACATGAGATGCGCGGTGATTTCGAACCAGAACGGTTCGTTGTCTTCCACATGCCCGGTGGAGATGAACACGGACGCGGGAATCCCGTGCTGCCGGAGCACCGGGAAAGCCACCTCGAAGGTATCGTTGAAGCTGTCGTCGAACGTGACCGCGACGGCGCGTTCCGGCAGAGTACGGCGATGCGCCACCGCATCGGCGATGTCGTCGAGGGACACCGGGTTAGCGAACTCGCGCAGCGCGCGCATCTGTGTGTCGAATTCTTCGGCCGTGGCGCTGACGAGACCGAGATCGAGGGGATAGGCGTGGGGCTGGTCTATGGTGGCGATGCGGTGATAACCGAGGATGAGCACCGGGCTCCGCGCACGATCGTGGCAGCGCCGGAGCACGCCGAGCAGCCGTCCGCGCACGATGATGTCGGCGAGTCGTTGCTGCTTGCTCTTGCCCGGCGGCGATGGATGCGTCGACATGATCGCGAGCGTGACCTCTTTGCATCGCTCCGCCGCACACGCGCCGTGTCCCTGCCCGAGCGTGTGGCGATACTAGCATCCGCGTGTCACGCGTCGCCGTGATCGAGGTCTACCGCAAACTCCGGTCGGCATTGCGCGCTCACACGGTCGCGAAAATCCTCGTGCAGACGATTTCGTGGCTGGGCATGGTGTACGTGTTTCGGACCCTGGACGCGCATGCCGTGGGCGTGTTCGCCATTGCTTCGGTGGCATTCAGCTACGCGTCGTTGATGTACGAGGGCGGCATGCTCGAGGCGCTGGTGCAACGGCACCCGCAGTCCTCCGACGAACGACGCTCGGTTTTCAGCCTGCTGATCTCCATGGGCCTGGTCACCGCGATTCTGCTCGCCGCGTTGGCCGGCGCCATCGCGTCACTGGTAGAGACGCCCGAAGTCGAAGCGATCATCGCGGTGATGGCGGCGACCTTGTTGTTGACCGCGGCCGGCATCCTGCCGCACGCGCGCCTCATCCACGAAATGCGCTTCGCGCGGCTCGCGGTGATCTCTTCGGCACAGGCGGTGACCGGTTCCGGCGTCATGGTGTACCTCGCGTGGTCGGGCGCCGGCGCCTGGTCGCTGGTGTGGGGGCAGGTGGCGGGCACTCTGGTGCGCACGCTGCTGCTCAACCTCGCTGTTCCCAGTGTCTATCTGCCGACGCGCGCTTTTGCCGCAGCCATGCGATACGTGCGCACCAGCGCCGTGCTCATCGCCGATGGGTTGCTGTTCCGCTGGTACACCTCCATCGACGTTTTTCTCCTGGGGCGCTGGAGCGGTACGACCCAGCTCGGGCTCTTCAGCTTCGGACAACAGGTGGCCAATACGCCGCTCGAAAAGATCTCCAACGTGGTGAACGATGTGTCACTGCCGGCGTACACGCGGCTCGCGGACGATCGCGCTGAAGCCGCGACGCTCATGCTCGAGACGATGCGAACCCATGCCGCCGTCGGCTTGCCGGTTTTCTGGGGTATCGCGAGCGTGGCGGCCACCGCCGTGCCGGTGATCTTCGGCGCGCAGTGGCTGCCGGCCATCTTCCCGGTGATCGCCATGGCGGTGGTTGCACCGTTGCGTCTCATCGGCAGCGTGGAAACTCCCGCAATGACCGGCATCGGACGTCCCGGGGTGCTGCTGCGGACCAAGTTCATCATCGTTCCGTTGATGACGGTCGCGCTGGTGGCGGGCGCCTGGTGGGGCGGCGTGCGCGGGGTTTCGCTGGCGTGGATGTGCGCGTTTCCGCCCATCTACCTGGCCGCGTTCCGGCTGCCGCTGCGTGCCATCGGGCTCACGTATGCGCAGATGTTCGCGGTGGCGCGCGGCCCGTTGCTGGCGGCCGGCATCATGGCGGCGTGCGTCGCGGGGCTGCAGCACTGGGCGCGTGGTCAATCGTTCCTGTCCCCGCCGATGTTGCTCGTCTCGCTGGTCGCCGTGGGCGCGGTGCTGTATCCGGCGGCGTTGTGGATGGTGGACCGCGGCGCGTTCGATCTGCTGCGGCGTCGCGCGCGCCTGATGGTTTCGGAGAGCTAGGTGACGGCATTGCAGGTGCGGCGCTGGAGCGATGCGGAGTTCGCCGCGAGCCGCGACGCATGGCAGGGGCTGCTCGCACGCTCGGATGCCAACCCGCTGTTCATGTCGTTCGACTGGGTCGAGCGCTGGTGGCGGCACCATGCCACCGCATTGTCTGCCCGGCTGCATGTACTCGGCGTGTATTCGCCCGAGGGCGCCCTCCGTGCGCTGGTTCCGCTGTATTCGCATCGGGGCACGCATCGCGGCGTCCTCCGCACCCGGCGCATCGAGCTGCTGGGCTGCGCCTGGCGAGATGCCTCGGCGGTGTTCACCGAGTACCTCGACCTCGTGGTGGAACGCGGCTCGGAAGAAGCCGTGTGCGTGGCGGTGCGCGATCACCTGCTCTCGGAGTCTTGGGACGAGCTGCTGCTCTGCAATCTGCGCGAGGGCAGCGTCGCGGAACGGCTGGCGCGCCAAATTCGCCCGGCCTATCTACGCCCGCCGGAAGGCATGACGGGGTGGAGCATCGCCTTGCCTGCATCGTTCGAGTCCTATGTCGCCGGACTCGGGTCGAACACGCGCCGCAAGGTGCTGCATCAGCGCGACAAGATGCCGGCCACGCTGCACGTGGTCGAAGATCCGCAAGAGCGCCGGGCGGCGCTTGCGAGACTCGAACAATGGGCTGCGAGGCGCTGGGGCGATGCGCCCGCCGGGTCGCGCGCGAAGTTCCACGCTGAGTTGGTCGAACGGGTAGACCCCGCCGTGCGGCTGACCGAACTGCGCGCAGGCGCCGAGTGCGTCTCGATCATGCTCAACCTGCGGGTGTCGGGCACCGAGTACTACCTGCAATCCGGCTTCGACCCCGCCACTGCGCGCGGTGTCTCGCCGGGCTATCTGCATCTGGGCCATGCCATCGAGGCCGCATGCCGCGACGGCATTCGGCATTTCGACTTCCTGGCCGGGCCCGGCCTCCACCGCGAGTACAAGCGCGACTTCGCCGCAACCCCCTCGAACTTGCAGACCCTGCAGATTGTGAGAAGACGGTCACTTCGCGTCCTGTTTGGAGTGCTCGATCGGCTGCGGGGCGGCGAGTGATCGTTTAGGCTTGCCGCCCCGAGAAACCGGCCACCATGCGCATCCTGCTGCTCACCCATCGTCTGCCGTACCCCCCCAACCGGGGCGACAAGATACGTTCGTTCAACGTGCTCGAGTACCTGGCCCGGCGCCACGAGGTGCACGTGGCGTGTCCGGTGGACGACGCTTCCGACCTGGCCCATGTGGCGGAGCTGCAGCGGCGCTGTGCCGGCGTCATCGCCGTGAGCATCGAAGGCCGCAGCCGGCTTTCGGCGGGGCTGCGCGCGCTCACCAGCGGCAGTTCCATCACCGTGCGGCATTTTCATGTGCCGTCATTGCAGCGGCGCATCGACGAGTTTCTCGATACGCACGACATCGACGCGGTGTTCTGCTTTTCCTCGCCCATGGCCGAGTACGTGTTCCGCTCGCGGCATGCGGACGGCAAACTGCGCCACGCCTTGCGACTCATGGATCTCATCGACGTGGACTCCTACAAGTGGCGGCAATACGCCGAGCGCCATCACATTCCCCAGCGCTGGGTCTACGACTATGAAGCGCGGCGGTTGTCCGATTACGAACGGCGCATCGCCGCCGATTTCGATCACCTGTTCCTCGTGAGCGCGCAGGAGCGCGAGTACATGCCGGTAGGCGCCCGCGTCGACAACCTGAGCGCACTTTCGAACGGTGTGGATCTCGAATACTTCGCGCCGCGCGCCGGTTCCGGAGGCGGCAACACGCTGGTGTTCACCGGGGTCATGGATTACTGGCCGAACGTGCAGGGCGTGACCTGGTTCGCCGACGAGGTGTTGCCGCTCATCCATGCGGAGCGGCCCGACCTGCGGTTCATCGTGGTGGGATCGCGACCCACCGAAGCCGTCAAACTGCTCGCCGGACGCCCGGGTATCGAGGTCACCGGCTTCGTCGATGACGTGCGCGGCTACGTGCACGCCGCGGCCCTCTGCGTGGTTCCGCTCAAGGTGGCGCGCGGCGTGCAGAACAAGGTGCTCGAGGCCATGGCCATGGGCAAGGCGGTGGTTTGCACCGCTCAATCGCTCGAAGGTATCCACGCGTGCAATGGTGTCGATGTGGTGGTCGCGGACTCGCCGGGAGATTTCGCGGCGCGGGTGCTTAGCCTCGTGCAAACGCCCGGGCTCGCCGCGGACATCGGACAGAGCGCACGCCGCTGCGTGGAACGTGGATATTCCTGGGAAGCAAACCTGCGGCCGCTCGACGCGCTGCTGAATGCCGGCGAGCAGCCGGCGAGGGCGGTTGGAGTGAGATCGTGAATCACCTGGCGACGATTCTCGTGCGCGAGCCGGCCGGCATCGACCGCGATCGTGAAGCGATCCGCACGGGCGTGCCGCTGGCACGAGGCACGGTGAACGAAGTCGCCGGGCTTGCGCTGCTCGATGCGCAGCAGCGCAGGCTGCCGGCGCAGTTCAAGGTGCTCGCCACCTGGCCGGATGGCAGCGTGAAATGGCTGCTGGTGGATACTCGAGTCAGCGTGAGCGCGGGCGGCGACCTGCGCGTGTCGTTGGCCAGGGCCGACGCTGCCATCAGCGCCGATGCCATCGAAATCCAGCAGTTTGACGACCGGCTGCGCGTCGATACGGGAGCCGCGGTGTTCGAGATACCGCGCGCTGGTGACGGCCGATTCGCATCGGTGAGCGTTGGCGGGCGGGCCTGCCTCGAGTCTTCCGGCATGGTCGTGCGTGCGCGTGGCGCCCGCAATGCGCCACTCACCGTGCGACTGGTCGAGGCCAAGGTCGAGGAGCACGGACCGGTTCGCGCTTCCATTGCTTGCGCCGGGATCATCGAAGCACAAGGACGCGAACTTGTGCGCCTCGAATTGCGGCTGGTCTTCATCCAGGGTTCGGCCGCGGTGCGCGTCGAATGCGAGATCTGGAATCCGCGCGCGGCGCGTCACGTCGGCGGCTTGTGGGATCTCGGTGATGCCGGCTCGGCATTGCTCGAAGACCTGTCGATCGAACTGCGCCCCTCACAACCGCCGCGGCAACTCACCTGGCAGGCCGAACCGGGGCAGTGGCACGAATCACCCGCGACAGCCTGGTCGCTGTACCAGGATTCCAGTGGCGGCGAGCGCTGGAATTCACCCAATCATCTCGATGCCGGCGGCAAGCTCACGGTGGGCTTTCGCGGATATCGCGTGCAAGGCGCGGAAGGTCGCGTGTTGCATCAGGGAGAGCGCGCCAGTCCGGTGGTGCAGGTGGGTGGCGCCGGCACGAGCATCGCGGCCACGGTCGAACATTTCTGGCAGAACTTTCCCAAGGCACTGCGGTGGGATGGTGTGGCGCTGAGCGTGGGGTTGTTTCCCGCGGAGTGCCTGGCGGAGTTCGAACTGCAGGGTGGCGAGAAAAAAAGGCACGCCGTCCTGCTCGGGTTCGGCGGCGAAAGTCCGCCGCGTGCGATGGCTGCGTTGCATGCGCCGCTGACGGTTTCGCTGGACCCCGCGGAATCGGCGGCGACTCGTGCGGTGGGCTACCTGGTTCCCGCCAACGAGGACCACAACGCCGAATACCTGCGTTACATCTCGTCGATAGTCGAAGGCGCCAATTCATTCGTCGCCAAGCGCGAACTCATCGATGAGTACGGCTGGCGCAACTTCGGCGACTTGTATGCGGATCACGAGGCCGTGCATCACAAGGGCCCGGAGCCCTTCATTTCCCACTACAACAACCAGTACGATTTCGTGTACGGCGCGGGCATGCACTTCCTGCGAACCGGCGATCGCCGCTGGCGGGACCTGATGACCGAAGCGGCGCGGCATCTCATCGACATCGACATCTACCACACGCGCGAAGACAAGGCGGGGTTCAGCGGCGGCCTCCTGTGGCACACCGACCACTATCAACCCGCGGCGACCTGCACGCATCGCACCTACAGCGCGCGAAATGCAAAGGGGCCGTACGGCGGCGGCCCCAGCAACGAACACAACTACACCTCGGGCCTGCTGCAGTACTACTACCTCACAGGTGATCCGGGGGCGGCCAGCGCGATTCTCGAGCTTGCCGACTGGGTCATGGCGATGGACGATGGCTCGCGTACCTTGTTGGGATTCATCGACGACGGCCCCACCGGCCTGGCCAGCAAGAGCCGCGACATGGATTTCCACAAACCCGGGCGCGGCGCCGGCGTATCGCGACGTCCTGCACAAGGTCGAACTACCCACCGAGACCTGGCCGGCGCACGACATCCGCAAGTGTCATGTGTTCCACCTGGCCGCGCGTCACGCGCCGGAATCCGAGCGCGCACCGTTCAGTGAAAAGGCCGCCTTCTATTTCGAGCGCTGCCTGGCCGACCTGCTGTCATTCCCCACCGCGTATGTGACCCGGCCGCAGGTCATCCTGTGTGTGTATGGTGTGGTGCATGGCTACTACCAGCGCGACCCGCGGCACACGCAGCTGTCGCCGCAGCCCAACTATGATTTCGGCCAGCCCGTGCCATTCGAAACACAGGGCGCCCGGCTGCGAAGCTCCCTGCGCCGCAAGGTCTCGGTCACGGCGGGCGAGCTGATGCGGCTGGTGCGCGACCGACTGCGCGGCTTGATGCGGGGCAAGCGATGAGGCGAGTGCTCAAGGCGGTGATTTTCGGCATCGCCTGGCTGCTGACGTCGCCCTTGATCCTGCTCAGCTGGCTGGAATCCCTGCTCACGCGCGGTGAACAGGTCTTCCTCACCTGCGCCCAACTACTCGCCTGCATGCCCGGTTGGCCTGGCGCGCGCCTGCGCGGCGCCTTCTATTGCGCGACGCTCGAGGACTGCAGCTGGGAAACCCATATCGGTTTCGGTTCTGTGTTCACCCATCGCGGGGCGAAGCTCGCGCCCAACGTCTCCATGGGGGCGTACTGCGTCATCGGTCATGCCGACCTCGGGCGAGGGGTCATGATGGGCAGCCGGGTGAGCATTCCCAGCGGCAAGCGCCAGCATTTCGGCGAGGGCGGCAGCCTGGTGGCCGAGGCGCGTTATGACACCGTCAAAGTCGGCGCGGGCTGCTGGATCGGCGAAGGCGCCATCCTTCTCGCGGAGGTGGGCGAGGGTTCGGTGGTCTCGGCGGGGGCGGTCGTGGTCAAGGCCATGCCGGGAGGCAGCATCATCGGGGGTAATCCGGCGCAGGTCCTGCGATCGCTTGCCTGAGGCTCTCTGGCTGCGTTCCAGGGCGGTCCCGAAGCTCAATGGCGGCCGGCAATTCCCGGTCTAAGTCCCGGAATCCAGTCCTTTTTATGTGAATCGTTCCCGGCCTGGGGCGAGTTCACGAATCCAGCTTCGACCGGGTCTCAGGGGATGGCATCCAGAGACCAGAACCGGCATTTATGCAGCCCTTGGAAGTGGGTCGCGCAGCTGTTCGCAACCCGCAGGGAGTTATTTTGGTCCGGGACGACAAGGGAGCGCCGCCAAGCGATCGGTGCCTGGTGGTTTTTGCCGACGATTGGGGACGTCACCCGTCCAGCTGCCAGCACCTCGTACGAGAGCTCCTCGATACCTGCGACGTCACCTGGATCAATACCGTGGGTACCCGCGGTCTCTCGTTCGATTTCGAGCTCATGCGAAGAGGCGTACAAAAATTGAAGCAATGGGGATCGCGTCCGGCCGGCCCGGCGCCGCGCGACGGTGGTCCCGCGCCCGTGGTGCACAACCCGGCCATGTACCCGGGCTTTCGTACACGCTGGCAGCGCCGCCTCAATGCGCGAATGTTGTCCAACTACCTCGTGGCCAGACTTCCGCGACTGCGCGACTCGGTGATCCTGAGTTCGGTGCCCATCATCGCCGACCTGCCGGCGCGCGTGTCCGCCAGGAGCTGGGTGTACTACTGCGTGGACGATTTCTCGGCGTGGCCGGGGCTGGACTCCGGCCCGCTGCAGTCGATGGAAAAGGACCTGGTAACTCGGGCCGATCGCATCGTCGCGGCCGGCGACAATCTTGCCGCGCGCATTCGAGGCATGGGCCGTGATGCCGAGATCGTTTCACACGGCATCGACCTTGACCACTGGTCACGCACGGACGGCAGCGCGGCATTGCTCGCCAATCTACCGCGACCGCTGGTGCTCTTCTGGGGCCTCGTCGATCGTCGTCTCGATGTGAACGCCATTGAGCGCCTCTCGCGGCGTCTCACGGCAGGGACGATCGTGTTCGTGGGGCCGCAGCAGGATCCGGATCCCCGCCTCGCCGCCTTGCCGCGCGTGAATCTCGCGGGTCCCGCGGAATTCGCCGATCTGCCGGCGCTGGCGCGCGAAGCCGCGGTGCTGGTGATGCCCTATGCCGATCTGCCCGTCACGCGCGCCATGCAGCCGCTGAAGATGCGCGAGTACCTCGCGACAGGCCGTCCCGTGGTCGTCACGCGGTTGCCCGCGGTGGGTGGCTGGGAGGATTGCATGGACGTGGCCGACAACGCCGACGACTTCGCCAGCCGCGTTCTCGAGCGTCTCGGCTCGGCGCTGCCCGACTCGCAGCGCCAGGCCCGCCTGCGACTGAAAGACGAGAGCTGGCGCGGCAAGGCCGCCCGGCTGGAAAGAATTCTGTTTGGAGTGAACGTATGAGTATCCGCACGATCGTCGTGGGCTGCGGCGCGGTGGCGCAGAGGCTGTATCGAAAGCCGCTGGCCAGGCTCGCGAAGCAGCGCGTGCTGGAAGTGGTCGGGCTCGTCGATCCGGCGGCCGATCACGCGCGGGAAATGGCGACCTCGTTCGCCGGTGCGCGTCATTTCACTTCGCTGGAGGAAGCCTGCAAGCAGGCGCGTCCGCAACTGACGCTGATACTGACGCCGCCGGCGCTTCATTGCGCGCAGACGTTGACCGCGTTCGAACACGGCAGCCACGTGTTGTGCGAGAAGCCGATGGCGAATTCCACCGCCGAATGCCAGCGCATGAACGAGGCCGCCGCCTCGGCGCAACGCGTGCTTGCGATCGGCATGATCCGGCGTTTCTTCCCCGCCTTCGCGAAGCTGCGCACGCTGGTGCAGGGCGGGGCGCTCGGCCGGCTGCAATCCTTCGAATATCGCGAAGGACACAAGTTTGAATGGGCAGTGACCACGCCCGCAGCTTTCAAGCCGCGCAGCCAGGGCGGCGCCGGCGTGTTGTTCGACATCGGCACGCACGCGCTCGACTTCCTGCAATCGGTGTTCGGCTCGATGACGGCCGCGACTTACGCGGACGACGCGGCGGGCGGCATCGAGGCCACGGTCGCAATGGGCCTGCGGGCGCAGGACTGTCAGGGCGAGATGCACCTGTCCTGGGATGTACCCCAGGTCAATGAACTGCGCGTCGTGGGTAGTTCGGCTGAAGCCGTGCTGCGCGTGGACCGCTTCGACCAGTTGGCCATCGGCCGCCCCGGCGCCTTCGTGCCGCAGGTCATCGACGAATCCTTCCCCGTGGACCTCCACCAGGACGCGGCGCGCCGGATCGTGCCGCTGAGTTATCCGGATGCGGTGCTCTGCCAGCTCGTGCAGGTGCTGCGCGCCATCGAGCTCGGTGAGAAACCGGCGGTGGACGGACAGGGTGGCGCGGCCTGCATCGCACTGCTCGAGCAGGCGTTGTCGGTTGCCGCACCGCTGCCCGAACCCTGGCTCGCTTCGCGCGAACAGGCCGCGGCCGCTCGCCTCCACTGGAGCAATCGATGAACAAGATTGCGATTGTCGGTGCCGGCGGTTTCGTCGGTACCACGCTGATCGAATCGCTGGTCCTCGGCGGGCACACCGGTGTGCGGGCCGTGGTCCGCAGCTATCGCAACATGGCGGGCTTCTGTCGCTGGGGCAACGCCGTCGAGGTCAGGCTCGCCGACGCCACGCGCGAAGCTGCGCTGGCCGATGCGATTGCCGGCGCGTCCGCGGTGGTCAATGTGACCACCGGTCCGCCGGCGGGCATCGTCCAATCGACGCGCGCCATCTACGACGCCTGCAGACGGGCCGGAGTGCCGCGTTTCGTGCACCTGAGTTCCGCCGTGGTCTATGGCGACGTCGAACAGCCCATCGATGACGACGCGCCGCCACTCGACAAGCACTGGATGCCTTACGCGCGCGCCAAGGCCGAGTCCGAGCGCTGGCTGCGTGCGCAGACCGCCGACGACCTCGAGGTGGTGGTTTTGCGGCCTGGCATCGTCTGGGGCGTTCGTTCGCCGCATACGCTGGGTTTCGCGCGCGCGATGGCGCGCAAGTCCAGCTTCCTGGTCGATGGCGGTTCGGGCGTGTTCAACGGCGTCTATATCGCCAACCTGGTCGCCATGATCCGCGCCGCATGCGAGCACGCTCCCGGCATCGCGGGGTTCTACAACGCCGGTGACGCCGAGCGCGTGACGTGGCGCGAGTTCTACGAGGCGCTGGGCGGCCCGCTGGGATGTGACCCGGGCAAGCTGCCGGTGGTCAGCGGCGACAAATTCCCATGGTCACTGGGCGCCGCCATCGATGCGGTGCAGTCCCTGGGCCCGGTGAACGCGCTGTATCACAAGCTCAAGACGCACATTCCGGATGGGCTCAAGGCGGCCATCCGCGCGCGCCTCGAAGGCGCATACAGCTTCGAGCGCCAGGCCGTTTCATATGCGGCCACCGCGTCGGTGGACCGCGAGCTGTGGCACCTGCAGCGGGTGCGCCACAAACTACCCGTGAACAAGTTCGCCGAGCGGTTCCAGTTCGTGACACCGGTGAGCTTCCCGGAAGCCACGCGACGCACCATCGCCTGGCTCGAAACCCAGGGCCTGGCCGCGCGGCGGCCGATCGACACAGCCGAATTCAGCAAGGCGAGCAACGCATGAGCGAATCCCCGAAGAAAAAGATCAATGTCCTCGATGTCCGCAGCTGCCGTGGTGGCGGTGGTGGACCGGAGAAGACCATCCTGTTCTCCGCGCTCGAGACCGACCGCGAGCATTTCGACATGCACGTGGCCTACCTGAAGAGCAAGGATGATCCGGAGTTCGACCTGCACGAACGCGCAAAGAAGCTAGGCGTCGAGTCCTTTCACACCTTCGACGAGCGCTTCAAGTTCGATATCGGCGCGATACGCGGCCTGCTCAAATTGTGCCGCGAGAAGCAGATCGACATCTTCCATGCGCATTGCTACAAGTCGGACCTGTACGGGCTGATCCTGTCGCGTTATCACAAGATGAAGCTGGTAACGACGGCCCACGGCCCGCTGGCCAGCTTCAGGTTCTTCTGGGCTTCGAAGAACTGGCGCGTTCGGTATCTGTACGACCAGCTCGACCTGCGCCTGCTCAAGTACTACGACCTGGTGCTCATGGTCTCGGACACCATGCGCGACATCATCAGCCGCTACAAGGTGGATCCGAAGCGGATGATGTGGATCCGCAACGCCATCGACTCGAAGTTCTTCCGCCGCTCGGGCAATCCTGACCTGGAATTCCGCGCCAAGCTGGGCATTCCGCCGGGCGCGCGCGTCATCGGCGCCGTGGGCCGCCTCAATGGCGAGAAGGATTATCCGAACCTGTTGCGTGCCGCGAAGATCCTGCTGCAGAAGCAACCCGATACGTATTTCGTGATCGCCGGCAAGGGCGAGCTCGAGCAGGAGCTCAAGGCGCTGTCGAACGAGCTCGGTGTGTCGCACCGCGTGATTTTCATGGGCCACTTCCACGACGTGCGCAAGGTGTTCGAACTCATGGACATCTACGTGTTGTCGTCGACGCGCGAAGGTCTGCCGAACACCGTACTCGAGGCCATGGCCATGGAAGTGCCCATCGTCTCGACCGACGTCGATGGCGTGAAGGAAGCGGTAACCGATCAGCGTGAGGCGCTGCTCGTACCGGCGCAGGATTCGCCCGCGCTCGCGGCCGGCCTCCTGCGCGTGCTCGAGGATGACGAACTGCGTCACCGGCTGGCACGCCAGGCGCGCGCGACGGTGGAATCGGATTTCAGCTTCGCCCATCGCACGCGGACCATCGAAAACCTGTATCGCAAGCTGATGACGGCCTGAACACCGATGACGCGGCCCGCCCTCGCTTACGTGGTCAATGCGCTGAATCCCGGCGGTACGGAAAAGCTCGTCGTGGAGATGGCGCGCGTATTCGCGCGCGAATACGACCTGAGCGTGATCTGCCTGGACGATCCCGGCACCTGGGGGCGGATGCTGCGTGCCGAGGGCATCCCCGTTCATTGTCTGTGGCGGCAGCCGGGCATGGATCTCACGATGCCCGGAAAACTCGCGCGCCTGTTTCGCGCGACCCGCGCGCGAATCGTGCATGCGCACCAGTGCACCCCGTGGTTCTACAGCGCGCTGTCGCGCCTGCGATATCGCAAGCCGCGACTGCTGCTCGAGGAACACGGGCGGTTCTACCCCGAGGTCGTGAACCGCAAACGGGCCTTCGTGAATCGCACGCTGATCCGCAAGCTCACTCACCGCTTCGTCGCCGTATCCGAGGACGTTCGCACCCGCCTCGAGCGTTACGAAGGTCTGAGTGCCCCGCAGATTCGCGTGATCTACAACGGCGTCTCGCCGCCTTCACCGCTCGATGCCGCGCGGCGTGCGGCCCTGCGCGCCGAACTCGGGTTCGCCGAAAACGATTTTGTCGTGGGCACGGTGGGCAGGTTCGACCCCATCAAGAACCTGCCCATGCTGGTGCGCGCCTTGGGCGCGGTGTCGGCGGAAACGCCGGCCCTGCGCGGGCTGCTGGTGGGCGATGGTCCCGAATTCCCGGCGGTGCGCTCCCAGGTGGACGCGAATGGCCTGAAGGACCGCGTGCGCCTCACCGGTTTCCGAGAAGATGCCCGCCAGCTGGCGCAGTGCATGGATCTGTTCGTGTTGCCCAGTTTCAGCGAGGGCACGTCGATGGCATTGCTCGAGGCCATGGCCGCGGGCGTGCCTGTCATCGTGACCGCGGTCGGTGGCAATCCCGAGATCGTCGTGGCCAATGAATCCGGTTGGGTCGTGCCCTCGGACGACACGGCCGCGTTGCAACTCGCGATCACCGAGGCCATTCGTGACCCTGCCGAACGCCTTCGGCGCGCCGAGGCGGGCCGGCATCGCTTCCAGGAGTCATTCGGTATCGAAAGGATGATGGACCACTATCGCCACCTCTATCTGGATCTGCTGGCGCGGAAACACTGACCATGTGCGGCATCGCGGGATACGTGGATTTCTCCGGTCACCAGCCAGAACAGGCGCGTGAGCGGCTCAAGCGCATGACCGACGCCATCGCCCATCGCGGCCCGGACGGCGAGGGGTTCTATGTCGATGGCCACGCGGCGCTCGGCCACCGGCGGCTGGCCATCATCGACGTCTCCGGCGGTCACCAGCCCATGGCCGGCGCCGATGGCAAAGTGCAGATCGTTTTCAACGGCGAGATCTACAACTACCTGCAGTTGCGCGCCGAGCTCGAATCCCTCGGGCACACTTTCCGCACCAACTCGGATACCGAAGCCATCATCGGTGCGTATCTGCAATGGGGCGAGAACTGCGCCGAGCGCCTGAACGGGATGTTCGCTTTCGCCATCTGGGACACGCGCACGCAGGCCCTGTTCCTCGCGCGTGATCGCGTAGGCAAGAAGCCGATGTACTACTTCCGCCGCGGTTCGGTCGTGGCATTCGCGTCCGAACTCAAGGCGCTGCGCGCGACGGGGTGGTGTCCGGACGCCCTGGATCCGGAAGCGCTCGATTGCTATTTCTCGTTCGGCTACATCCCGGCTCCCAAGACTATCTACCGGAACGTCTCCAAGCTGCGCGCGGCGCGCACGCTGCACGTCACGGCCGCGCGCGAGACTGAACGCCAGTACTGGCAGTTGAAATTCGGCGCTCCCGTGGAGCGGTCACTGGAGTCCGCCACCGAGGAATTCGAATCGCTGCTGGACGATGCGGTGCGCTGCCGGCTCATGAGCGAAGTGCCACTCGGCGCCTTCCTGTCCGGCGGACTCGATTCTTCGCTGG
This sequence comes from Steroidobacteraceae bacterium, assembly GCA_029266835.1. Lineage (GTDB taxonomy): Bacteria > Pseudomonadota > Gammaproteobacteria > Steroidobacterales > Steroidobacteraceae > CADEED01. The sequence continues at coordinate 15,013 of JAQSWD010000001.1, forward strand.
TCGTATCGTCCATGGCGCGTGCTTCCAGTCGCCCGGTCATCACCAATTCCATCGGTTTCGATGACCGCAAGTTCAGTGAGCTGGGCGCGGCCAAGGCGATTGCCGAGCACCTGGGCACCGATCACCACGAATTCGTGGTGCAGCCGCGCGCCACCGACGTGCTCGAGAAGATAGCCTGGCATTTCGACGAGCCGCTGGCCGATTCCAGCGCCATCCCCACCTGGTACGTCTGCGAGATGGCGCGCCGGACCGTGACCGTGGCCTTGTCGGGCGATGGCGGCGATGAGGGTTTCGGCGGTTACACGTTCCGCTACGTGCCGCACGTATTCGAGTCACGCTTGCGTGGTGCGTTGCCCCTGGCCGTGCGTTCGCCGCTGTTCGGCCTGCTGGGCTCGGTCTGGCCGGCATCGGCGCGCCTGCCACAACCGCTTCGGCTCAAGACCATTTTCGAGAACCTCGCGGTCAGCGACAGCGAGGCTTACTACCGTGACCTGCTCTGGCTGCGCGCGGACGCGCGCGCCGCGCTGTACACGCCGGAGTTCATGCGCAGCCTCAATGGCTATACGCCCGCCGAAGCGGTCTTGCCGTTCTACGCGAACACCGATGCCAGCTCGCCGCTGGCACGCAGCCAGAATGCTGACATCCACTTCTACATGACCGACGACGTCCTCGCGAAGGCGGATCGGATGAGCATGGCGCACTCGCTCGAAGTGCGCTGTCCGCTGCTCGATCATCGGCTCATCGAGTTTGGCGTAAGGTTACCGGACAACCTCAAGATAGATGGGCGACAGGGGAAGGTGGTGCTGCGCGAGCTCGCCGGGCGGCGATTGCCCGAAGCCATCCGGAACCTTCCCAAGCAGGGATTCTCCATTCCTGCCGCCACGTGGCTGCGGAAGGAATTGCGGCCGATGACCGAGGGCCTGCTGTTCAACGGCACGGATCCTTTCGATGGCTTGCTCGACCCGGCCGTCGTGAGGCGCATGTGGCGGGAACACTTGTCCGCGGCCCGAGATCACAGCGTGTTTCTGTGGGGACTGATGATGCTGGCGCTCTGGCGCCGCACCAGCGTGATGGAGACACGGCCGGCATGAGTTCGCCGCGTTACCTGCAAATGCTTGTCTCCCCGCACGTCGGCGGCGGCGCCAAACTGGCCATGCAGCTGCATGCGCATGCAGTGGGCGCGCGTGGCCCGGTGAGCCGGCTGCTTCTACCCGGTGGCGGTGAAGCCGAACGCAGCGCGCAGCGCGCGGGATTTCCCTATACGCGTTACCGCGTGGATCGGCTCAGCAGCACCAGCCGCCTGCCGTCATTGCTGGAGAATGCCAGTCTGTTCGCGCGTGCGCCGCGCGCCAGCGGCGCGGTCGTGCACGTGCATGCACCTTTCGTCTATGGCGCGGCGCGGCCGTTCTTCGCCGCGGCGCGGGTTCGCACGGTGTTGCACGTACACCTCGATTTCACGAGCGAGCAGCTCGCATGGGCACTGCGCGCGCCGCCGGACACCATCATCGTGTGCGCCGAGTTCATGCGGCGGGCGGTGGATGCGGCATTGCCCGCCGGGGCGCGCACGCGCGTTACCGTCATACGCAATGCCATCGACCTCAGCCAGTTCGAGAGCGGTGACCGCGCCACTGAAAAGCGCGCGCTCGGTGTTCCCGAACAGCTGCCGTTGCTCATGGTGGTCGCCAATCTTGCGCCTCACAAGGGGCAGGCGACGGCCATCCGCGCAGTCGCCGGATTGCGCGATCGCGGGCACGAGGTCCGGCTTTGGCTGGTGGGCGCAGAACGCAGCGATGGCCAAGGGTTTCTCGGCGAATTGCAGAAGCTCACACGTGAATTGCGCGTCGAGGATCGCGTGACATTCGCCGGCTTTCGCGATGACGTACCCCGCCTGCTGCGCGCCGCCGACATGGTCCTGCTGCCATCCACCAGCGAAGGACTGCCGCTCACCATCCTGGAGGCGCAGGCGGCGCGCGCCCTGGTGCTCGCTGCGCCCACGGCAGGCATACCCGAGGTGGTCGAACACGAGCGCACCGGTTACCTGATCGCGGCCGACGACGCGGAGGGTTACGCCGCGCGGATTGGGGATCTGCTGCGCAGGCCCGAGCTCGCTCAATCGGTGGTGGCCGCAGCGCGCCGCCACGTGTGCGACCATCACGGCCTGACATCCTATGGGGACCGGGTGATGGACGAGTACGACCGTCTCATATCGGGCTGAGTGATGGGACGTATCTTCTTCCTCGCGCTGCTGTCCTCGATCTCCGTGGTCGCGCTGGCCCGGCCGTGGATCGGTGTGGTCGCCGCCTACGCTATCGTGATCCTCACGCCGCAAGCCGTGTGGTGGTGGCATTTCGAAGACCTCCGGCCCGTTCTGTGGGTGATCGTTCCCACGCTCATCGGGTTCGTGATGGCGCTGCTCCGTGGCCAGTTGGATACCTCCGCCCTGGCTAACAAGCGCAGCCTGTTCATGCTGGTGATGTGGGGCTTTTTCACCATCTCGTACCTGTTTGGCCCGTACACGGAGACGATCAACCAGTTCCGGTTCACGGATCCGGGGTGGGCGTTCTCCACCTTCAACAAGATATTCCTGCTGTATTTCCTCGCGACTCTCTGTATCGACGACCTGGTGAAACTGCGTGCGCTCGTGCTGACGGTGCTCGGTTCGGCGGCCTACCTCGTGTACTGGGCCAATGACATGTACCTGTCCGGCAATGTCATGGGACGATTGCCGGGACCCGTGGATATCTACGGCGTGGGCTCGTATTCCGACGAAAACGCCTTCGCGATGCTTTTCGTGGTCGCGCAGCCTTTCCTCTGGTACATGGCGCTGTCCATGCAGCGTCCATGGCTCAAGTACCTCATGTGGCTGGCGATCCCGTTCTGCTGGCATGCCGTATTCCTGACTGCGTCGCGCGGTGGCCTCATTGGCATCGGCGTGACCACGCTGCTGATGGCCGTCCGCGGAAAGAACAAGTTGCTCGGCCTGTTGTTGCTCCCGGCATTCGCGGGTGCGTACTTCTGGCAGGCCGGCGATCTCATGAAGGAACGCGCCGGTACCATTGGCGAGTACCGCACGGAGACTTCCGCGTCGACCCGCCTCGAGGCGTGGGACGCCGCGCTCGGCATGGTCGCGGACTATCCCGTCACCGGCGTCGGACTCGCCTCCATGGGCCCCGCCTTCCCTGACTACTCCGACAAGAAGCCGCGCGAGGCACACAACACACTGCTGCAGATCAGTGCGGAATCGGGCGCCGTCGCCGGCTCGATGTACCTGCTCATCATCGTGACTTCGATCGTGGCGCTATGGCGCAACGGTTCCCGACTGCGCGTGCAGCGGGCCGCCAACGGCGACAACCGCGACCTGGAGCGCCTGTACCTCATCAATGAAGCAGTGCTGGTCGCGTTTTTCGGTTTCGCGGTTTGCGCGCTGTTCCTCTCGTTGCAGATGTCGGAAATCTTCTATTGCCTCTGCATGCTCGTGAACGCGGTGCTGTTCGTGACGGCGCGCCTGCCCGCTGCTGCTGTCCCGGATGCCGGCGCGGGCAGCGGTCCGCTGTCCAGCGACAATCGGCCGCGCGTGCGATTGCGTCGCGCTCCACCGGCGGGCGCGGCCCGCGGTTCCCAGAATTCAATCCAGACGAAAACCTTCGAGCCCCACAGGAACTCTTTTCCATGAATACCCAGCAAAAACCGCTTGCCGATGAACAACGCAGCGTTGCCGCCATCTACGAGAGCGGCGCCGTCGCGGGCGAATAACGCTCGCCAAGCTGGCTCCCGCGTCGTTGCTGGAAGTGGCGCCGGGCCCGGCGCGCCTTGCGGTCGAGCTGATTCACGGCGCGCACGGCACGATGGTCGAGAACAGCGAAGAGATGATCGCGATCGCCCGCGGCCGCCTGATGCAGGCGGGGCTCGACAGCCGGTGGAAGGTGCTGCAGGGCGACGCATTCAATCTGGGCGGTTACGTGCAGCCCGGTAGTTTCGACCTGGCGTACACCTTCCGTTTCCTGCGACATTTCCGCACGCCGGAGCGCGAGCAGCTCTACGCCAACCTGCGGCAGTCCCTCAAGACCGGGGGCCACCTGGTGTTCGATGTGGTCGGAGATGTGGTCTACCAGCAGGTCGAGGCACGCAATCCGCAGCGCGCGGCCGGCGAGATCGCGATTTACGACGTGACGTACACCGCGCAGTCCTTCTCCGAAGAGATGGAACGCAACGGTTTCGAAGTGGTGAAGCTGCATCCCATCCTCAAGCACTTCACGATGCAGTCCCTGCTCAGCTACAAGCTGGACGATGTCATCGGTCCGGTGATTCCCGCGGCGCTGGCTGCGATCGAGTTGTTGCCCTCGGGCGCTCCGCTGGAATGGGTCGCCGTCTGCCGCAAGCGCTGAGGCGAACCGGGACCAAGCAGGTGCGGATCAACTACTGGACCACGGCGCCTCTCGAGCCCGGCATCGAGGCCATCTCCAAGGAAGTCGCCGATCTCGCGGGTCACTTCGACGGCCGTATCCTGGCGGTGAATCCGCATCTGACGCTGCGCGTGGAACGGGGCACCCGCGTGCTGGGTTTTCACCCTCGCTGGGACCCGCTTCTGCGGCTGGCCATTCCGCTGCTGGAGCGCCGCGGCGATCTGAACCATGTGTATGCCGAGGTATCGCCGTGGCTGTTCCACAAGACTCTGCGGCGCCGGCCCATCGTGTTGACCATCGCTTCGGAAAAGGGCGAGGTGGTGCCGGAATTCCTCGATCGCTGCGCGACCATCGTCGTGCAGACGCAAGGCATGAAGCGTTCGCTCGCGCAGCGCGGAGTCGAAGCATCGCGACTTCGGCTGATCTATCCCGGCATCGACCTCGATCGCTTTCAACCGGGCGAAGACCGGATGCCCGCTGCGAGGCCGCGAGTACTGCTCGCCACGTTTCCACGCACCGCCGGGGAAATGGACGAGCGGGGCGTGTCATTTCTGCTCGATGCAGCCGCGCAGCTGCCGCACATCGATTTCAGGCTGCTGTCTCGCCCCTGGCGCTCGGGCAGCACCGCGGCCGAACGCACGCGACAGATCATCGTGGAGCGGAGCCTCGCGAATGTCACCCTGCTCGAAGGAGCGCAGGCGGACATGCGTGAACTCTACCTGCGGCACGACTTCACGGTCATTCCATTCACCACGCCCGAGGGCGGCAAGGAATGCCCGCGTAGCCTCGTCGAGACGCTGGCCTGCGGTGTGCCGGTGCTGATCTCGTCGGCGGCACCGTTCAGTACCTTCGTGAGCGAGCGGCAATGCGGCGCGGTGTTTCCTCTCACCACCCAAGGATTCGCCGGCGCCGTGGAGTCCGCCGTCTCCGACTACCCGCGCCTGTGTGGCAACGCCGTGCGCGAGTCGCGCGCGATCTTCGACATCCGGTCCATGCTGAAAGCCTATTCCGACGTCTATGAAACCGCACACTGATCGCGCACATGCCCTGGTGAGTTACGACTGGGCCCCGAAAATCGGCGGAGCCCACTCGTGGCTGCACGAGGTCTACAGCCGATGGCCAGAAAAGGTCCGCGTTCTCACTTCGACGCCGTCGCCGGATGCGGAGCCGGCCGCGGCCGAGCGGGCCTACGATGCAAGCCGCCATGGTTCGCTCGAGCTCCATCGCGCCGCGGCGCCATTTGCGCAACTCAGCCTGCTGTCTCCCGGATGCGTGGCGCGTTTCCTCGCGCATGCGCGCGCGCTGCACTCGCTCACCAGGCCGGCGCCGCGCTCGATGATCCATGCGTTGCGCTCCTGGCCCGAAGGTTTCACGGGGCTGCTTTGCAAACGCCTGTATCGCGGAACGAAGCTGGTTACGTACGCGCACGGCGAAGAGATACTCATCGCCCGCCTGAGCACGCAGCTGCGCTGGATGGCGCGCAGCGTCTACCAGGCGTCCGACCTCATCATCGCCAACAGTGAGAGCACGCGACGCATCGTTCTGGACCTCGCGCCAACTGCGAAAATCGTCTGCATCGCCCCGGGCGTCGATACACGGTCCTACGTGGTTCCCGACTCTGCAATCGCAACGTGTCGTGCGGCATGGGGATGGTCCGCGGACACGATGGTCGTGGCAACCATCGCACGCATGGAGGCGCGCAAGAACCAGGGCGGCGTGCTGCGTGCGGTCGCCGAGTTGCGCCGCGAAGGCCTGGACGTGGCGTACGTGTGCGCCGGAAACGGCCAGGAGCGCTCCGCGCTCGAGCAGCTGGCAGGGGAACTGGGCATCACGCCGTGGGTGCGCTTTCCAGGGTCGATCGGCGAGGCGGACAAGCGCATTTTGTTCGCCGCGGCCGACGTGCACGCCATGCCTTCCGTGCAGCTCGGCGAAATGATCGAGGGATTCGGCATCGTGTTTCTCGAAGCGGCAGCCGCGGGTGTTCCATCGATCTGCGGCAACAGTGGCGGGCAGATGGAGGCGGTGCGCGATGGAGAAACAGGAATCGTGGTCGATGGACGCGACAGCGCCAATATTGCCGTGGCGCTGCGCCAGCTGGCGTTGAACCCGGAGTTGCGCCGAAAAATGGGCGGCAACGGACGCCGATGGGCCGCCGAATTCGACTGGGAAAAGGTCTGCGCACGTACGCTCGAGGCGACGCGCGCGATATGACCCGCCAAAGAGGGCGCGGGCGACGGACGCCGCCCGCGCCGTGAGCAACTACTGTGCGTTGACGGACGTCGGGGTGTTCGGGCGAACCACCGCGGCCGAATTCGAGATCTCGTACACGTAGACCGTCGGCGTGGCATCCGTGCCTTTCTTGATCACGAAGACGCGATTCGTCGCCGGATCGTAGGTGGCGCCTCCGATGCCGAAGTCCACGACCACGTTGGTGGGCTCGGCGAGTTCCCAGGTCTGGTAGGGCGTGACGGCCCAGGCCTGCTTGGAGCCGTTCTTCACCGCGAGGAGGTCGTTGGCGTTGTACGCCCAGACGTAGGCGCGGTACGGGTAGGCATGTTCACCCTTGGAGTTGTTGGAGGGGTCGTTGCACTCCGCGGCTTCGCCGTAGCAATAGTTGCCAACGCCGGTCATGCCGAAGAACAGCACCGAAGCCGTGCCATTCGGGAACACCACGCCGGTGATGCGCGTGGTTCCGTTGAACACCGGGTGAATGCCCGAAGCGCCGTAGGTCCCCAGTGTCTGGTGATCGCTGGTGTAATGCACGAGAGACGTGGCGGTTTGCGACGTGCTCTCCGGATTGAACACCGAGACCGCCGGACCATACGAGGTGCGGCTGATGATGGAAAGGCAGCAATTGCCGGTGAGCGCGGGGCCGCCAAACAAGCTCTGCCATTCAACCGGGATCGTGCCCATGTAGCCGGAATGAAAACCCACGTCCTGCGAACCAACGCGAATCGGGCCGGTGACCTCGCCGCTGCTCAGGCTGAGCGGGCGCGAGAAATGCGAGGTGCGCTGCGCATTGTCGGCGTCATAGAACACGAAGCCCGTGACGTAGAGCTTGTTCTTGTACACCAGGCTGCCGCCGATGCGCCGCGAGCCGCTGCCACCGATGTTGCCGAGCTTGCCGCCGAGTGGATCGCGCAGCGGCTGCAGAATGGTGGAGGTGCCGCCCAGGGCCGGGATGGACACTTCCGCCATCTCCTGGTCGTACACATGGCCCACCACGAACAGCGAGTTGTTGGCGGGGTTGTACGAGATGGCGGTGCCGCCATACGTGAAACCATTGCCCGATTGCGTCGGCAACTTGAATGACCCGCGATAGACAAGGTTGTCCTTGCGCACCAGCGGCTGGGTGGATTGCGCATGCGCAGCGAGGGAGCCGGCGAGCAACGCCGCGGCTGCCAGTAGATTGGTGAGGCGGAAGGTTCGGTGCATCATCGGGTCATTTCTCCATTGCATTGATCGGTCGACAGGCGCATCAGTTGGCGCGCACGTCGGTGGGTGGGTTTGGCTTGGGTGTGGCGGTGGCGGCGCCGAATTCGTCGGCGCCGATGTCGATGCCGGCGCCGGCGGGACGAGCTTCACCGTCGAAGTCGTCGGTCAGGCCCGAGATCGTCTTGCCCTTGTCGACCACGCTGGTGATGGCCGAAGTGAGATGCAGGTTGCCGCTGGCCGGTGCCGTGAACCAGTTGGCGACCGCGTTGGTCACGTTGTTGGTCGCCGTTCCGGAAGCCCCGTCGCGCGCGATGATCTGGCGATTCACGAGATTGTTGGAGATGTCGACTCCGGTCGTGGAGCCGAAGCGATATTCGATCGCCCATGGGAAACTGTTTTCGTTGTACACCGTGTTGTTGTAGACACGGGTATTGGGACTCTCCGCGAGCGCGATCGCGCTGTCGGCGAACGCGTGGTTGTTCGCGGCGTGATACAGCATGTTGTTGCGGATGACTCCGCCGGTATTGCCCATGCCCTGCAGCCCGAAGCCGATGCCGCGATCGCAATTGATGATGGTATTGCGTTCGACCGTGTTGTTGGCCGAGGTGTTCCAGAAATGCACCGCGAACTCCGCCACGGAATTGCTGGGGCTGGCAATGTTGCGGAAAGTGTTCCGGCGCACCACCCAGTTCTTGGCGCCGTGGGCGTCGATGCCGCCGATGTAGTACTGAGGTCCGATGCCGGCGGTGTATTCGAACAGGCAGTTCTCCACCAGGCCGTTGTCGGAGGTGACGCTCTTGTCGGAGGGATTGATGCTCACCTTGACCATCTGTTCGTAGGCATCGCGCAGGATGCAGTCGCGCAGCGAAGGCGAGTCGGCGTTGTTCTCGCCGGTGATCTGGACGAGGTGATACTTGCTCTTCTGCAGTGTCACGTAACGGAGCTGGAAACCGCTCGCGGCGACACGCACCAGCGTGCCGACACTGGCGCTCGCGCTCATTCCCGTTCCCTGGATGATGACGTTCGCGCGATTGCTCGAGGCGCCGATGATGCTGATGTTGGGGGCGTTGATGTACAGCGTATCGCTCAGCGTGTAGGTGCCATCGGCAACCGAGATGACGCGGTTGCCACCCGCGCCGTTCGCGGTCTGGACCGCGCTCTGCAACTGGGCCGCGGTGCTCACGTTGATCGTGGTCTGCGCATTCGCGTCGAAGGCGCACAGCAGTAACACGATGCCGCAGGCGCGCACGAGATTCACGGCCTGGATCTTCGCTGATGTCTTGAAGGCGGTTCGCACCAATTCGACTCCTCGTCGTCTTCGTCGCAAGCGGGAATGCGGCCCTGTGGAATCTGCCGCAGCATGAATAGCGGTGCGATATTCACGCGAATGTCCGGGCATCGCAATCCGTCGCAACTTGGAGGCACCGGCAAAGCCCTGCAATTCAAGCACTCAGGCATGCCCCGAATGGTTTTTACCGATCTCGCCATCCCGCACCCCGGGCGTGGTTCGAACTGTGATTCAAGTCACACCCACCACAATCGCTGGTGGGTGATGGCGGTCGCGCCGACGAAGCCGCGGTTATGTTCGCAGGCAATCCGCGAGCGCTGGGCATGTGACGCGGAGAACTATTTTTCAACGGGCGTTTGGCGTTTTTACATCCCGCACGTTGTCGCACATGGAGGTGAGCAGATGGGACGCACGAAGATGTTTGTGAAGGGCGCGGTTTCATTCGCGCTGATGGGTTTGATCAGTGCGCAGGCGTTCGCGCTTCCCATCTACCTGGACGGGTCCGGCCGGGAATGGCTCGATCCGAACTCCACGCGGTTCCGATCCTGGAACGACACTTCGATGGTCTGCGACGCGACCGGTGGTGATTGCTCGGGCGTGTTGGCTACGCACACGGCGGCCAGCAATGACATCGACGTGACGGGTTACCGTTGGGCCACCCGTGATGAAGTGCGCGAACTCTTCTACGAGATCGGTGGTTTGCCATCGGGGTCGCTGGACGCCTACTTCGGCTCGTACTCGATCGCCGACGGACATGGCGGCAGCGCATTCGCGGCGTTCGATCCGACCATCCAGTTCAGCATCGGGCCCGGGGTGGAGAACATCCTGCACGGCCTGACACGTGACACCTACCTCGGTTCCGATCTGCTGCTGCGAGGCTACAACGGCGTCATCGACAATCCGCCATTTGGATCGGACACGTTCTCGCTCACCGGTGGATTGGGCGTCGACACGCGCGAAATGTCGGCCGGAGTCTTCCTGTACCGCACCGCGGTACCCGAGCCGGGCACGCTGACCTTGCTCGGAATCGGATTGCTCGGGCTGCTGCTGGCGGTCAGGCGCGCTCCGGGCGCGCCAACACCCCGCTCGATTAGTTAGGCGGCCTCCGGCCACCAGCCGATCTGCCGCAAAGGCGGCTCGGCCGCCGCCGGGTGCGCCGGCGCGCGCGCGGGGTCGCGCCAGGAAAGCAGCGCCCGTCGCAGGCCGGCGGGTAACGCGCGTTTCAGGCGCAGCCGGCGCCATTCACGCGAACCGCGCAATGCGGGAGAAAGTTCGGCTGCCAGCGCCAGTGCCTCGTCACAGGCGGCGCGTTCTCCGGCATCCGCGAGTCCGCTGGCCCACCAGAAGACCTGGTTGCCAATGATCTGCCGCGCCTCGTCGAAAGTCGGCGCATCCGTGTCGAGTGGCGCCGGCGAGGCGAGCAATTCGCGGCAGGCATCGATGCGTTCGCGGAAGTCGCCCAATGGGCGCGCCGCGTAGGCAATGCTCATGTTGGTGCTGTGCGTACGCTTGTATGCCAGCACCTGCGGGACCACGCCCACATCACCGTGCGTGGCGAAACTCATCCACATGGCCATGTCAGCGGTGTGGGGCAGCGAAGCCCGGTAACCGCCCACCTTGTGCTGCACGCTCGTGCGAGCAATGGCCGAAGGTGTCGGCACTGGATTTCCAACGATCGACCGACGCAGGAATTCCGCGCTGCGCACGATGCGATGGCTCCGCGCCGACCGTGGGCGTATCGTCGGTGGAGCAGTCGTCGATGATCAGCGCGCGAACGTCGACCCCTGCCTGCGAGAGAACACTCGCGACGCACCCTTCGAGGTATTGCGCGTAGTTGTAGCAGGGGATGACGACATCAACGCTGGCCACTGGCGACCCTCGGTGCGCTGTCCTGATCCACGCGCCGCCAGTTGCCGGCCTCGTGGAATACGCCGAAATGCGTGTTGAACAGGTGGTGGCGGACGTGGAAGGTGCCGGCGGTCTGGCCGCACAGGATCTGCTGGAAACCCTTGGCGCGGATCAGCACGCTGATCGAATACATCTCCGAAACCAGCTTGACGGCGGGTAGCTGCAGCTCGAGCGTGCCGGGACCAACAACCTTCCCCAGCGAGAGCCCGTCGAGTTCCGTGCTGTAGTTGCATGCCGCCACGCCGTCCGAGCGGATCATGGCCACGATGAAGTTCGGATCGTCCACCGTCTCGCGCGTGTCGTAGTGCAGGCGCATGGTCATGCGCTCGCCGTAGTCGAACATCGTCTTGGCGTCGCCGCGTTCGTCGAGCAGCTCGCAGCCCGTGATGTAGATAGGCCATTCCTCGGGCTTGGTTTCCGTCCAGGCGAGCGCGGCGCCGCGGCAGTCCTGTTCGTACAGTTCGATGCCCCCGAGTACGTCGCCGTCGTAGATCACCTCGCCCTTGCGCAGGTAGATCACGCGGTCGCACATGGTCTTGATGCTGAACATGTTGTGCGAGACGAACAGGATGGTGGCATCCCGCTTCTGCAGTTCCTTGGCGTGCTCGATGCACTTGCGCTGGAAGGCGAGATCACCCACCGCCAGCACTTCGTCGAGCAGCAGGATGTCCGGCTCGAGATGGGCTGCCACCGAGAATGCGAGTCGCACGTACATGCCGCTCGAGTAACGCTTGACCGGGGTATCGATGAAGTTCGCGATCTCGGAGAACTCGACGATGGCATCGAATTTGCGCCGCACTTCTTCGCGGCGCATCCCGAGGATGGAGCCGTAGAGGAACACGTTTTCGCGCCCCGTGAGCTCGCCGTGAAAGCCTGTGCCGACTTCGAGCAGCGCGCCCAGGCGGCCGTTGATTTGCGCCGTGCCGGTGGCGGGCTCGGTGATGCGCGACAGGATCTTGAGCAAAGTGCTCTTGCCCGCGCCGTTCAAACCGACCACGCCGACGTTTTCGCCGTGGCGGATGTCGAAGCTGGCGTCCTTGAGCGCCCAGAATTCCTTGAACGCCGCCTTCTTTCCGCCGCCTATCAGCGACTTCGCGCCGGCGACCAGCGCGTCCCGGAACGAGTCCTTCGCCCCGCCGTTGGCGCCCAGCAGATAACGTTTTCCCAGGCCTCGTGCCTGGATCGCGATGTCCTTGCTCATATGACGTCCGCGAAGGACCGCTCCATCTTTCGGAAATAAACGGCGCCGCCGATCAGCGCGACAGTGATCACGCCCAGGCTGATGCCGATCGAGAGCAGGTTCGGCTGGCCAGTGCCCAGCAGCGACCAGCGGAAGCCTTCGATGATGCCGACCATGGGGTTCACGCTGTACAGCGCCTGCCACCTCTCGGGAATCATGCTGAGCGGGTAGACGATGGGAGTGGCGAACATCCACACCTGCGTGATGAACGGCAGCGTGTGCATGACGTCGCGGTAACGCACGTTGATGGGTCCGAGCCACAGCCCGATGGCGAGTGCCAGCGCCAGCGTGATGAACAGCCACCCGGGCAGCAGAAGGATGCTCCAGCCGGGAGTGATGCCGTACCAGAACATCACGCCCACGAGAATCAGCATGCCGAACAGGAAATCCACGACCGGTGAGGTGACGCCGGCGATCGGAATGATGAGGCGGGGAAAATAGATCTTGCGCACCAGGTCAGCATCGGAGACCAGGCCGGTGGCGCTGCGACGCAAGGCCTCGGCGAAATAGGTCCACGGCAGCACGGCCGCCAACGCGAACACGGGGTAGGGCAGCCCATCCGAGGGGAAGCGGGCAAAGATGCCGAAGATGGTGGTGAATATGAGGACCGTGAACAACGGCTGCACCACCGCCCAGGCGACGCCCAGGGCCGCCTGCTTGTATCGGATCTTCACTTCGCGCCATACGAGGAAGAACAGGAGCTCGCGATAGCGCCACACGGCGGCGAGGTCCACGTCGAACAGGCCGCCGCTGGGACGGATCAAAGTCACCCGGGGCGGGTTCACCTGCGCTGCCGTCTGGTTCATCCGGCGTGCCTCAGGCTGCGCGCGCGGCGACATCGCAGGCGCTTCGCAGCGACTGCGCGACGGCCTGGATGTCGGCATCGGTCATCTGGCCATACAACGGCATGACCACGCAGTGATCCTGCGCGGCTTCCGAATGTTCCAGCGAGCCCGAACGACGCGCGTCGCGATACGGTTCTTCGCGATGGCTGCACATGATGCCGCGGCGCGTGGAAACACCCGCATCCAGCATGGTCTGCATCACGTCCCGCTGATCGAGGTTCGATGGCAGTCGCACGCAGAAGCTCTGCCAGTTGCTGCGAGCCCAGGAGGGATTTTCGGGCACCGTAATGCCCGGAATATCGCGCATCAGCCTGCGATACTGATCGGCGATCTCACGCCGGCGCGCCACGATCTCCGGCAGACGCCGCAACTGCTCACGCCCCACCGCCGCCTGGATGTCGGTCATGCGGTAGTTGTAGCCCACGATGGGGTATGACTCGAAGATCACCTTGGCCGACCCGTGTCGCACGGTGTCCGGCACGCTCATGCCGTGCTGTCGCAGCAGGCGGCACTTCGCATCCCAGTCCTTGTTGTTGGTGGTGATCATGCCGCCGTCGCCGGTGCTCATGATCTTGCGCGGATGGAAGGAGAAGCAGGCGATATCGCCATGCGCCTTGCCGATCTTTTCCCACTGGCCATTCCAGAGGATCTCGCTGCCGATGGCGCAGGCCGCGTCTTCCACGACCAGCAGGCCGCGAGCGTGCGCGATCTTCACGATGGCCGCGAGGTCGCAGGGCATGCCCATCTGGTGCACGGCCAGGATGGCGCGCGTCTTCGGCGTGATCGCGGCCTCGATGAGCGCCGGATCGATGTTGAAAGTCGCCGGATCCACGTCGATGAACACTGGCGTCGCGCCACAGTACTTCACCACGTTGGCCGTGGCGATGAACGAGTGGCTCACGGTGATGACTTCATCGCCCGGCTTGATGATGGGGATCATCAGGCGGCCATCCGGTCTTTGTTGGCGCGCCACCAGTCGACCAGGCGCGCAAGGCCTTCGTCGAGGCTGATCGTGGCGCGGAAGCCTAACTTCTCTTCGGCCTTCTTCGTGCAGGCCAGGCGGCGCGACACGGGGTTCACCTTGCGCTCGGGGCCGTATTCCGGCTTGAGCTTGGAACCCATCACGCGCAACAGCGCGTCGGCGAGGTCGTTGAGGCTGGTTTCGATGCCACTCGCGACGTTGAACACGTCATCCGCGCAGTCGGATTCCAGCGCCAGGATGTTCGAGCGCGCCACGTCCTCGATGTACACGAAGTCCATGGTGGTCTTGCCGTCGCCGAGAATCAGCGGCGGCTGGCCGTTGGCGATGCGATCCATCCAGCGGATCAGCACCTCGGTGTAGCGGCCATGGATGTCCATGCGCGGGCCGTACACGTTGAAGTAACGCAGCGCCACGTAGGGCAGGTTGTACATGTCGTTGTACGAACGCAGCAGGCCCTCGAGCATGATCTTGCTGGCGCCATACCAGGTGCGGTTCGCGTAGGGGTGGTGATCCTCGCGCGTCGGGAACTGCTCGGCGAGGCCGTAGATGGAAGCGGAGGACGCGGCGACCACCTTCTTCACGCCCTTGGCCTGCGCGGCCTCGAGCACGTTGAAGCTGCCATCGCACATCACGCCCAGCGCTTCGCGCGGCTCGGCGGCGCAGGCGGTGATGCGCAGCGTGGCCATGTGGATCACGGCATCCATTCCCTCGGTCACACGGTGCATGGTCTCGACATCGCGGATGTCACCCCGGACCAGCGACACGCGCGGATCCTTGAGCGCCTCGTCCACGTTGTGCAGCGTGCCGCGGTTCAGATTGTCGATGATGACGATCTTCGCCGGGTCATGGTCGCGCAGCAGCAGGTCGATGGTGGTGGAGCCGACGAGGCCACAGCCACCGGTGACGAGGATTTTCGAGCCATTGATTTTCATTTCATGTCCTTGAGAAGTCATTCCCTTCAGTACTTCCGCTTCAATTTCTTTGGGGCAGCGGGCGCGCCGGGTTGCCGGCCACCGTCGCATCCGCCGGCACGTCGCGAGTGACGTTGCTGCCGAGACCTACCAGCGCGCGCTCGCCGATGCGGATGCCGTTCTTCACGTTCGTTCCGCTGCCGACATAGGCATTTTCGCCGATAGCCACGTTGCCCGCGATGGCCACGTTGGCACCGATCAGCGAAAAGTTGCCCACCGTCACATCGTGGTGAATCACCGTATTCGGCAACACGCAGACATGGTCGCCAATGACCGCATTGCTGGTAACCACGGCGCCCGCCATGACGAGCACATTCGAGCCCAGTCGGGCGATGGAAGCGACCCTGGCGGTCGGGTGGACGACGGTGGCGAACCGCTGGGGTGCGATACCCAGCGATTCGATCACCGCACGGCGGCCCTTGTACGACTGCGGGCCGCCCGGTACCGCGAGTACCGCGGCGTCGGGGCGCTGGGCGAGTGCCGAGCGCGGCAGGACGGGCAGGCCATAGGCGCCTGCACGCTGCTTTTCAGGGGTGTCGTCGACGAACCCCACGCACTCCCAGGCGTCGCCCAGGCAGTCGAGCGCCTCGATGCCGTTACCGTTGCACGGAAAGATCAGCAACGGTCGCCGTGACGGCACGAGATCCCCCGGCTGGGCGCGTCAGGCCGCGGCGGGCTTGGCTTCCGCCAAGGCCTTCACGGCCGTCGCGACAGTCTGGCACTGCTGCGCGGTGAGCTCGGGGAACATGGGCAACGACATGGTTTCGTTGGCGGCCTGTTCCGAGTGCGGGAAGTCCCCCGCCTTGTAGCCGAGATCCGCGTAGGCCGGCAGCAGGTGAACCGGGATCGGGTAGTGGATGCCCGAGGCGATGCCTTGCTTGTTGAGCGCGTCCATCCATTCCGTGCGATGCGCCGTGCGGATTGCGTAGACGTGGAACACGTGGCGGTTGTGCGGCAGCGCTTCCGGGATGCGCACGTTGCTGCCCGCGAAAAACCTGGCGTAGTTGGCGGCCGCGGCGCGGCGCTGTTCGGTCCAGCCCTCGAGGTACTTGAGCTTCACACGCAACACGGCACCCTGGATGCCTTCCATGCGGTAGTTATAGCCCTTGAGCACGTGGTGGTATTTCTTCTCCGCGCCCCAGTCACGCAGCATGCGGATGGTGCGGTTGAACTCGTCGTTGTTGGTCGAGACGAGACCGCCTTCGCCGTACGCGCCGAGATTCTTGCCGGGGTAGAAGCTGAACGCGCCCATGTCGCCCATGCTGCCCGCGCGACGGCCCTTGTACTCGGCGCCGTGCGCCTGGCAGGCGTCTTCGATGACGATGAGGTTGTGCTTCTTCGCGATCGCGAGGATCGGATCCATGTCGGCGCACTGGCCGTACAGGTGCACCGGCAAAATCGCCTTGGTGCGCGGCGTGATGGCCGCCTCGATCTTCGCGGGGTCCATCGTGAAGGTGCGTGGATCGATGTCCACGAACACCGGTGTGGCGCGCGAGTAGTAGATGGCCGCCACCGACGCGACGAACGTGAACGGCACGGTGATGACCTCGTCGCCTTCACCGATGTTGGCGGCGAGCAGCGCGAGATGCAGCGCGCTCGTGCCGTTGTTCACGGCGATGCCGTGTTTCACGGTGCAATACGAGGCGAATTCCTTCTCGAACGCCGCGACGTCGGGGCCGAGCGTGAACGCGCAGGACTCGATGGTCTTCAGGATCGCGGCATCGACTTCCTGCTTGATCGAAAGGTACTGTGACTTCAGGTCAACGAAAGGAATCACGCGATTTTCTCCTGCTTCTCGCTCTTCTGGATGTAGACGGTTTCGCCGCGACCGCGCATGGAGCTGGTCGCCGCTTCGATGAGTTCGACCACGCGCAGGCCGAGGAGGCCATCGGTCTGCGGGGTCTTCTTGTTGATGATGCAATCGATGAAGTGGTCACCGCCCAGGCGCAGCGCCTCGGTGCCGTCGAGCTTGGGCGCCCACATGTCGCCGGTGCGGTAGCCCACGCGCATTTCCTGGATCTGCTTCGGGTCTTCGGTGAAGTTGATGCCCTTGTCGTAGATCTTCACCTTCTCGGAAGGCTCCAGATCGTCGTAGGTGATCATCTTCTTGCTGCCGCCGAGCAGGATCTGGCGCACCTTCACGGGCGCGAGCCAGCTCACGTTCACGTGGGCAATCGTGCCCGAGTCATAGAACAGCGTGATGTACGCCAGGTTCTCCGGCGTGCCGGGGAAATGGTTGATGCCGCTGGCCGAGATCGCCACCGGGTGTTCACCCAGCAGGTAATCCAGGATAGAGAAATCGTGCACCGCGAGATCGGAGATCACGTTGACGTCGCGCTGGAACAGGCCGAGGTTCACGCGGATCGAGTCGTAGTAATAGACGCGGCCGAGATCCCCGCTCTTGATGAGTTCGCCCATCTTGCGGACTGCGCCCGTGTACACGAAGGTGTGGTCGACGAATACCACGAGATTGCGCTTGGCGGCTTCGTCGCACAGCTTGCGCGCCTGCAGGGAGGTTTCGGTCATCGGCTTCTCGAGCCAGACGTGTTTGCCGGCCTTGAGCGCGGCCATGCCGAATTCGAAGTGGGTGCCCACCGGCGTCGCGATCGCGACCGCGTCGATTTCCGGGTCGCGCAGCAGGTCCTGGAAGTCGTTGGTCGTGCGCACCGCGGGGTAACGCTTGTTGACCGTCGCGAGCTTCTTGGGATCGAGATCGGAAACCGCGACCACCGTTCCCTGCTGCGCTTCCGCGAAGGTGCGCACCAGGTTCGGACCCCAGTAACCATAGCCGATGACGCCGATCTTGATCATGAATGCTTGTCCTTGTATTTCCCTGTCGATGCCAAACTAACTACTTTCGCTGGCGCGAGTCACCCGTGACCCGAGCCGGCACGCCCACCGCGATGGCGTAGGGCGGAATGTCCTTCGTGACCACCGCGCCCGCGGCGATCAGCGCGAATTCACCGATCGTGATCCCGGCGACGATCGTGGCGTTGGAGCCGATCGACGCGCCACGTTTCACGACCGTCTTCACCACCTTCCAGTCGGCTTCCGTCTGCGGCGATCCATCCGGATTCGCGGCGCGCGGATACAGGTCATTGGTGAACATGACGCCATGGCCGATGAACACTTCGTTCTCGATTTCCACGCCCTCACAGATGAATGTGTGCGAGGAAATCTTGCAGCGTTCACCGATCGTCGCGTTCTTCTGGATCTCCACGAACGCACCGACCTTCGAATCCTTTCCGATGGTGCAGCCGTAGAGGTTCACGAGCTGAGGGTGGAAGATCTTCACGTTCTCACCCAGTTGCACCGAATCAGCGACAGGCATTTGAACCTCTTGGGTTATTCATATCCAGACGGGGAGGGCGCGCGAAGTCTAGGGATGTGATTGGGGTCGCACCTTGTCGCGCTTGGCAGTTTGTTTGTGTCGAAAAACTTGCCAGCTCAGGATCTTGTTGCGCCTCGTATCGCCGCGACGATTGAACAGAACCAACCCTGTTCGAGTGGGTTTCATCGTCGAAGATTTTTACAGGCTGACCCGGTGACCCCGGCACGCCGTGCTTCGGCATCCATTCCATGCGTGCAGGCTAACGCCAAGGTTGCGATTCGCCTCACAGTTTCGGGGTACCCCCCATCAACCTTGTGACCTTATTCGCAGTTTGGCTCGTAAATTGCTTCCGAGGGGGTAGGGCACGCATGCGTGCTCGATCGCTGCCTGCTCAATCCGTCGAAACAGACAAGTCGAACAACATGACATTCAAGAACTTCGCTCGCTCCCTCCTGATCCTTGTGGCCGGTTTCGTGGCGCCCCTGGGCACCGCGAACGCCAATCCGAATCAAGGGCCGGGCGGGCCGATCCTGGTGGTCACCAATGGCAACCAGAACTTCGGCAAGTTCTACGCCGAAATCCTGCGCACGGAAGGCTTCAACTCCTTCGCGGTCGCCGAGATCGGGTCGGTCACTTCGACGGTGCTGAACAATTACGACGTGGTGATCCTCGCGAAAATCCCCGTCACCGGTTCCCAGGCTTCGATGTTCAACACCTGGGTGAACGCGGGCGGCAACCTCATCGCGATGGACCCCGGCGCGGAGCTGGCGTCGCTCGTGGGTGTCACGCAGAACGGCACGACGATTTCGAATGGTTATCTCCTGGTGAATGGCGGCACGCGCTTCGGCGCGGGCATCGCCGCCACCACGCTGCAGTTCCATGGCACGGCCCAGGCCAGCGCGCTCAATGGCGCGACCTCGATCGCTGCCCTGTATTCGACTGCGACCACGCCCACCGCGAGCCCCGCCGTCACGTTGCGCAATGTGGGCGCCAACGGCGGTCAGGTCGCGGCATTCATGTACGACCTGGCGACCTCCGTCGTCTACACGCGCCAGGGCAACCCGGCCTGGGCCGGTACCGAGCGTGACGGCATCGCGCCGCGCCGTTCGGACGACATGTTCTATGGCCCTTCGGCCACTGACCCGCAGCCCGACTGGATCGACAAGAGCAAGATCACCATCCCGCAGGCCGACGAGCAGCAGCGTTTCCTCGCCAACCTCATCACGGAGATGAACGCGGATCGCAAGCCGCTGCCGCGTTTCTGGTACCTGCCGAACCAGCATCGCGCCGCGATCGTGATGTCAGGCGACGACCATGGTTACCTGTTCACCAGCCACGGTGGTGGCACCGCGCAACGATTCGACCAGTTCAATGCGCTGAGCCCCGCGGGCTGCTCGGTGGCGAACTGGGAGTGCGTCCGTGGTACGTCCTATGTGTTCACCAACGGCGCGCTTACCAATTCCCAGGCCGCGGCTTATCAGGCGCAGGGCCATGAAGTGGGCCTGCACGTGAACACGCTGCAGGGCGGCCAGTGCCAGGATTTCACGCAGAGCTCGCTCGCCCAGAGCTACACCGAGCAGATGGCGGATTTCTTCGCCAAGTTCACCTCGGTGTCGCCCCTGAGCACCGAGCGTCACCATTGCATCGTTTGGAGCGACTGGGCTTCCGGCGCGAAGGTGCAGGCGTCCAACGGCATCCGCCTGGATACGTCGTATTACTACTGGCCGGGCGAGTGGGTGCAGAACACTCCCGGACACATGACCGGCTCGGCCATGCCCATGCGTTTCGCGGATCTCGACGGCAGCCTGATCGACGTCTACCAGGTCGTCTCGCAGATGACCGACGAGTCGCAGCAGCAGTATCCGTTCACGCCCAACACGTTGCTCGATCGCGCCATCGGCCCGGCCGAACAGTACGGCGTGTACACGGTCAACGCGCACACCGACCAGTTCTACATGGACGAATCGAGCTTGACGGTGGAGTCCGCGCAGGCGCGCGGCGTGCCGGTGGTCTCGGCCCGCCAGATGCTCACCTGGCTGGACGGCCGCAACAATTCTTCGTTCGGTTCGCTGGCTTTCGCCTCCAACAACCTGACCTTCACGGTCACGCAGGCGGCCGGTGCCACAGGCCTGCACGGCATGTTGCCGTGGCGCTCGGGCAGCCGCTTCCTCGGCGATCTGACGCGCAATGGCGCGAGCCTTCCTTACGAAGTCGTGACGGTGAAGGGCATCGAATACGCCTTGTTTCCCGCGGCCAGCGGCAACTACGTCGCCACGTATCAGGCGGACACGGTCGCCCCCACGGTCGCCAGCCGCACTCCGGCCGCAGGTGCCACCAATGTTCCGCAGGCCTCGGTGATCCGCGCCGGCTTCAGCGAGTCGATGGACGCAGCGACGATCACGAGTTCCACCTTCGAGGTGCGCGATTCCACCAACACGCTCGTTGCGGGCAGCCTGAGCTACAACGCCAGCACGCTCGCGGCCACCTTCCTGCCTGCCGGTCCCTTGGCGAGCGGCACCACGTACACCGTGACGGTGCGCGGCGGCGCCAGTGATCCTCGCGTCAAGGACGTCGCCGGCAATGCGCTGGCGGCAACCGCCAGCTGGTCGTTCACCACGGCCGTTGCGCCCAATTGCCCCTGCAGCATTTTCAAGGCAACGGATATTCCGGCCACTGCTTCGGCCCCCGACACGGGCGCCGTGGAGCTGGGCGTGAAGTTCCGCGCCGACATCAACGGTTACATCAAGGGCATCCGCTTCTACAAGGGCCCTGACAACATCGGCACGCACGTCGGTACGCTGTGGACCGGCACCGGCACTCCGCTGGCGCAGGTCACCTTCTTCAACGAGACGGCCACCGGTTGGCAGGAGGCGTTGTTCGCCACGCCCGTGCCCGTCACGGCCGGCTCCAACTACGTGGTTTCGTATCACGCGCCGAATGGTGGCTACTCCATCACGCAGAACCAGTTCACGACGGCTGGTGTGGACAACGGCCCGCTGCATGCCCTGAGCTTCGATGAGTCCGGCGGCAACGGTGTCTTCGTCTACGCCCCGAGCGGCACGTTCCCCACTGGTAGTTGGCAGAACACCAACTACTGGGTGGACGTGGTGTTCGACCTCAACGCCACGGGCCCTCCTGACAACACCTCGCCGGTCGTCAGCATCACGACTCCGGTCGCGACGCCGACTTTCGCCACGGACACTGCGCTGCTGACCGTCGGCGGCACCTCGGCCGACAATGTCGGTGTCACCCAGGTCAACTGGAGCAACGATCGCGGCGGTGCGGGTACCGCGTCTGGAACCGCTTCGTGGACCGTCGCGAACATGCTGCTGCAGTCGGGCGTGAACGTGATCACCGTGACCGCGCGCGACGCGGCCAACAACACGGCGACCGACACGCTCACCGTGACCTACACCCCCGTGGTGGACACGACGGCGCCCGCCGTGACGGCGCGTACACCCGCGTCGGGCAGCACCGGCGTGGTGCTCGCTACCACGGCGACCGTGACCTTCAGCGAGGCCATGGACGTCTCGACGATCAACTCAAACACCATCCAGCTGCGCAACGCCGGCAACACGCTCATCACTGGTACGGTGACCTATGACGTGGGCACCCGCGTGGCCACGCTGACGCCGTCCGCCCCGCTGGCGCTGAACACCGTTTACACGGTGACGGTGCGCGGTGGCGCCAGTGATCCTCGCGTCAAGGACCTGGCCGGCAATGCGCTGGCCAACAACGACAGCTGGTCGTTCACCACCACGGCCGTGAACGTTCAGACGTACACGCTGTGGCCGAATACCGCCACGCCGGTCAATGCGTCGGACAATGGCACCAGCCCCGTCGAGCTCGGCCTCAAGTTCCGCTCCGACGTGGCCGGCCGTGTGACCGGTGTGCGCTTCTTCAAAGGCCCGACCAACACCGGCACCCATATCGGCCGCTTGTGGACGGCCGCGGGCGGCTCGCTCGGCGAAGTGACGTTCATCAATGAAACTGCCTCCGGCTGGCAGCAGGCGTTCTTCGGATCGCCCATCGACATCCAGCCGAACACCACCTACGTGGTGTCGTATTTCGCGCCGAACGGCGGCTACGCCTACGATGCGAATTACTTCACGACCAATGGCGTCGACAACGGCGTACTGCATGCGCCCAACAACGCGGCCGCGAGTGGCAACGGCGTGTACCTCTACGCGCCCACCGGCGGCTTCCCGAACAACACGTTCGGATCCGCCAACTACTGGGTCGACGTGATCTTCGAGAATGTGTCGACCCCTGACACCACGGGCCCGAACATCACGCTGCGGCAGCCCGCTGGCGGCGCGGTCAACGTGGCCATCAACGGCGCGGTGAACGTGACCTTCAACGAGGCGCTGGATGCGGCCACGGTGAACAGCTCGACTCTCGAGCTGCGCACCGCCGGCAACACCCTGGTGCCCGCGACCGTCTCGTACGCGAACAATGTGGCCTCGCTGATCCCCACCAACCCGCTGGCGAATTCCAGCGTGTACACGGTGAACGTGCGCGGTGGCGCCACCGATCCGCGCATCAAGGACATCGCGGGCAACGCACTGGCGGCGAACGACAGCTGGTCGTTCACGACGGCGGCCGCTGGCGGCCCCTGCAACGCCAACACCATCACCGCCGAGAATTGCCTCACGGGCCATCCCTCGAGCGAGTGGGACGTGGTCGGCGCCGGCGACCCGAGCATCCAGGGCTTCGCCACGCAGATCTCGGTCAACCGCGGCAGCACGGTCCAGTTCAAGGTCAACACCAACTCGACCAACTACCGCTTCGACATCTATCGCATGGGCTACTACGGTGGTCTCGGCGCGCGTCGCATCACCTCGGTGAACCCGACGGCCACGCTGCCGCAGAACCAGCCGAGCTGTCTCACGCAGCCTTCCACCGGCCTCATCGACTGCGGCAACTGGGCGGTCTCCGGGCAGTGGGCGGTGCCTGCCAATGCGGTATCCGGCATCTACTTCGCCAAGGTGATCCGCCTCGACACGGGTGGCGCGAGCCACATCGTGTTCATCGTGCGCAATGACTCGGCGACGTCGGACATCGTCTTCCAGACCTCCGACACGACCTGGCAGGCGTACAACAATTACGGCGGCAACAGCCTTTACATGGGTTCGCCCGGCACCAATCCGGCGCGCGCGTACAAGGTGAGCTACAACCGTCCGTTCAACACGCGTGCCGTGGACAACGGCCAGGACTGGGTCTTCAACTCCGAATACCCCATGGTCCGCTGGCTCGAAGCGAACGGCTATGACGTCACGTACATCACGGGCGTGGACACCGACCGCGCGGCCAATCTGCTGACCTCGCGCCGCGCGTTCCTGTCCGTGGGCCATGACGAGTACTGGTCCGGCCAGCAGCGCGCCAACGTCGAAGCCGCGCGTAATGCCGGCGTCAACCTGGCGTTCTTCAGCGGTAACGAGATCTTCTGGAAGATCCGTTGGGAGAACAGCATCGACGGCTCGGGCACCCCGTACCGCACCTTGGTCAACTACAAGGAAACGCACGCGAACGCGAAGATCGATCCCTCCTCGGAGTGGACCGGTACCTGGCGCGATCCGCGCTTCAGCCCGCCGGCTGATGGCGGCCGCCCCGAGAATGCGCTCACCGGCACGGCCTTCACCGTGAACTCCGGCACGGCGGCCATCGTGGTGCCCGCGGCGGAAGGCAAGATGCGTCTGTGGCGCAACACCTCCATCGCGTCACTTGCGGATGACCAGTCGGTCACGCTGCCCGCGGGCACGCTGGGCTACGAATGGGATTCGGACCTCGACAACGGTTTCCGTCCGCCCGGCCTGGTCCGCCTGTCGAACACCACGGTGAATGGTGTCGACAAGCTCCAGGACCACGGTTCCTCGTATGCCCTCGACACCGCGAACCATGCGCTGACGATGTACAAGCACGCGAGTGGCGCACGTGTCTTCGGCGCCGGCACCATCCAGTGGTCCTGGGGTCTCGACGCGACGCATGACCGTCCGGGTACTCCGAGCGACATCCGCATGCAGCAGGCGACGGTGAACCTGTTCGCCGACATGAACCTGCAGCCGGCGACGCTGCAGCCCGGACTGTTCAGCGCCAGTGCGTCTACGGACAACACCGCGCCGACGGTGGTCATCACGTCACCCGCCGCGGGTGCCGGCATTCCGCAGAACGCGGTGCAGATCACGGGTACCGCCAGCGACGTGGGCGGCGTGGTCGGTGGCGTCGAAGTCTCGGTTGACGGTGGCACCACCTGGCGCGCGGCGACGGGCCGTACCAGCTGGTCGTATACCTGGGTGCCGACCAGCACCGGTGAAATAACGGTGCGCGTGCGCGCGGTCGACGACAGCGGCAACCTGCAGAGCTCGCCGGCGACCCGCACGTTCAACGTCGGCAGCGCGGCCTGTCCGTGCTCGCTGTGGCCCCTCGAGACGCCGGCCAGCAGCGTCGATGCGGATCCGAACGCCGTGGAACTCGGCGTGCGCTTCCGCTCGAGCAGCGCGGGCAGCATCACCGCCCTGCGCTTCTTCAAGCATCCGCAGAATACGGGCGTGCACGTCGGCAGCCTGTGGACCAGCGGGGGCTCGCTGATCGCGCAGGTCACGTTCACGGGCGAGACCGCCTCGGGCTGGCAGACACAAGCCCTGGCATCGCCGGTGAACATCCAGGCGAACACCGACTACGTGGTGTCTTATCACACGAACTCGGGCTTCTACACGGGTGACGACGGGTACTTCGCCAGCAGTGGCGTGGTCAGCGGCCCGCTCTCCGCTCCGCAAGACGGCGTGGGCGGCGCCAACGGCCTGTACAAGTACGGTTCGTCCAGCGTGTTCCCCGACGAGACCTACAACAGCGAGAACTACTGGGTAGACGTTGTATTCACCAACACCGCGGGGCCGGCGGATACGACGGCTCCCGTCGTGACCATCACGGGTCCGACCAGCAACACCACCACCACGGTGACCTCGACACCGCTGACCATCAGCGGCACCGCGACCGACGCCGTGGGCGTGACGCAGGTGAGCTGGGCCAACAACCGCGGTGGCAGCGGCAATGCCAGTGGCACGACCAGCTGGTCCGTGAGCGGCATCGTGCTGCAGTCCGGTCAGAACGTGCTCACGGTGACGGCGCGCGACGCGGCCGGCAACACCAGTACGGACACGCTGACGGTGACGTACAACGTGACCGATACCACCGCGCCGGTGGTGACCATCAGTTCACCTACCAGCAACTCGACCACCACCGTGACGAGCACGCCGCTGAGCATCGGCGGCACGGCCTCCGATGCCGTGGGCGTGACCCAGGTGACCTGGGCCAACAACCGCGGCGGCAGCGGCACGGCCAGCGGTACGACCAACTGGTCGGTGAGCGGCATCGCGCTGCAGTCGGGTACCAACGTGATCACGGTGACGGCGCGCGATGCGGCCAACAACACCAGCACCGACACGATCACGGTGACCTATTCGCCGGATACCACGCAGCCCACGGTGACCATTACCGGGCCAACGTCCAATTCCACGCTGACGGTCAGCACGAGCTCGGTGACACTGAGTGGCACGGCATCTGACAACGTCGGTGTCACCCAGGTGAGCTGGTCGAGCAGCCGTGGCGTGAGCGGCAATGCCTCCGGCACGACCAACTGGTCGGCGAGCAACGTCACGCTGCTGTCGGGACAGAACGTGTTGACCGTGACGGCAAGTGACGCGGCGGGAAACACCCGCACGGACACGCTGACCATCACGTACAACCCGGATACCACTCAGCCCAATGTGACCATCACGTCGCCCACGTCCAACTCCACGCACACGACCACTGCATCCAGCCTGGCGCTGGGTGGCACGGCGTCGGACAACGTGGCGGTGACGCAGGTGACCTGGTCGAACAATCGCGGCGGCAGCGGTACCGCTTCGGGCACGACCAGCTGGTCGGTGGCCGGTATCACGCTGCAGAGCGGCTCAAACATATTGACCGTGACCGCGCGCGATGCGGCTGGCAACACACGTACCGATACGCTGACGGTGACCTACAACCCGGATACCACGCAGCCCAGCATCACCATCACGTCACCCACCAGCAATTCGACTCTCACGACCTCGTCGTCGAGCATCACGCTGCGCGGCAGCGCCTCTGACAACGTAGGCGTGACGCAGGTGACCTGGTCGAGCAACCGTGGCGGCAGCGGAACGGCCACCGGCACCACGAGCTGGAACACCAGCAGCATTTCGCTGGTGCGTGGTACGACGGCGTTCACCGTGACGGCGCGCGACGCGGCGGGCAACACCCGCACCGACACGCTGACGGTCACGCGGCCCTAACTAGATCGGCATTTACAGGTCGACTCGGGGGCGGGACGGGGCGGCGCAAGCCTCCGCGTCCTTGCACCGGGCGCTGGCGGGCGAATAGGCGTTCCGCTGGTACATCCGCGGTGCCGACCTGGCATCGGCTGGCGCCACCCACACATCGGTGCTCGGGCTCGACCCATCCTCGGCTGCCGGAACCGAATACAGCACATGCGCATCGTCCAGCCACTCGAGCTGATCATCGATGCTGCGTCTTTCGGACAGCGCCGTCTCACGGCCTGTCGCCAGGTCCAGCACCTGCAGCTGCCAGAGGATGCGGTTGCCGACCATGAGCCGCTTCTTGTACGCCACGCGTGTGGCATCCGGTGACAGGGAAGGGCACTCGACATTCTCGTGGATCACTTCGGCTGAGCGCGTGGCGATGTCTCCGCGCACCAGGAAGTGCTTCTGGCTGGTCGACAGCGTGGCGTAGAACTTCTTCGCATCGGGCGTGAAGGTGACGCCCCAGAAATTGAAATCCGGTGACTCGATGACTTTGCCGTCCCGCCTGACCGTGAAGGACTCGAGGTCGGCGATCACTGCGGCGGTACTGGTGTTCAGCAGCAGCGTCTGGGTCGAGAAGTCGAGCGTGGTGTAGCCATGCCCGGAGACGAACACGGTGAAGGCGGCCACCGAGCCGTCGATCGAGACGCGAGCGCGGCTGGGAATCCCCTTGAGCGGCATGGTCGCCGACACGGCGAAAGTGCGCGCATCGAACAGCGAGGCCGCATAAGTGGTGAATACACCCCGGTCGGCGCTGAGGCAGATGCCGTGGCCGCCGGAGACGTAAACGACTTCGCAGGCCATGGCGTCCACGTAGTTCACCACCTGGGGCTGCCCGGAATCCGTCCAGGCGACTTTTCCGTAGTGCTGGTCCACGCCCATGTGCCGGAAGAAAAGCAGATTGGCCTGCTGCGGTGATCGTTGTTCGTCCGTGACAGCGGGGGGCGCGGGATCCGCCGCGGCGACGGGTGGCGGTTCCGCGGGTGCGCCGCTCGCGTCGGGACGATGGACCGATGGCGATTCGACGTGTGCAGGCGCGGCCGGCAAATCGCTGGTCGGCGCCGGTGTGTTCTGGATTGCCTCGGTGCGCCGTTTGACGTGCAGCAGGTACACCGCCAGCAACACGGCAATGCACGCGGTCAACGCGGTGAAGATTGCCACGGGTCTAGCTTTCATTGTCAGTGGCTCGCAGCAATGTCACGGCGATGACGACCGCGATTCCCATCGCGGCGCCGAAAATCAATACGGAGTACTTCAGGCCAACGCCCTGCCACAACGCGCCGAAAATGACGGAGGAACTCAGTTTGCCGAGACCTATGCCGGTGGCGATCAACGCGATGCCGCCGGTCCGTCGTGCGGCCGGGATCACGGCGCTGGCCAGCGCCATCAGGATTCCTTCGGTGGCCGCGTAGTAGAGGCCCAGCATCGCCAGGCAAGCCACCGCGGTTCCGACGCTGATATTTCCGGAGAAGAACAGCAGCGCATACAACAGGACAAGCACCCCGTAGCCGCAGATGAAAACCGCGGACCGGCTGCTGCGATCGGCGAGGCGGCCGGCGGGCACGGAGAAGATCATGTAACCCGCGGCGGTCATTACGTAGAACAGCGGGAAGTAGCTGGCGGCAGTTCCGCTCTTCTCCTGGAGCATCAGGTAGATGAAGCCATCGCTGATGGTGGTCAGCGCGAGCAGCGCACCGACCGCGGCGATCGCCAGAAAACGGCGGGAGCTCAACAGCCCACGCGGAACTGGCGATGGGACGGGCGTCGGCTCCGCGCGAGTCGTGCGCGGCACGAACAGCCACAGCGCCGCGACGCCAAGCACCGCGAACGCGAAGCTGGTTATCCAGACGGCGTCGAATGCGCCGGGCAGCGCGGCCAGCAGCAGGAAGGCGATGATGGGGCCCAGCAGCGATCCGCAGGCATCCATTGCCCTGTGGATCGAATATGCGCTGGCGTAGTGTTCCGGAGCGGTGTTCAGCGAGATCAGCGCGTCGCGCGGCGCGGCGCGAATGCCCTTGCCGAGACGGTCGAGCCCGATCACCAGCAGGAGCCACCCGTATGTGGTGCCCACCCAGAGCAGGAGTAGTTTGCAGGCCGCCGACACGCCATACCCGCACAGGGCGACCTCTTTCTGCCGGGAAGTCCGATCGGCAAGAAAACCTGCGAACAAGCTGAAGAGGGCGATCGCAAAACCGTTGTACAGGCCATCGACGATGCCGAACTGCAGGGGGCTCAAATGCAGGTGCAGCACCACGTAGACGGGCAGCAAACTGTTGACCATCTCGGACGAGACGTCGGTGAGCAGGCTGGTGAAACCCAGGCCTATGACCACCGGAGAAACCTTGAGCGGCGTCGAGGGGCGGATACCGCCCCGGCCCAGTTTCAATCTTTCAATCCACTCCAGCGGATACATGTCGACACGCATCAATCCCGCAATTCGGGCGACGCAGCATACTCAACAAAATCTGGCCGCGGCGGGAGCCAGGTCCGGTGGCTGCATCCTGTCGTGAGCTCAGTGTCGGGGGGCTTTACAAGTCTTGGACCAGATAAGCAGGCATGTGGTGTAACCTTCTGATATGCCAAAGATAATCAAAGTTGGTACGAACGATGCTCAGGAGGTATGTCCCCCCAATGCTGAAAGACCCCACGATATGGAATCGAGAATCCCGCTCCCGGCCTTACGCAACCCAATGAGCCGGCCCGGCGATGCTTCGCCAATGAAGGCGACCGCTGTTCACGCGGACCAGAAGTCCGTCGTTTCCAACGCATTCACCATCGACGTCGAGGACTACTACCACGTCTCGGCGCTGGCCTCGGCCATCCCCCGGGACACCTGGGGCGATCGCGACTCTCGCGTCTCGGCGAGCACCGAAAGAATTCTTGCCATGCTCGAAGAGCGGCGCATCAAGGGCACGTTTTTCGTGCTGGGCTGGGTGGCGAACCATGTTCCGCAACTGGTCAAGCGCATCGCGTCGCTGGGCCACGAAATTGCCTGCCATGGGTATTCCCACGAACTCGTGTATCGCCAGACGCCTTCGGTGTTCGCGGAGGAAACGCTGCGTTCCAAGTCATTGCTGGAAGATCTTTCCGGCCAGTCG
The DNA here is from genome assembly GCA_029266835.1 of Steroidobacteraceae bacterium. Taxonomy (GTDB): domain Bacteria; phylum Pseudomonadota; class Gammaproteobacteria; order Steroidobacterales; family Steroidobacteraceae; genus CADEED01. The sequence continues at coordinate 44,853 of JAQSWD010000001.1, forward strand.
GTGACGGGTTACAGGGCCGCCAGTTTTTCGATCACGCCGCGCTCGCGCTGGGCGCTGGACACGCTCATCGAGCTCGGATTCGAGTACGATTCATCGATCTTCCCGGTGCGCCATGATCGCTATGGCATGCCTGACGCCGCGCGCGAGCCCGGCTACGTTCTGGCTCCCTCCGGCAGCCGCATCGTCGAATTCCCGATGTCGACAGCCTCGTTCGGGCCGGTCCGGGTCCCGGTCTCCGGAGGCGGGTATTTCCGTCTGCTGCCTTACTGGTTCACTCGCCACGGGCTGCGCCAGATCAATCGTGAAGGCCAGCCGTTCACGTTCTATCTACACCCCTGGGAGATCGATGCCGATCAGCCGCGCGTGGATGCCGGCCTCGTCTCGAGATTCCGCCACTACACGAACCTGTCGAAATGCGAGGGTCGGCTGCGTCGGTTGCTGGACGAATTCCAGTTCACGACCATGCGTAACGTGTTGCGGGCGCAAGGATTATTGTCAATTTGAACGCCGCGGACATGTCGAACTACTTGACAACGGCATTTCATTTCCAAGACACGGTGCAGCCAAGTGTTTGAATCGAAAGGCAGCCTTCCCAGTGGCACGTGGAGTGCATCAATGGAAAGCAAGCGAGTCACTCGAAACATGGATAAATCAATGCGACAGCTCAAAGTCAACGCCATTGCCGCCGTCACGGCCGTTCTGGGACTCATCCCCGCCGCGCATGCCGGCTTCGTCTCCACCAATACGGCAGGGCCTGGCGCGTCGACGATCAACATCGTCGGCAACAATGAATTCAAGGGTGTGCTCGTCGGCCTGGGCGTCAACCAATACACGCTTGGCACTTCGCTGGGCGTCGATAGCGCCGGTTCGGTCACCTATTGGTACTACGGCAAGGAAGCGGGCTACCAGAACATCTTCCTGACCGGCAACACCGCCTTCGCGACTGGCTTCACGCCGACCACGCAGAACTACTTCAACAACCCGATCAAGATCGGTGCGTTCGACGTGGGCAGCGGGGTTCTCGACTTCGCGTTTTGCGCCTTCAGCGGCCCCATCACACTGCAGGGCTGCGTGACCAACGAGGCCAATGATCTGCTGGGTTGGAACTCCAACCAGTCCATCGCGTACAGCGTTGCGGGCAACACCGCCTGGCTGTTCTGGGACGATTCGGGCGCTGGCCCGGACGACAATCATGACGACATGCTGATCAAGGCGGTGTTCACGCCGAAGGCCGTGCCGGAACCGGCCAGCCTGGGATTGTTTGGTCTTGGTCTGTTGGGCGCCTGGGTCGTGGCCCGCCGCCGCAAGACTGCCTGATCGACGACAAAAACAAGAAGAGACGATAGGAGAAGGCCTCGCAATGCGAGGCCTTTTCTTTTAGCGACCCTTGAAGTCTTCCGGCGTCAGCTGGTGTCTCGACAGCAGCTTGTAGAAATCCGTGCGGTTGCGCTTGGCCAGGCGCGCGGCCTGGGACACGTTGCCACCCGTGATCTGCAGGATCTGCGATAAATACGAGCGGGTGAACTCGTCGCGCGCCTCGTCGAAGGACGGCAGCTTGCTCTGCGTGCCGCCCAAGGACTGCTGCACCAGTTCCACCGGAATGATGGGCGTCTGGGAAAGCGCGACGTTCTGCCGCACCACGTTCGCCAACTGGCGGATGTTGCCCGGCCAGTCGGCCGTCGCCAGCAGTTCCACGGCCTCGGGCGCGTAGATCTTGCGCACGCCGCTCTCATTGCTGATCTGGGCCAGGAAGTGGCTGACCAGCAGCGGGATGTCCTCGCGCCGGCGATTCAGCGGCGGCATCTCGATGTGCACGACATTGAGCCGGTAGTACAGGTCTTCGCGGAACTGCCCACTCATCATGAGCTGCTGCAGATCGCGATGCGTAGCCGAAATCACGCGCACGTTCACCGGGATCGCGTCCGTGGCGCCGATGGGGCGGATGTTGTTCTCCTGCAGGACACGCAGCAGCTTCACCTGCAGACGCATCGGCATGTCGCCGATCTCGTCGAGCAGCAGGGTGCCGCCGTCGGCGGCCTGGAACAGACCGGCGTGATCGCGCACGGCGCCCGTGAACGAACCCTTGATGTGGCCGAACAGCTCGCTCTCGAGCAGGTTCTCGGCCATGGCGGAGCAGTTGATGGCCACGAAGGGCTTGGTGCGCCTGGGGCTGGCGTTGTGGATAGCCTTGGCCAGCAGTTCCTTGCCCGTGCCGCTCTCGCCCGTGATCAGCACGCGCGCGTCGGTGCCAGCCACCATGTGGGCCTGGGAAAGCTTTTCTTCGACCAGCGAGGATCGCGTGATGATTTCGGCGCGCCAGTCCTCGTCCGAATCCATGAAGCCGGAGATGCGCAGGGCCTTCTGCACCTGGTCCAGCAGTTCCTGCTTGTCGACGGGCTTGGTCAGGAACCCGAAGGCGCCGAGCTGCGTGGCATGCACGGCGTCGGGGATGGTTCCATGGGCGGTCAGGATGATGACCTTGAGCCCCGGATAACGGGACTGAAGCTCTTTGAGCAGGCCGATGCCGTCCATCTGGTCCATTCGCAGGTCGGTGATGACCAGCTCGGGCCGGAAACGGCTGGTGGCGGCCAGCGCGAGGGCGGCGCTCTCCACGGCTTCCACTTCGTAATTCTCCGCCCGAAGGCGGATGGTCAGCAGGCGCAGCAGGCCCGGATCATCGTCGACGACCAGGATGCGGGCTTTACGCTTCGGGGTGTGCGGAGTGGCGAGTTGCATGGCGGCTAACATCAGAAACCTCTACGGTTTCCGTCCCTCTGGCTGGCTCTGGGGAGTGCGCTTGTTTGCCGAGCCTTCGATGTTGGCGATGGCGTCGAGCTTGGCCTGCGCATCCGCGAGTGCCCGCCTGAGACGGGTATTTTCATCGCTCTCGGTAGTCAGGCGCCGGGTCAGTTGCGCAATCCGTTCGTTGGTATTGCGCTCGGCGCCTGTCTGCAGGCGCCGTACATCAGCCTGGAGTGATTGCTGGCGTTCGACCTGCTGCAGCTGCAGGAACGCGAGAGCGCGTTCCGCAGGAAGCAGAGTCTCAGGGCTGGCGAGCACTTCACGCAAAAGTCGCTGCGCAACGACAGGATCGGTGCCGGCGTGGCCGGGTGTGGACAGCACCATCGCGTACCGCAGCACTTTGCTAGGCGCGGGAGCCGCGTGGTAGTCGTTGCTGACGGTGGTCAGCACCTCGGCCTGTTCTGCGGGCGTGCCGCGGGCCACCTTCAGGCAGGTGTCCAGGTAATTGGCGATCAACGTCGACTCGGTGGCGTCCCGATCGATGGAGGGCAGGGCCTGCGAATCCCGGCTGCGCTTGATCGGCAGCGTAGTGCCGCAGCTGGCCAGCAGCGTGGCAACCATGCCCGCGACCACCACATTCGAAAGCAGGGGGTTACGCCGCATGCGCCTGCCCTTGCCCCTGGCCCAGGGGTTTGGTCACCAGCAACACCGGCATACGAATCCGGAAATGCGCGCCGGGATACTCGCCATCGACGATCTCGATGGTGCCGCCATGGGCATTCACGAACTCCAGCACCACTGACAGGCCGATTCCTGTGCCCTTGACCTGCACGCCCGCCGGCGGCCGGCCGGTGTAGAAAGCCTCGAATACCCGCGCGCGCTCCTCGGCGGGAATGCCGGACCCCATGTCGGCGACGTCGATCACGAGCTGGGTGTCCTGTTTGGCGGCATGTAGATAGACCGTGCCGCCCTTGGGTGAATATTTGATGGCATTGGAGAGCAGATTTTCGATGATGAGGCGAACCTTGCCGCGATCGGCCCGCAGCATCAAGTCGTCCACCTTCACCTCGAGCCGGACGCGCTGCGAGACTACCGTGAGTTGCTGTGCTTCGAGAACCTGTTTGACGAGGGGGCGGATGCGGAACTCGGACAGGTCGAGGCCGACGCTCTCCTTCTGCCAGGCGCTGAACGACAGCAGATTCTCGATCAGCCGGTGCAGCTTGATGCCATTGTCTCGCAGGATGGCGACCACCTCCCGTTGGGAATTGTCGAGGGGTCCGACCGCGCCATCCATGAGCAGTTCCGCGCCCTCGCGGATATTGGCCAGCGGCGTCTTCAATTCATGAGACATGTGGCGCAGGAAGCGGTTGCGCTCCTGGGCAAGGTCCAGCAGGCGCAGGCGCAGCCATTCGAGCTGCGCGCCGAGGCGCTCCAGGTCGCGCGGGCCGGAGACCTCGATGGGGCGCGAAAACGTGCCGCGCCCCAGTTCGCTGATCGCGCGGTCGATGGCCCGCAGCGGACGGCCGATGGACAGCGTCAGGGCCAGGATGGCGATCAGGGTGAGAGGCGCCAGCAGGGCGGATTGCCAGAACAGCCGCCGCTGCGTGCTGGCGGTCTGCTGATCCAGTTCGGCGAGCCGGGCGTCGATCTGGGTGTTGCCCGACACGCTGATGGCGTTGGCCAGGTCGTTGAGCCGGTCGATCTGCGTGAGGACGTTGGTGAGGATGCCGGGGAACTCGGCGCTTGCCGGCGGCGTGGTCTCCACGGTCCGCGAGATGTCGTCGTGCATCTTCGCGAAATCGTCCAGCAGCTTGCGCGTGGGCTGATCGTTCAGCATCTGCGTCATCTGCGAACGGATGGTCGCCAGGCGCTGGTCGGTCTCCCGGTAGCCGTCCAGCACCGTCGCGTTTCTCAGCACCTGGTAGAGGCTGGCCGTGCGGCGCAGCGACGCGATGTCGGCGATGAGGCTGCGCGACAGGCGCGCGCTTTGCACACCTTCGCGCACCAGGTCCTGGCTGGTCTGCGAAAGACGGTTGATCTGGATGGCCGCGTCCACGACCGCGACCAGCAACGGACCGGCGATCAGCGCCAGGCCCAGCAGCATGAGCCCGGTCAGTGATTTCGGTCGCGGCCAGCGCATCACGATGCCCTCGGCCTAGCTACCCGGCTGCCAGGGTTCCGCCTTCAAGCGCTTCTCCCAGTCCAGCGAGGTGCGCACGATGGTGTCCAGCTGGTTGTATCTCGGTGTCCACTTGAGGACGTCGCGGACGCGGTCAGCCTTGGCGATCAGGCTGGGTGGGTCGCCGGCGCGTCGCGGTTCCTCGCGCACGGTGAGTTTGAGCCCGGCGAGTTTTTCGACGCTGTCGATCACCTCGCGCACGCTGTAGCCCTGGCCATAACCGACATTGGCGGTCAGCGAAGGGCCGCCCGACCGCAGGTAATCGAGCGCGTTGAGATGCGCGGTGGCGAGATCCGCGACATGAATGTAGTCGCGCACGCCCGTGCCATCCGGCGTCGGGAAGTCGGTGCCGAAAACCGAAATGTGCGGCCGTTTGCCGACCGCGTGTTCCGCCGCCACCTTGATGAGCAGGGTGGCCTTCGCGGTCGACTGGCCGATGCGGCCTTCCGGATCGGAACCGGCCACGTTGAAGTAGCGCAGCACCACGTGGCGCAGCGGAGTCGCCGCGCTCAGGTCGCGCAGCATCCACTCCGACATGAGCTTGGAGGTGCCATAGGGATTGATGGGTGATTTCGGCGTCTCTTCGGACGCGACACCATCCGCCGGAATTCCGTAGACCGCCGCGGTGGACGAGAACACCACGTGTTTGACGCCGGCATTCGAGGCGGCTTCGAGCAGCGCGCGGGTGGCGCAGGTATTGTTGCCGTAGTACTTGAGCGGATCCGTCACGGACTCGGGCACGATGACCGCGGCCGCGAAATGGATGATGGTGTCCACCTTGTGGTCCGCCAGCACCTTGTCGACCAGCGCGCGATCTCCGACATTGCCCACGACCAGCGGCACACTACCTACAGCGCGACGGAAGCCCGTCGAGAGATTGTCCAGAACGACTACGCGCTCACCGCGCGCGACCAGCTGCAATACAGTGTGGCTCCCGATGTATCCGGCGCCGCCGGTGACCAGTACCGTTGAATTAGTCATGCCTGCCCTTTTGTTGATTGAGGGATTTTACATTAATGTGCTGCGGTGGCTGTGACGCATTCTGCACCGGCGCCGTTCGACGCACTCGACCCAGACGCGGTTTTCGCGGCCGCCGAGAGCATTGGCATCGAGCCCTCGGGAAGGCTGTTTGCGCTGAACAGTTATGAAAATCGTGTCTATCAATTGGGCGACGAACAGGGCGGCCTGTGGGTGCTCAAATTCTATCGACCCGCGCGCTGGAGCGACGCTGCCATCGCCGAGGAGCATGCGTTCACCTTCGAACTGGCGGCAGCCGAGCTGCCGGTGGCGGCGCCGCTGGTGCGCGACGGCCGTAGTTTGTTTGTCGACGCCAAATTGCGTTTCGCCGCCTTCCCGTATCTCGCCGGCCGAGCGCCCGAGCTGGACGATCCGGCCACGCTGTCCTTGCTAGGCCGCACGCTGGCGCGCATGCACGCGGTGGGGGCTCGCGCACGCTTCGCGCACCGGCCGGTGCTGTCGCTCGCGCGGCTCGGGGAGCAATCGCGCTCGCAGGTGATGGCCGCAGGTTTTGTACCTGATGCGCTCAGCGAGCAATATGCGCGCGTCAGCGAACAGGTCATCGGACGAGTCCGACAATGCTTCGACAACTTCGGCCCGTTGCCGCAGCTGCGAATTCACGGTGATTGCCACATCGGCAACATTCTCTGGCGCGAGAACGGCCCCTTGTTCGTGGACCTCGACGACTGCATGTCGGGCCCGCGAATTCAGGATCTGTGGATGTTCCTGGCCGGGGACGCCGCCAGCCAGCAATCCTCCTGGGCGGCGCTCATGGAAGGCTACGAGATGTTTGCCGAGTTCGATTACGCCGAACTCACGCTGGTGGAGGCGCTGCGCAGCCTGCGCATACTGCATCACGCGGCCTGGATCGCGAACCGGTGGCGCGACCCGGCATTTCCGCGCGCCTTCCCCTGGTTCGGCGACGCCCGGTTCTGGGAACGGCACATCTCGGATCTGTTCGAACAATTGGCCGCGATGGACGATCCGCCCATTTTGTCGCGGTGAAGTGCCGAACGTGTCGCAGACACGGAAGTAGTTCGGGTTGGGATCACTGTTAGTATTGACCCCGGAGGTCGTTCGATGTCTGTGAGTGCACGTGCCGTGGGGGTCGCCTTGTTGGCTTGCGCCTTCGCGGCCGCCTGCGACGACGCTCCCGAGCCTAAGAAGACCACTCAGGGCGCCGCTCCCACCGCGCCGGCGACCAAGGAAGCCCAGCTGCCCGGCAACATGGTCGCGGCCGTATCGGCGGGCAAGAGCGCCTCGATAATCGGCCTGCATTTCGCGCTCGAGGACGTGCCATCGGTGGGCAAGCCGCTTCCGGTGGCCATAGCCATTGTTCCTCACCGCCAATTCACTTCGGTCCGCGCGCTTTTCGAAGCTCCCGAGGCCATTGCCCTGGCCACAGGCAAACAGTTCGAGCCGAAGACGAACGTGAAGGCGGACACCGTGCTTCCTCACAAGATCATCCTCCAGCCCATCCAGGAAGGGGTATTCCTGGTGACGGCGGCCGTGGAAACAGAAGGCGATGACGGCACGGTCACCCGCATCTATTCCATTCCCGTGATCGTTCATCCCGCCGCGGCACCCAAGCCACCGGCGACAGCGCCTGCGGCAAACCCCGACGACGGCCCGCCAGCCGGTTGAGTCCCGCTGGCTTTCTCGCTGATTCCTTCATGAAAAGGCGAGCCGGTTCACGGGGCGGCACGATCCCCGGACATATCATGCAATTTGGTTCGCATTTGCGTGGTTATGTCAAAACCTGCCGAAGGTAACCCCGGCGAAGAGAATCCTGAATCCCCAGTCGCGGGTTCGGGCGGAATCCTCACGCCCGGGCGACTCGGACTCACCGACCTCACCATGCGTCGCCTGCATCCGCTGTTGCAGACCCAGCTGCGGGAGCTGCGCGCGCGCGTCACCGGTGGGCGGGTGAGCGCGCACGAGTTGCTCGAGATGCTCAGCCGCTACTACGACACCGTCGACGACGAGCGGCGCGCCATGGTGCGCTCCATGCAGCTGATGTCGGACGAAGCGCGTTCGCTGGGCGTGGAGATCGCCGAGCAGGGTGCGGCGCAGCTGCAGGTGATCCTCGATCACATCAAGGATGTGGTGATCACCGCCAACGCCGAGGGCGTCATCGACCGCGCCAACCCCATGACCGAGCGCGTGTTCGCCTATCCACCGGGCGAATTGTTAGGACTGCGCGTAGACGTGCTGGTGCCCGGCATCGCGCTCGACGGCTCGATCGGCGCCGGCCTCGACCGCCTGGCCAGTTCCAGCGATACCTTCCGCGGCATGCGTGTCACCCCCGAGGTCACCGCGCGCCGTTCCGACGGAGCGCTGTTTCCCGCCGAAATAGCCGTCAGCCGAGCGCGCCACGGTCGCAGCGAGGTTTTCGTCATCTGCCTGCGCGACATCTCCGAACGGCACGCCACGCAGGAGGCGCTACGCGACAGCGAGGCGCGGTATCGCTCCCTGGTGGACAACGCGCCCGAGGCCATCACCGTCATCGATCCTGATACCAAGCACTTCGTCGAGGCCAACGAGCCGGCGATGCGCCTGTTCAAGATGACGCGCGAACAACTGCTGGCCGTCGATCTCGACGCGGTCAGCGCCGATTTGCAGCCGGATGGCCAGCCGGCCTACGCGCCGCGCGAATACCTGAAGCTGGCCGCCGCCGGCGAGTCGCAGGTGTTCGAGTGGTTGCATCGCGACTCCACCGGGCGCGACATTCCCTGCGAGGTGCGCCTGGTGCGCATGCCCGGGAAGGGCAAGCCCGTGGTCCGCGCCAGCATCACCGACATCTCCGAGCGCAAACGCGCCGAGATCATCATCGAGAACGAACGCGCCTTCTTCGCGCTGCTGGCATCCAACGCGGGACTGCCGGCGGTGCTCGACGTGATCTCCGCGCTGGTGCAGGCCGTGTATCCGCGCTGCCGCTGCACCATCTCCGTGCTCGCGCCGGATGGAAGCTGTTTCGCGCTGACCATCGCCCGGCACCTGCCGCCGATGCTGGCGGCCGTGCTCGAACGGACCCCCATCGAGCCGCGCCGCGGATCCTGCGCCGCCGCCGTGTATTCGGCCTGCGACGTGTTCGTGGCCGATGTGGCCAATGACGCGCATTGGGCCGATCGCCGGCAGGTGGTGCTGGATTCAGGCTTCCGCGCCGTATGGTCAGTGCCCATCAAGGGCGCCAGCGGCAAACTTCTGGGCTCGGTGGCCATCTACCGGCCGGAACCCGGTCTGCCGGATTCGCGCGAGCAGGTATTGCACTCGCATGCCGCGCGCCTGGCCGCGCTGGCCATTGAACGCAATCTCGCCGAAGAAGCACTGCGCACCAGCGAAGCCAAATTCCGCGGCCTGTTCGAGGGCGTCATCGAGGGTGTGTACCAGAGCACACGCGACGGCCGCCTGGTGTCGGTCAACAGCGCATTCGTGGACATGCTCGGGTACAGCTCGGCCGAAGAGATGTACGCACTGCCAAGCTCGGTGATGTTGTACTGGAGCCCCACCGACCGTGCCGATTTCGTGCGCAAGGTGGACGCCGACGGCGAGGTGCGTTCCATGGAAGTGGTGCTGCGCCGGCGCGACGGCACTCAAGTGGTGGCGCTGGAAAATTCCCGTGGCGTGCGCGATGGCAGCGGCCGCATCGTCGGTTACGAAGGCACCGTTTCCGACATCACCGAACGAAAGCGCGCCGAGCAGGCGATGTTCGCCGAAAAGGATCGCGCGCAGGTGACGCTGCAATCCATCGGCGATGCCGTGATCACCACCGACGCCAGCGCGCGCATCGACTATTTGAATCCGGTGGCCGAGCGGCTCACTGGCTGGTCATTGGAAGAGGCCCGCGGCCTGCCCATCGGCGAAGTGCTGCAGCTCATCGACGAGTCCACGCGCAAGCCGGTGGCGTACACCCTGGATCGCGTGCTCCAGGCGGGTGAGACGGCCGTGCCTTCGGATCGCAACGTGCTGGTCAATCGCCGCGGCGAGGAACTCGCCATCCAGGACACCGCGTCGCCCATCCGCAATCATGACGGCACGGCCATCGGCTCGGTGATCGTGTTCGACGACGTCACCAAGGAGCGGCGCCTCAAGCGCGCGCTTTCCTACCAGGCCAGTCACGATGCGCTCACCGGGCTGATCAACCGACGCGAGTTCGATGCGCGCCTGGAAGCCGCGGTGACCGCCGCGCAGCGTGGCGAAGGTGAATACGTGCTGCTGTACGTGGATCTCGACCAGTTCAAGGTGGTCAACGATACCTGCGGCCACAGCGCGGGCGACCGGCTGCTGCGCGACATCACCAGCCTGCTGCAGACCCGCGTGCGTGCCTCGGACACCATCGCGCGCCTGGGCGGCGACGAGTTCGGCCTGCTGCTCGAACGTTGTTCGCTGGAACAGGCCGAGCGTGTTGCCGACAGCATCCGCCAGGCCATCCATGGCTACCGTTTTCTCTGGGGCGCCAACTCATTGTCCGTGGGTGCCAGCATCGGCGTGGTTCGCATCGCCCGTGACACCACCAGCGCCGCCTCGGTGCTGTCTGCCGCCGACATCGCCTGCTACGCGGCGAAGGATGGCGGCCGCAATCGCGTGCAGGTGTACGAACGCGACCACGGCACCAACCGGCATCGCGAAATGCAGTGGGTGGGGCGAATCGCCCGTGCGGTCGAGGACGGCCGCCTGGAGCTGTATGCGCAGCGGATCATTCCCATAACGCCGAGAAGGAGCGGGCACGCGTCGTCGTCCGAGAGTGACCAGCCGTTCTTCGAACTCATGGTCAGACTGCGCGATGAGGACGGCACACTGGTGCCGCCCAGCGAATTCATCCCCGCGGCCGAGCGCTACAACGTCATGGTCATGGTGGACCGCTGGGTGCTGAACAGCGCCATCGAAAGGCTGAACCGATGCATGGCGCAGGGCAGGCAACTGCCGCTGGTGGCCGTGAACCTGTCGGGCACCTCGATCAACGACGAGGATTTCCTCGAGTTCGTGCTGTCGCGCGTGGGTGATGAGCGAGTGGCGCGCGCCCTGTGCTTCGAGATCACCGAGACGGCGGCCGTCGCCAGCCTGTCGAAAGCCACGTATTTCATGCGCGAACTCAAGGCGCGGGGCTGCCGTTTCGCGCTCGACGACTTTGGCAGCGGCGTGTCGTCCTTCGTGTATCTCAAGACGCTGCCGGTGGATTTCCTCAAGATAGACGGCCAGTTCGCGACGCACGTGGCTCACGACCTGGTCGATCGCAGCATGGTCGAAGCCATCGCCAAGATCGGGTCGGCCATGCGCATCGCCACGATCGCCGAAAAGGTCGAAAGCGCCGAGGTGCTGGCCGTGCTCAAACAGATTGGCGTCGACTACATCCAGGGATTCCACCTGGCCGAGCCCTGCGCCATCGATGAAGTTTTCGGCTGCGGGAGCTGACGCGGATCATCGAACTCGTGTAAGTTCGATCGCCTCATGGGGGCGAACGTTGAACCAGCGTTCTCGCTGGGCTTGGAAGAAGAATATCTGCTCGTGGATCTCGCCACGCGCGATCTCATTGCCGATCCCCCTGCGGAACTGCTCCAGCGCTGCATAGCTGAGACGGACGGGCGCGTCAGCCCCGAATTCCTGCGGTCGCAGCTCGAGGTTAAAACCTCGGTGTGCGCCTCGGTGGCGGGCATGCGCCGCGAGCTGGCCACCCTGCGACGCATGGTCTGCAACATCGCCGCCGAGTACGGTATCGCGCCCATCGCGGCGTCGACACATCCATTCGCCCGACCGGTGAAGCGGCCGCCGCATACCGATCACGAGCGTTATGCCGATATCGCCCGCGAAGTGCAGGGCGGCGCGAGGCGCATGATCATCTGCGGCATGCACGTGCACGTCGGTCTCGATGACGACGAGTTGCGCATCGCGGTGATGAACCAGCTCAAGTACTTCGTGCCGCATCTTCTGGCCATGAGTTGTTCATCGCCATTCTGGGAAGGAGATGACATGGGCATGCAGTCGTTCCGGTTGATGCTGCTGTCGTCGCTGCCGCGCACGGGCTTGCCCGAACCCTTCGAGAGCTACGGCGAGTTCAGGCGCCAGCTCGACCAGTTGGTGCGCAACGGTCTGATCGAGGACACCACCAAGATCTGGTGGGACATCCGCCCGAGCTCGCGTTATCCCACGCTCGAGACCCGTGTGTTTGACTGCTGCACGCATCTCGACGACGCCGTATGCCTGGCGGCGCTCAATCTTTCACTGGTGCGCATGCTGTACAGGCTGCGCCGCGAGAACAAGATGTGGCGTCCATACGCGCACATGCTCATCGCCGAGAACCGCTGGCGCGCCATGCGCTTCGGCACCGATGCCAGCCTGCTGGATCTCGCACGCGGCGAACTCGTCCCTTTTCCCGAGCTGCTCGAGGAATTGCTGGCGCTGATCCGCGAGGACGCGGAGGCATTGGGGTGCCTGGCGGAAACTGAACATGCGCGCACGCTGCTCAAGCGCGGCACGAGCGCGCATCAGCAGATGGACGTGTACCAGGCCGCGCGCGACCAGGGCGCGACCGACGGAGAAGCCTTGTCCGCGGTGGTGGGCTGGCTGGCGAAAACCACCTGCGAGGTGGGCTGAAGGTGAAGAACCCCTGGGTCTGGGCGTGGTGCGTCACCGCCGGCCTCGTCGTCGGGTTCATTCTCGGGCGGGGCGGGGGCGAGCCGGACGATGTTCCTCAGGCCGCGCAACCCGTCCCGGCGAGTGGCGACATCGAGGACGCTCCTCGCGCCGTTGCGGAGTTGCCTGCGGCGCCGTCGCCCGGTGCCGCCACGCAGGCGATGCAGAGCCAGCGCGCGCCGCCGCAGCCGCCGCCGTCGCCAGCTCCCGCTGAGGCGCCGCCGGTCTCGGGAAACCTGCCCGCCGGGGCGAAGTCGCCGTTCATGCGTTCGATCGATTCGGGCGTCGTTACTCCCATCGACGCGGGCGATGTGTTCAACAAGCAGATCGCGCGCGCATCCACGACAGACCAGCCCAACCAGCTGGGCGATGCCCACCGCGAGCTCGAGCGCGAAGCGCGCGATGACGGCTGGGCCTATTTGATGGAAGCTGAGCTGCAGAATTCCATGATTAATGCCACCAGCACCGGGCAGTTCAAGATGGAGCACGTGGAGTGCCGCGCGACCATCTGCGAGGTGCGCGTGTCCGGCAGCAGTGACCAGGCCGACGCGGTACGCGAGTGGAGCAATACCCTGCCTTCGAACACGTTCAATCAGCGGCTGTTCATGAACGTGTCTTCGACCATTGCGTCGCATGAGCGCATCGACGCCATCTACATCTTCAGGCGGCCGGCGAACAACCCCTAGCCACCGACGGGTGGCTCAGATGCTGCAGCGGGCGCTCCGAACCAGCTGCGCCAGCGCCGTGCAGGCATTCACCGATAGATAGGGGCCGCGCGTGGTGTCGTGCCGGATCGTTGACTGCCTGAGCAGAGCGCGCAGGCGCGACGCGCCCAGCTTGCCGTTCTTCGCCAGCAGCAGCGCCACCACGCCGGTGACCTGCGCGGTGGCCAGCGAACTGCCGGACGCGAAATCGTAGTGCCCATCGGGCACCAGCGTGACGATGTCGCGCGCCGGCGCGCGGAACGCGGCATCCTCGGCCGTCGATTCCGATTCGGCCACCGGCAAGACACCCGGTAGTTTGCCGGGGAAGGCGTGGCGCGGATCGGAAGACGCCGCGCCGACGACGATGACGCCGGCGCCCGCGGCCTTGTCGACCAGCGCTTCCAGCAGCGGATCGCTGGGCCCTACCAGGCTGAGATTGATGACTTGCGCTCGCGCGGTCAGGGCGTCGGCCAGCGCCTGCGCGATGGTGAACGAGTTGCAGCGCCCGGCGGCGCCGGGCGCCGGGTGCCAGCAGGCCTTGTAGGCGAACAGTTTCACATCGGGCGCCACGCCCACGATGCCGATGCCGTTGTTGGCGGCGGCGGCGATGAGTCCGGCTACCTGTGTGCCGTGGCGGTCGGCGTGGAACGCCGCGTCATCATCATCGACATAGTTGCGCGTGAGCTGGGTGCGGCCGGCGAGGTCGGGATGGCGCGTGTCCACGCCGGTGTCGATGACCGCGACGCGCACTCCGGCGCCGCGGCTCATCACATGCGCTTCGGCCACGTCCAGCGCGAGCACGTTCGCCTGCAGCCTGGCGTACGGATCGTCATAGCCGGTTTTGGTCTCGGTACTCGACTCGAATTCATTCAGCGGCTGCACGATGCGCACGCGCCGGTCGCCACGCAGCTTGTCGATGACGGCTTCGCGCGTCGTGCCCGGCGCTATGCGGAACAACACGCAATGCATGGCCAACTGCTCGATGGGCCACTCGGACACGCGCGTCAGCGCATATTGCCGCGCGAGATCACCGATGACCGCTGCCGCGGGGGCGCCCACGCGGTAGCTGGACGTGGTGCCGTAGCCATGCGCGGTGCCACCCACGGCGCCGGGTCGCGCCGTGACCGGGTTATTGACAGCCACCACGATGAATTGCGCGGGCGCGGAGCGCACTTCCGCCGGCGTGAGCACGGGCGGCGCCGCGGCCGAGACGAAGCTCGCGCCCGCCAGCAGGCAGGCGAACAATGTCTCAACGAGCGATGGGCTGCGCGAACGTGACATTCGGATCCTTGGAAACCGCGGCGGCCACCGATTCGGCGGAAGCCCCGGACGCGACCGCGTCGGCCGAGAGTGCCGCCGTGAAATTGCCGGAAAGGCCGGGCCCGGAAACGATGCTCAATCCCTGGTGGGTAAGCAAGGTATTGACGCTGTCGATGGAAGCGTCGGGCGCGAATACCAGGCTGACCAACGGCGCGTCCGGGCGTGCGGCGTGTTTCGGCGTCTCGCTGGTCACCGTGACGAAGCCTGGCTTGCCAGCATCCGGCGTGCGCAGCGCGTTGATGCCGAACAGCGCCAGGCCGATGCCCTGCACGACCACCGCCGCCGCCAGCCAGCGCACGGGGCGCGAGGCACGGCGCGGCGCCGCTTCGACGGACCGCTTCCCCGGCGTGGCGGACTCGGCCGCCTCGATGCGCGCCCAGAGCTTGTCGAAGGAACGCTGCTCTTCAGTGGCGTTCGCCTGGTCAGGTTCGGCGCCCGCTCTGCTCAGATTGCCGGACAACATGCGCTGCGCGGACAACTCGGCGCGGCACTCGGCGCAGGCCTGAACGTGCGCTTCGACCCATTCACGGTCGGCCGCCGCGATACGGCCATTGGCGAGCCAGGGCAACAGGTCCCAGGCTTCGGCGTGCGTGTCGGGAATGCGCGAGGTCATGAGCGGTCTCCGGAAGGATCCTGCATGCCCGCGAGGGCGGGCAGCACTTGTTTGAGGGTTTCGCGTGCGCGGAACAGCCGGGTCTTCACCGTGTTCACGGGGCAGTCGAGGATGGCGGCCACTTCCTCGCAGGAATGGCCCAACGTGTACGTGAGTTCCAGCGCCATGCGCTGTTCCACCGGCAGCCGTTCGAGGCCCAGCGAAATCCACTGCTGGTTGTTCTCGTCGTCATCGGTCGACTCGACGCTCACCGAATCCTCGTCGAATTCGTGGTCCGCCACGGGACGCAGCTTGGCGCGGCGCAGGGTGTTCAGCGCGCGGCGGTAGGCGATGCCGATGATCCACGTGGACAGCTGCGAGGCGCCGCGGAATTCGCTGGCCTTGGTCCAGACCACCCAGAAGGTGTCGTTGACCACTTCCTCGATGTCTTCGCGGCGCACGGACATGCGCGTCAGCAGGCGGCTGAGTCGCTGGTGATAATTGCCGTACAACGTGCGGAAGGCGGCCTGGTCCCTGGACTTCGCGATGCGCTCCAGCAGTTCGCGCTCGGACTGGTCGTTGGAGGGGGCAAGTGCCCGTGGGGCTTGGGTTTGTACCATCTTCATGCCCATGAGTACCGGAGCCCGCGGGTTCGGTTCCCTGCTGCGTTCCGTTCAGGGACTGGTCGAAAAACGCCACAGGGCGGTGAATGCCACGCGGTCACCCACGGCGTCTTCGATGAAGATGCCCGTGGCGTCCGTGTCCACCCCCAGCCAGGCCAGCTGGAGCTCGATGGGCCTGAAACTGCCCACCAGCGTGATGTTCCAGTAACTGAAACTTTCGTTGTAGACGCCGTCCAGGCCGTAATGCCCCACGCCCGCAGCCAGCGAATAGCGATCGTTGAAGGGGTGACGGGCGGAAATTTCCAGGGCCCAGGCGCCATCGTTCCGGTAGCCGGGCGCGGAAGACAGGGCCTGGGTATTGGGCGAGTAGATAGCGGCGACGAACACACGGTTGCGATACCCCATGGTCGCCGTGACTTCACTGCGGTTGTAGTTCACTCTCCGCGGATCGTCGGGATACAGGTACTGCGACAGCCGCAGGTCCGCAGAAAGGTAGTCGCCCAGGCGCCAGTACCGGCCCGCCCAGAAGTCGAGTTCCATTTGCGGGCTGGGGCCGGGATTCGGATCGGCGGTGGCGGCGAAGCCGCCGACGTAAAACCCGAGCGGGAATTCGACGTCGAGCGAGGCTTGCGCCGCAGGTTTCCCGCGCGTCAAAGAAAAGCCGCGATACACGAAATCGCTGGTCGCGCCGAGGCTGCCAGAGATGATGGTCCCCGAAGAGGGGGTCCCGGAAGACTGGGCCCCGGAAGATTGGGACGAGGAGCCGTCGCGCGTTTCATCGGCCAGTGCGGCCCCGGTGAAGGCAAGGCAGACCAGCAGTCTTCCGATGAGGCACGTCACTGGCAGGGTTTCCCTCAAGGCCTTCCGTAAGCCGTCGCGAGTCTGACGAGTCGTTGCCGGGCTGGCAAGCCGCGCAACTGCGTCACAACTGGGGACTTCCGCAGGGAAATCCCGCTTCAGTACTCCGGCTCGCGACCGTTACCCGAAGAGCACCGATACCCTTTTGCCACCGTGCATTACGTCACGCGGAGTATCCGGTCCTCGAAATACATGAATCTTTCGCTGGGGTCATTTCTGGATCGATGGTCGCGCGCGTTGATCGCGGGCTGTCTCTGCTATGGCATCACCATTTCCGTTGCCCTGCTCGCGGGATGGGGCGGAGAGGCACTGGCGAACTGGATCAGTGCCTGGGGATCGTTCCCGATCATGTTCACGTCGATGCTGCTCGCATGGCCACTGCTGACCAGCCAGTCACTTCGACCGCGGCGCCGTCTCGCCTTCCAGCTCCTGTTCGCGGCGCTGGTGCTGGACGCGGTGGCCAGCACCGGTTGGGCGATCGGCGCGCTCACCACCAGCGAGACTTTCGGATCGTGGCCCGACGTGGTCTGGCTGTTCTACTACCCGCTGGAAGCCTGGGCATTCATGCTTCTCTACTTCGAGTTGGGCGGAAGGCTGGACAACACACGGTCCCTGGTGGATTTCGCGACCCTGGTGATCGGCTTCGGCGCATTGCTCTGGTTCACCGTGCTCGAACCGGTCGCGCACATGAACGCACAGCAACTCGCGGACCAGTGGGCTGCCACCGGATACGGACTGGGTAACGCGATCTGCATCATCGCCGGTGCAATGCTCGCCATGCAGGTCACTGACTGGCGCGCCGAACGCGCGATCACCTGGCTGCTGCTCGCGCTGGTGGCCTCGCTGTTTGCCGATCTCCTGTGGGTGAGCGCGGAGCTCGATGAGGCCTACGAGATGGGCGCGCCCATCGACCTCATTTATCTGGCTTACTACTTCTGCCTCGTGGTGAGCCTCAACGCCCAGCGCAACGAGAAGGCCAATGTGATCACGCGCGGAATGCAGGGCGACCTGCGCGGTTCGCTGCCCGTGGTCGCGCTCATGGTGGGCGTGATGGCGCTGCTCAACGTGACGCTGAATCTCGCGAACGCCGACTCGCCCGTCCTGATCGGCGTGATCCTCGTGGCGACGGCGCTGGTGGTGTTCAGCCAGGCGCTGGCCACGCGTGAAGTGGTGAGCCTGCATCGCGAGGTCGCCACGCGTCGCTTCGACGAACGCCTCACGGAGCTGGTGCGCCGTTCCAGCGACATGATCGCCATCTGCGATGGTGACGGCACCATTCGCTACGCCAGTCCTTCGTCGGAACAGCTGCTCGGCGTGCGGCCGGGAGAACTCGCCGGTCAGAAGTTCGATGACGTGCTGGGGCCCGAGGCTCCGCAGGTGCGCGCGGTCTTCGACAAGGTAGTCGCCATCGCGCATTCGGAGCAGACGGCCAAGTTCTCCATCCCGAAGCAGGACGATGAAAAGCGCTCTTACAAGATGGTGATCGCCAACCTCATGCACGTGGAATCCATCCGCGGCCTGACGCTGAACATCCGCGACATCTCCGACGCGACGCGACTGCACGACCAGCTGCACACGCTGGCGTTCCACGATTCGCTGACCCTGCTGGCCAACCGGTCGCTGTTCACCGATCGCGTGCATCACGCGCTCAAACACATCGCCGACGGAATGACACCCGCCGTGCTGTTCATCGATCTCGACAATTTCAAGACCGTCAACGACAGCCTCGGTCATGGTGCCGGCGACCAGCTGCTGCGCGGCTTCGCGCACCGCCTCGTGCAATGCACGCGCGCCGGCGACACGGTGGCGCGCCTGGGCGGCGACGAATTCGCGGTGCTCATCGATCACGCGGCGAACGAGGAGGCCGCGATGGCGGTGGCGCGCCAGATCCTCGATGCCTGCCGGCAGCCTTTCGAGATCGATGGCCGGCCGCTGCGCGCCGGTGTGAGCATCGGTGTCGCCATGTCCGATCGCGTCAGCACGGTTGAGCGGCTGATGCGGAACGCCGACGCGGCCATGTATTCGGCCAAGTCGCGCGGCAAGGGACATGCGGAGATGTTCCAGCCCGAAATGTTGCGCGCCGCGCGCCGGCGTATGCGCATCGAGAACGAACTGGCAACGGCCATCGACTCCGGGCAACTCGAGGCCCACTACCAGCCCATCGTCGACCTCTCTTCGCGTCATCTCGTGGGAGTCGAGGCGCTGATGCGCTGGCGACACCCCACGCGCGGCCTGGTGATGCCGGGTGATTTCATCCCGCTGGCGGAGGAAACCGGGCAGATCGTGCCCATGACCCAGTGGATACTGAATCGCGCCTGCGCGGACGCGATGTGTCTGCAGCGCGAGATCACGCGCGGCGAAGGGTTGCGTGTCGCCGTGAACGTTTCCAGCCGCTATCTCAACCATGGCAATGTGGTCGCGGATGTGCGCGCCGCGTTGGCCGGGCATCGCCTGCGGCCCGATTGCCTGATCCTCGAAGTGACCGAAAGCCTGCTGCTGGAGAACTCCCGGCAGCTCGAGCGGACCTTCTCGGAACTCAAGATGATCGGCGTCCGCCTGGCGCTCGACGACTTCGGCACGGGCTACTCGTCGCTGGCCTATCTACATCGCTTTCCCATCGACATCCTCAAGATAGATCGCAGCTTCGTCGAGCGCCTCGCGGCCGGCGCCGAGACCGAAGGAGTCGATGCCGTGGCGCTGGCGCGCGCCATCCTCTCGCTGGCCGAGGCGCTGGGGCTGGACACCGTGGCCGAAGGCATCGAGGACGACGCCCAACGCGACACGCTGCTCGAGCTCGGCTGCCGTACGGGGCAGGGTTATTCCTTCGGCAAGGCCATGCCGGTGCGCGAATTGCTGGAGGCGGCGGTCACTCGCCGGCGCAGCGTCCTCGTCGGAAACATTCCCGCGCAGGTCGAGTACTCGGCCACGGGCCGGTTCCGCGGAATTGAAAAAGGTTGAGCCAAGGCCACGGCGACGCGTGCCCGGGCCCGGCGCTCGGGTGACATAACGCCTGTAAGCGCTTCTCATAATCCCCGGGCAAGCCATCCGGCCGCCCGATTCGCGAGAAAGATGCGAATTGAATGCGCTTGCGCCTCGAGCGGCTCCACTAGTCTTCGCGACGGTAGACAGGCGGCAAGAAGAACAAGTCAGCGGAGAGAGAGCCGGTGAAATCGGTTGAAACAAGAGCGCTCCAGTCGGGCGGCGAGCCCGAGCGGAGCACGGAAAGCGTATTGCGGGCGGTTTGCCTGCGCCTCGGCTGCACGGCCGCCACGGCGGTGTTTCCGCGCGAGGAGACTCGTGCCGTGTGGGGCCGCTCGGAACAGGATCTCGCGTTCGCGCGCGAGCAGCTTGGCATTGTCGGTGCAGAACTCGCCCGGCGGGTCATCGATACCCGCAAACCCATCGCGACCAACAAACTCAAGCACGTGAGCGGCGGCCAGATCGCCTGCAAGCTGGTCGCGTTGCCGCTGCTGGCGCGCGGTGGCCCGGCCGGCGCCATCATCATTTTCAACCGCCCGGATGAACCCAGCTTTGACGAGTTCACCGTGCGCCGCCTCGGCCGCTTCGCGCGGCTGCTGGCGCGCAACGCCACCGAGAACCTGGATTCGCTCACCGGCCTGCTGAGCTGGGAAGGCTTCAAGGGCCGCGTGGACTCCTGGCAACGCGGCGCCACTCCTGCCGCGATGGTTTCCATGCTGTACGGCGACATCGATCGCCTGCACCTGATCAACGACCTCGCCGGATTCTCAGACGGCGACCGTGTCATCGCGCGCTGTGGCGCGGCGATCAAGAAGGCGCTGGTGGGCGCCGACAGTTTTGCCTGCCGCCTGTCCGGCGACCGCTTCACCGTTTTCCTGCCTCACATGAACCTGGCGCAGACTCGCCAGCTGGCCGAGGCGATCTGCCGCGAGGTGTCGACGGGCGCGAGCGCGCAGAGGCAGCCTAACCACCCGGTGTCCATGAGCTGGGGCGCCGTCTCCGTCAGCGCCAGCGACCTGCATCTCGATCACCGCATCGCCGAGGCGGAGATCGCCTGCAAGACCGCCAAGGACCGCGGCCGTGGCCGCGTCGAGGTCTACCAGGACACCGACCAGAGCATGATCCGCCGGCATGACGAGATCGGCCTCATCGGCAGCGTGCGCGAGGCGCTGGCCCAGCAGCGCATCGTGGTTTTCGCACAGCCCATCACGCCGCTGATCAACACGTCGCTTCCAACGACCTACGAGCTGCTGGTACGCATCATCGACGCCAAGGGCAACATCGTCGAAGCCGCGGATTTCATGTCGGCGGCGACGCGATACCAGATCCTTCCGGAAATCGATCGCGCGGTCTGCGAACGGGCCTTCCAGCAGCTCAGCCGGAACACCGCGGAGCCGGTGAAGGTCTCAATCAATCTTTCCGGGCCGACGCTGTCGGATCCGGATTTCCTCGAGTGGCTGCTCTCGGCCATGGCGAAATACAACATCGACGGCACCAGCCTGGTGTTCGAGATCACCGAGGCCGCGGCCGCCGCGAACCTGCAACAGGTCCAGCAGTTCATCCGCCGCATGACTTCGCATGGCGTGCGGTTCGCGCTGGACGACTTCGGCACGGGCGTGAGCTCGCTGGCCTATCTCAAGAACCTCGAGATCAGCACCATCAAGCTGGATGGTTCGTACGTGCGCGATGTCCTGACCAACACGCGTTCTCAGGCGCTGGTGCGGGCGATCGTGCAGCTGGCCGACGCCATGGGCATCACCACCGTGGCGGAGTACGTGGAATCCAACGGCGTGCGCGACCGTCTCGCGGCGCTGGGAATCCAGTTTGGCCAGGGCTACGCGCTCGGCCGCCCGGGTCCGCTGGACGATGTACTGGCGGCGGTGGCGGATCGCGCCCCCGAGGGACGCGAGCGTCCGTTCAACGACGAGAAGCCGTTCACCACGCCCTCCGGCATCCCTATCATGTTCAAGATGGCCTGAAGCGGGGAAATGGGGTCACTCCCCATTCGCTGGCAAATGGGGAGTGACCCCATTTAAGCTCGCGCGCCATGATCAAACTGACGCGTTACCAGTGGACGGTGTTCTTCGCCGCCTGGCTGGGCTGGGGCTTCGACATCTTCGACGGGCTGCTCTTCAATTTCGTGGCCCCCAACGCCATCCCGACTTTGTTAGAGATCCCCATCGGCGGAGCCGAAGCCAAGGCCGCCGTGCCGTACTGGAACGGCATCCTGAACTCCATCCTGCTGCTGGGCTGGGCCGCCGGCGGCGTCATCTTCGGCCCGCTCAGCGACCGCTTCGGCCGCAAGCGCGTGCTCATGATCACCATGCTGCTGTATGCGCTGGGCACGGCTTCCTGCGCGTTCGTCACCGAGATGTGGCAGCTCATCATCTTCCGCATCATCGCCAGCCTGGGCATCGGCGGCGAATGGGCCGCGGGGTCTGCCATGGTCGCCGAGGTGGTGCCCGAGGAAAAACGCGTCGAAGCGGGCGCGTTGCTGTACACCAGCGCGCCCTTCGGGCTGTTCCTGGCCGACTTCGTGAACACCGAAGTCGCGGGCAACTGGTTCATCCACGATCCGGGCATGTCCTGGCGCTACGTGTTGTTGTTCGGCCTGTTGCCGGCGGCCATCGCGTTCGCGGTACGCGCCTTCATCAAGGAACCCGAGCGCTGGACCACCGCCGCCGCGACCGCCAGGCCCGCGCGCGTGCGCGAGATATTTGCGCCCGACATGCGCGCGAGCACCATCAGCGCGCTCATCGTCGCGGTGATCGCGCTGATCACCTGGTGGACCTGCAATGCCTTCATCCAGGCCATGTCCAACAGCCTTTCGACCGCCGAGGCGGCCAGGCAGGGCCTGGACGTCGCGGCCACCGCCGTGCTCAAGCGCGACTGGATGACGCTGGCCGTCTATAGTTTCTGTTGGGGTGGGCTCATAGGGACATTGCTCACCGTCCCACTCGCCAAGATGCTCGGCCGGCGCAAGATGTACTTCGTCTACTTCGCCGGCTCCGCCATCGCGCTGCTGACCACCTTCGGTCTCGACCTGCCGCCCGAAACGCGCCTGCGCATGTACTTCTTCATTGGCCTCACCGTGTTCGGCGTCTTCGGCAGCTTCACGTTCTATCTACCTGAACTGTACCCGACGCGGCTCCGTTCCACCGGCAGCGGCTTCTGCTACAACATCGGCCGCGTGGTGACCGCCGGCGGCGTGTTCGCCGTGGGCATGGTGCAGAACGTGGCGCAGGGCGACCCGGCGGTGTTCCTGCGAACCATGTTCGTCATCGGGTTCGTGCCCATCCTCGGCCTGCTGCTGCTGCCCTGGGTCATCGAGACCCGCGGCCGCACGATGCCGGACTAAGGCTGCGAGACACGTAGATAGTCGAAGCGCGCCGCCGCGCGCCAGGTGACGATGCCGGAGATTCCGACGGGATGGTCCGAGTCTTCGGCCTGGATGACCAGCTGGCCGTTCACGAAGGCGCGCAGCCGGTCGCCGACCGCCTCCAGCTTCAGCGTGAGCCAGGCATCCGAGGGCAGCATGAAATCGGCGCGGCCCAGTTCCACGATCCGGCCATTCACGAGTTTGCGCAGCGCCATGACCTTCGAGCTGCGGAGCGCGAAGTAGTAGTAATTGTTCTCGTCGGTGTAGCGCGTCATCACGCCCAACCACTTGTCCTGGTTGCCGGACTCCGAGAAGAACTCGAGTTGCACGCGGGACTCGACGATCTGATCATCGGTCAGAGGGCCGATGGCCGCGCGCGCGATGCCTTCCACGGAAGTCTGCCGCAGGTAGCCGGCCTCGTAATCCGAGCAGTCCCATTCCGGTACGCCGCTGGCGCGAAGTTCCCGGTCACGCACGAACTGCTCGCAGGCGCTGCCATTGGGGATTTCCGCTTCGTACAGCGGCGTGCGATGCGAGGGTGTGACGGTCAGGTTGTCAAAGTCGGCGCTCGCGTCCGAACTCAGCATCGCCACGCGGCCATGGTCCAGTTGCGAATCGAGTGCTCCGAGGACGCGCCGCCCGTTCAGGTACACACGATGCCGGCTGCCGATGGATTCCAGCCGCAGGTGATAGCGGCGCGCGGCGCGCACGACGACCGGCGCGGTGGCAAGTGTCTCGGTGCGTCCGGCCCGGACGCGCCGCAGGGCAATCTGGTCGGGATAGATCAGCGCGACGGAATAATGGTTCCTGATATCGACGTAACGCGTGGCCAGGCCAGTCCAGGCATTGGCGCGCGAGAACGTGACGGGCTGGATATCCGCCTGCACCGACTGGTTGTTGGTCCGGCTGGCGGCGAGCACCGCGGCGCCGATGGTCAGGGCGCCAGACCTTGGTGTGTCTGACGCGGCAGTCATCGCCGACTGACGCAACACGCGGCTGGGTCCGCGGCGGATCACCGTCGCGGTGCCGGATTCCACGGTCCAGCCGGCGGCGTCGCCGTCCTCGAAATTGTCGTCCAGCAGTTCAGGCGCCGAGAGATCGGCCGGCAGCTCGAAGAAGTACAGGCGCCCTTGATCGGCCGCTTCGCGGGACCACCCGCTGACGATGACGGTACGTCCGCTGATCTCCGCCACCGGGCCCAGTTCGTCGCCGCGGCTCGAGGCCAGCTGCGCCACGTGTTCATAGTCCCCATCCGCATCACGCCGGTACACCGCGATGCCGCTCGGCAGGTCGTCGAAGCGTGCGGTCGACACCAGCACGAATTCGCCGCCCTTGCCGAAGTGCGTGGCGCCATCGTGAAAGTCGCTGAAGCCTTGCAGCGTCGGCAGGTGTCCGGCGTGCGTCCAGCCACCGGCGCCGCGGCGGTAGACGTCGTTGCCCGAGGGACTCCAGCCGCCCACCAACAGGTCCTCGCCACCCGGACCGGTCAACGCCACGGCGAAACCGTATTCGCCCGTTGGCAGCGTACCGTCGAGCCGCCAGGGTTGGCTCGCGGCGTCGCGCCGGTAGATGCGCAACTGGGTCGGCGGGCTGTCGAAATCTTCCTGCGGGTTGCTGAATACCAAACGATTGCCTTCGATGTCCATGGACCCCGAGTAGTTGGAGATCGAACAGAGGCGGTTGTTGCCAGCGACCAGGCGCGGTGCGGACCATGTGTCATCCGCGGTCGCGGGCAGCAGGTCGGCGGTGATGGCGCTGAATCTGCACCGGCCCGCGATGGATGCGAGGGTGGTGCCGTCGATGCGCGTGAGCCCGTTGGCCCACGAGCCCTGGTTGTGAACCGCTGGAAACGGGTTGGGGAGCGCGTGCCAATCGCCATCCGCGAGCCGGAATGCGCGCAAGGGTGCGGTCGAGACGGAAGCCAGGCCATCCTTCATCGCGACTTTGGGATCGTTCCAGGTCACAGCTTCGGTGGAGTCGTTGACCAGAATGCGATCGAACGACCAGGTGTTTCCCGAGCGTCGGTACAACAGGGCGAGCTGGCGGTAGGGATAGTTGAACGAACCGTCGGCAGATCGAAGCGCCGTCGCGAGAGCCCAATCGCGATCGATGGCTACTGACTGCGCGAAATAGCTGTAACCCCGGCCCGGCGCGTCCAGCGACTGGGATTCTTCGACCACCACCGGGCGTGCTTGTGCCGTTGCGCAACAGGCGAACGCAATCGCCGCCGCGCCGATGAACTTTCCGTATTGCGTGGACATGAATCTCCTGGGTTCGTATTTCAGCGCCGATGTCGTTGCTCACGCGGCAGGTGGATGCTCCGTGTGTCGCATCGAAGGCGCAACGCGAGGTTCTCGTAGGTGGATCCCGGGCACGCGGGCACCATCGCGGCCGTCGAAGCCGCGATCCGCGTGGTAACCAGAATCCTCATCGGCAATCCCCTCGGTGGCTGGTCGCCGTAGTTAGTGACTGAAGCAATGCAAATTGCGGGCCAGCGCGGGGCCGGGGACGTGGACACGTCTGGGTGGCGCCGGCCACGGCGTTCGCGCCACTACTGAGAAAAGTTTGCGCCGCTCAGTGGCAGGAATTGCCGAAACGGGGCGCGCGCCCGCGAAATTCCCACAATCCATCGGGGGAGGTAGTTAGTCGGTTTCCGTATGTCCTACAACGCGAAGCTCACTTCGGCGTGGTAGCTGCGACGGGAGTAAGGGTGGAACGCCCAGTAACGCTCGTTGCCCAGGTTGTCCACGCCCAACGAGGCCGCCCAGTGGCTGTCGATGGCGTAGCGCACCCGCGTATCGAAAACCATGAAGCGGCTGAACCCGAGGTAGCTCTGGCCATGCACGTCCAGGTTGTCGAGCTGGTTGAATTGCCGGCCGCTGTAACGCGCGCCGAAACTGGCGGACAACCGCTCCACCGGCCGCCACACGGCAAGGGCCGTGGCGCGCCATTCGGGCACTCTCGGTTGCCAGTTGCCGATGGTGTCGGGGTTGTTGTCGTTTTCGATGATGCGCGAATGTGTCCAGGTGAGGCTGGCGGAAAGTTCCACGGTGTCCCACCGGCGCAGATGCGAAGACAGCTCCACGCCACTGGTGCGGATGTGGTCCACGTTCTGGATAGTGGCCACCGTCGCGCCGCTGAAGGCGTTGATCTGCGAGTACAAGGCGTCGCGCGTGTCCTCGAAGAAGAAGGTGAAGCGCAGATCTCCGTGATCGAACTCGCCGATGGCCGAGAGTTCCTGGGTCCAGGAGCGCTCGGGTGCAAGCGTGGGGTCGTTGTTGACGATGGCGTCCGCGGCGATGGAGCCCTGGAAGAGCTCGGACACGGTGGGCATGCGCACGGCGCGGCCCGTCGACGCTTTCACTGTCCAGTCGGAGTTCACGGCGAAGGCCAGCGCGGCCTTGGGCGAAAGGAAATCTTCGGCGCGCGCGCCGAAGCGCAGCGTCGAGGCCGCGTTCGAGATGTATCCGCCATCCGCCCGCCAGCGTTCCAGGCGCGCGCCCAGCGTGGCCTGCCACCGTTCGGCGAAGTCGAAGCTGTCCTGGGCGTACAGGCTCGTCAGGCGCGTATTGCCGCCGAAAGCCGAGGACCGCGCACCGCCGTCGTCATGCAGCCAGTCGTCGACACTGCGCACTTCGCTGCGCAGGTGATGCCGGTCGTCCTGCACGCCGACCTCGAACAGGTGCGAATGCTCGCCGCCACCGTGGCGTTGCGCACGCAGGTGCAGCGTGGTCCATCCCGTGCCATCGAAATCCGCGAGACGCCCTGCGCCGCCCGACCACGAGGCCGGCTGCGCGCCGGCCGGTGAGCGAGACTGGTCGCGCTGATAGTCATACAGGCTGGCCGCGGCCTCGAGATCCCAGGTGCCGGCCCTTGCGCGCGCCGCCAGGCCATGCATCAGGTGCGTCAGTTCGTTGCGCGAGGGTGCGATCTCGGTGGCGGCAATGTTGTACACGCGACCGTCGATGTTGACGGCCCCCGAGTAGACAGGCGCGCCCGAGGCATCGCGCAACCAGGTTTCCGCGGTGCGTCGGGCGTCATTGCTCCACCAGCCCAGCGTGTAACTCAGGCGGATGCTCCCGCCGAATTCCTGCGCCAGCTTGAACTTGGCATGGTCCTGCACGGTATGGATGGCGTTGGTGGGTCCTAACAACCACCAGGCCTCGTTGCGCGGGTTGCGGGCCGCCAGCGCGCCGGTGACCGGGATGCCACCCGTGCCCGGTGTCCCGGTGGATTCGACCTTGTTGGCATACACCATCGGGTGTCCGTCGCTGTCGAGGCGGTTCACGTTGATCCACCAAGAGGTACCGCCATGCCGGTCGCCGGCGGACAGACTTGCCTGCCAGCCGGCATAGCTCTGGCCGCGTCCGTAGGTGTCGAAGTCCTCGGAAAAGGTCGCCATCGAGGCGCGCACGCTCAGGTCGTCGGGCATGCGCGTGATGTAGTCGACCACCGCGCCCACGGAATTTCCAGGATACGCGGCCGAGAACGGTCCGTAGAGCACATCGACGCGGTCGATTTCCTCCGGCGTCACCAGACCCCAGCGCGGCGTGAAACTGGCACCGTTGCCCAGCAGGTTGGACAGCAGGATGCCGTCCGCGTACACCAGCGAGCGCGCGCTGTTGCCCGAGCCCGAGGCGCGGCTGGCGATGACCGCGTGGTCGAAATCGCCCGTGTACCGTTTGCGCACGTTGAGGCTGGGCAGGTACTTGAGAGCATCCTGTGCGTCGGTGGCATTGATGCTGGTCTCGACGCTTTCGCCGGTGATGCCTTCGATGGTGGTCGGAATCGACGTGGGCAAGGTGCTGGGCCGGCGCGCCACCACGGTGACCGTGCCCATGGTGCGCGTCATCTCGTTCTCGAGTCCGATGACGTTGCGCGGCTCGATGTTCAGCATCACTTCGATCGCGCCGGCGTCGCGGAACACCAGCGTCAGCGGCACCTGCTTGCCGGCCTCGAGCGCGTGTTTGAGTTCCACCAGCATCAGGTGGATACCGCCCGGCTCGACCTTCACGGTCTTGCCGGCGGGCAACACCACCTGCGCCAGCGGGCGCATGCGCGCGAGGCCCTCCGAAAGGGTAGTTTGATGGAACTCGACGCGCGCCGCGGCGGGTGTCGAGGCGCTGACCAGCACGTCGTCCGTGGCGCCGCGATTCTCGAGCGAGAAATAAGCCACGCCCATGGGCATGCCGGGCGCGGTGGGGCGCGACCAGGGATGGGCGATGAGGATGTTTCCGGCCTGGTAATCATGGGCATTGGTCTCGGCGGGCCAGGCGACGGCCAGCGCGAGCAGGATCAGAAGGCGATTCACGATGTTCTCCCTCGTGCCGGCGTCGCCGTCACGAATGTGTTGCGGTTTCGAGATTCCCGGTGCGTCCGGGACCGAGGCAACTCAGGCCAGGGGAGGGGCCCGTGGAATCTGTGCGCGAGACAGCGCGAATCGTGAGACCGGTGCATCCGCTCGCGCCGGAAGCGGAACGGAGAGAATTCTTTCCGACGCCTGCAGCGCAGGCGACGCGAATGCCGCGCCCAGGACCGGAACGAGGCAGAAATCGCAGTGCATGACCGCGGCCGTCATGGGCGCGTCGGCCCCGGGAATCTCGATGATCTCGGCGCGCGGTGCGCCGGTGGAAGGCGCATTGCACATCGCCGCCGTCAGGCTGAGCCCTTCGCCCGTGCCCGGCATGAACCCCGCGGGAATCAGTGCGCGCAGCACCAGCGCGCTGATGACCAGCGGCAACAGGTAGTCGTTTGCGAGGGTGCGCAGGCGATTCACGGCGCGATGTTAGATCATCCCCGGCTCCGGTGGGGCGCCTTCGCGACGCCCGGCAGTCCTACAAACGCGGCCCTCAAGGCTGCACGGCGCCGAGCGAAGACCAGGTAGCCGCAGTGCGATGCGTGGTCATGCCCCAGATGCCTTCGGCGATGTCGTCATCGGTCGTCGAAGCCACCCGCCTCCCGTCGACGAAGGCGTGCAGCTCGTTGCCAACCACGGAGAGCTGGTAGCGATGCCGTTCTCCTGGCGGCGAAGTAAAGCTGGCGGCGGCCAGTACCGTGGAAATGCCGTTCACCCTCTTTCGGATTTGTACCTGTCCGCTACTGCGTACCGAGAGAAAGTAGTAATTCTGTGGGTCCACGTAACGCGCCACCAGACCGAACCAGGCCACCGTTGTGGAAGTCGCAGCGTATTCGTCGAGATAGATGTTGCCGGTGATCTCCTGGTCCTTCATCGGAACGCCGTTGAGCGCCAATGCCGTGCCCGAGGTATCCGTCTGGGACATCAGGTACATCATCTGGCCTTCGTGGTATTGCTGCTCCCAATGGCCGCCCACGGTGGTGAAGTCGCGGCCGTATTCGTTCTCGTCGCCGAACAGCCGCAGATAGGCCAGGTAGCTCGAGGTCGGCGCGGCGTAGAGGTTGTCGAAGTCGGCGCGGGCGCGCTGCGTCAGCAGCGCTGCGCGACCCTGTTCCAGCGAATCGTCCTCGCCCTCGAGCTGCGCGTTGCCGGCCGTGGCGGACAGCTGCGTGCCATCCACCGTGATGCTCAGGGTCACGCGCGCACCCGGCGTCGCCGCCATCGCGACTTCGTCCAGCACCGTGTCGACGCCGCCGACGCGCTTGCGCAGCTGAAGCAGATTCGAGTGACGCAGACTCACGTAGTAGAAGTTGTTGGCATCCACGTAGCGCACCGCCGCCCCGACCCAGGTGTCACCGCTGCCGAACACCGTGGGCGTGATGTCGACGCGCAGGCGCTGGTAGCCAGGCCATTGCGAGTCGGTGAGCACCGCGGAGGACAATCCCGCAGTGCTTCGCTGGCGCAGGAACAGATTGCTGCTGCCGCTGCCGGAGATGGAATACAGGCCGCCGCTGAGCTGGAATCCGGACAGGTCGCCACTCTGAAAGTTGTCTGGAATGGCTTCGGGCGCGGCGATGGGATCCGGCAGCCGCCAGACTGCGAGCAGCGGGCTGCCGAAATCACTGGAAGTGGCCGATACCGCCCAACGATGGCTGAGATCGATGCGGCCTCCGCCCAGCGAGCTGCCCAGCGTGGCCACGTGCGCGAACCTGCCCGGGCTGCTCTCGACGTAGGCGTAGAACTGCGGTTCGGCGCGTGCTTCCGGGTTCCAGTCACTTTCCTGCGTGATCAGCACGCCATCGCGATACAGCACGGACGCCGCCGTTCCCGCGCCCAGGGCATAGTCGAGTGGTTTGACGGAACCGCTGGGCGTCCATGCGCTTCCGTTTCGGCGGAATACGGACGAGCCTGGCGTAACCGCGGTCGCGAGTTGCAAGGTCACGGGGCCGTCGTAATCGGAGCCATCAGCGGGCAGCGCGAACGAACCAGCGGCCGTCCATATCACATTCGCGCCATTGCGCCGGTAGGCGCGCACGATGTCGGTCTTCGTGCGGATCAACGCGTGGTCGTAATTGAGTTCCACGTCAACGGTGTCCGAGGTGCACTGGCCTGCGGCGCCATTGATCTGCCCGGTGATCACCCAGGTTCCGCCGGCATTCTTTTCCAGGATCACGGCGTCGGAGCCTGAGGCGCAATCGCGCGTTCCCGCGAGGATGCGCTGGCCGGAAATCGCGAAGCCGCCCGGGATATTGGTCGCGGTCACCGGGCTGCGGGTCCAACTGCCGTTCGCCAGTTCCCAGACCTGCGGCGTGGCGTCGATGACGAAAACCGCGATGCCATTCCTCATGACCACGGTGGGTACCGGTTGGGGTGTGCCACTGGTGCGCGCGGCGCTGGCCAGAACGCCGACCCGGTTCCATTGGTCAGTGGCGCCACGGCGGTACAGCACCACTTCGCGTTTGGCGATGTATTCGAAAACCACGATGAGCGAGGCGCCGTCGATGGCGACGTCGCGCGCGTTGGCGCGGTCATAGCCCTGCGGGTCCGCATCCGGATCGACCGGGAAGGACAGGGTCTGCCAGGGACTGACCCGATGCACTCGTGCCGCCGCGGGCGTGGTGAAAACGAAAATGGACGCCAGGAGCATCAGCGTCGCGCCGGCGCGCGCCGTCTTTTGGATGACCATGATTCCCCGCCTCGATTCGTGTTTGTTGGGCCGGTGTTGCAAGGCGCGGGCCAACAGGAAGGCGAGGGCAAAGAGCCCGTGCGACGGCAATTGAGGGTGGGTGTCCGCGTGGATCGTCGCCCTTAGGGCGCCAGTTCTTGCATCTTTCCACGGTAATTTATACCTGCGCGCGTACAGGCGGCCGGCGGGTAGCTAGTTGGCATCCGCTGGTCCGACAGGGCGGTTAGCCGAGATGCCGTTTGGCCGTGTCCAGGAAGCGTTGGCGCGCGACGGCGTGATCCACGATGGGTCGCGGGTAGTTGGCACCGAGCCGCACCCCGGCGGCGGCCAGAACCGATGGCGGAGCAAGCCAGGGCGCGTGGATGTGCTTCGCGGGCATCAGCCCCAGCTCCGGCACCCATGCGCGCACGTAAGCGCCGTCGCGATCGAACTTCTCGCCCTGCGTCACCGGGTTGAAGATGCGAAACCACGGTTGCGCATCGCAACCGCACCCGGCCGACCATTGCCAGCCCATGTCGTTGTTGGCCCAGTCACCATCGGTGAGCAATTCGTAGTAGTGCCGTTCGCCGCGGCGGAAGTCGATGAGCAGATGCTTGGCGAGGAAACTCGCGGCGATCATGCGGGCGCGGTTGTGCACGAATCCCGTGGCGAGCAATTGACGGGCCGCGGCATCCACGACGGGATAACCCGTGCGGCCCTGAACCCAAGCCAGCCACCCGTCTTCGTCGTCGCGCCAGGGAAATCCGCGCCACTCGGCACGAAAGGGTTGCTGGAGCAGCAACGGCCGATCGAACAGCGTGGAATGCGCGAACTCGCGCCAGAGCAATTCGTTCTGATAGACGCGCAGCGCATCGGGCGAAAGCTCGCGCAAGGCGCGGTCGACAGCCTGCCACACCGTACGTATGGACAAGGTGCCGAACTTGAGGTCCGCGCCCAGCCGGCTGGTGCCGTCGACGGCCATGAGGTTGCGAAGTTCGTCGTAGTCCCTGGCATCGCGCCTGAGCCAGGCTTTCAACCGTTCGCGCGCGGCGCGTTCGCCACCTTCGAGCACACGTTCGTTGCGCGTGATCCCCAGGGACTTCAGCGAGGGTAGTGTTTGTTTGCCGGGCTTCACGTCCTTTGGCAGCGGCGGCAGCGATCGCGGCGCGGGCAGCGGCGGCGGCACCTTCACGTCGCGCGCGAAAGCGCGGGCGAAGGCCGAGAACACCGAGTAGGGGTCGCCGTTGCCGGTGCGCAGCGAGCCCGGCGTGCCCAGCGTCTCCGTGTCGAACAACTGCAGCGGCACTGCGAGCTTGCGCGACACCAGGCGATCACGCGCGCGGCCCACGGGGGCCACCCAGCTCTGCGCAACCACGCGGTCGACTTTCCATTTCGCGGCCAACGTGGGAATGAGATCGGCGCTGCGGCCGCTGGCAACGATCAATCGCGAACCGAGATGCTCGAGATTCGCGGACAGGGAGGCGAGTGAGTCCAGCAGGAACTGTATGCGGAAGGGCTGTCGCCGCGCGGCGGCGGGCGCGAAGAAGTATTCATCGAGAATGAAGACGGGGACCACGTCCCCGTCTCTCGCGGCCACCTTGAGCGGCTCGTGATCCGCGATTCGCAGATCCTTGCCGCGGTACCAGACGAGAGTGCGCACGCCGGCCGCGACCAGGAACGGCTGTCGGGACTACTTGGAAACCACCCGCATCTTGCGCAGCAGCTGTCGTTCCACGTAGGTGCGGCCGTCCAGCACCAGGCGATCCTGGTACTGCTGCAGCTGATGCATCCAGAACATGACGACGATACAGCAGACCAGTGCGGTCAACGTCGCGTTGAACGTGATGCCCAGGCCCATGGTCACGCCGGAGATGTCACCGCCCATGGCGCCCTGCGCTTCCTGCAGCGCGGCGCCGATACCGCGCACCGTGCCGACGAAGCCCACGGCCGGAATGGCCCAGGCGGTGAACCTCACCATCGAAAGCTTGGTGTCCATGCTGGCGGTTTCGAATTCGCACTCGGTGCGCACGGCTTCCGCGGCGTCCTGAACGCTGCGCGTGGCGCCGAAGCGGTTGTACGCCACCATGAGGAGCCGGGGCAGGAAGCCGGTCTGTTCTTCCGGTGACAATTGCTCGAGCGGCCGCGAATAAACGCGAGCGTCCTCGGGCAGCACCACCTGGCCGTCCCCTATCTTCACGTAATCGCGATCGAGTTGTCTGCGGCTCTTGCGGGTCTCATGGGCCTGGCGTCCCAGAAGGAACAGCGACCAGAGCATCAGCGTGACGCAGAGTTCCTGTTCATGATCCTTGAGGATGACGTACACCGAGCGCAGCTGGAGCACCTGCGCCTTCACGCCGGTACCGGCCTGGGTGACTTCGACCCGCTGCGAAAGGACGGCCTCGGCGCGCGGCCGGATGATCAGAGTCCAGATGCTGTGCACGATGATGACCGACAGCAGCAGCGCGCTGATGCTGTACACCGCGTCGTCCAGGACCCAGTGCGGGCGTTCCCGGCGGCGCTCGGCCGTGGTCTTGTCCATTGCATAAGGCGGGTTGTTTTCAGTGGCCATGCAGGGTCAGGTGCTCCGGTGAAACGGCATTTGCCCATTCTTCTGGGTACACGTTAGTAAGGAGTGTGCCGTCTTAAGTTCCGCGCTGCACGATCTTCTTGTTACCGGTTTATAACCACGCCGTTATCCAGGTATCGACCACCCAGCTGATAGCATTCGGCCGGTTTCGACTTTCCACTTTTCCGGCAGTTTTCGGCGTCAGATCAAGCATGTCCATCGCCCTCGACCAAGTCACCAAGCGTTATCAGGATCAGCCCGTCGTCAACGACGTGTCCATCGAAGTGGGCGAAGGCGAGTTCTTCGTGCTCCTCGGACCGTCGGGCTCCGGGAAAAGCACGCTGTTGCGCGCCATCGCCGGCCTCACCGGCATCGACCACGGCCGCATCTCGCTGCACGGGCGCGACGTGACCCATGTCCGGGCCCGCGACCGCGGCGTCGGCCTGGTTTTCCAGAACTACGCGTTGTTCCGCCACATGACCGTGGCCGACAACATCGAATTCGCGCTGCGCGTCCGCCGCATGAAGGCCGCCGAGCGCCGCGCACGCCGCAAGGAACTGCTGCAGCTCGTGGCGCTGGAAGGCATGGATGAGCGATTGCCCGGGCAGCTCTCGGGTGGTCAGCAGCAGCGCGTCGCGGTGGCCCGCGCGCTGGCGCACAAGCCGCAGGTCCTGCTGCTGGACGAACCTTTTGGCGCCCTGGATGCCAAGATCCGCGAGGAACTCCGTCGCACCATCCGCGCCGTGCAGCGCGAGCTGGGTATCACCACGGTCCTGGTCACCCATGACCAGGAAGAAGCCTTCGCGCTCGCCGATACCATCGGCGTGATGAATCACGGCCGCCTGCTGGAAGTGGGCAACCCGAACGATCTGTACACGCAGCCGGCGACGCGTTTCGTCGCCACCTTCCTGGGCGCCGCCAACCTGCTGCTGGCGCGACAGAGCGTCGATGGCATCCGCTTCGGCGCGACACCTCTGAGCGCGGAGGGCGCCGAGCCGTTGCAAGGCGGCCGCGAACACGAAGTGGTGGCGGTGCTGCGTCCCGAGGAAGTGGAGGTCGGCACGGCGCGTGAAGACCTGTCATCCGATTTCATCGCGCGCGGCGCGGTGGAGGAAATCGTGTTCACCGGCGCCCTGGAGCGACTGCGCGTGCGGCTGCTCGATGAGCCCAGCGCCGCGCAGCTGCTGGGTGCGGGCTCCGCCTCCGGCGATCCGTTGATCGAGATCACACGCACCCAGCCTCAGCGCCGCGAATTGCCACTGCTCGCCGGTGCCCAGGTGGCGCTGGGCGCGCGTCGCCTGCACGTGTTGCCCACGCCGATCTCCAGCTTTCTGGCCTGCGCGCCCACCGAGGCGGAGGCCGCCGAGATCGCCAGGGAGCCACTGCTCGAAAGCCTGTCCACGCGCATGAAGACGCGCGTGAGCCTGCGCGCCATCGACGGGCTGGCTGGCACGCCTGCGCCGTTCGCCGGTGTCGCCGCGATCACGGCGGGTAGTCAGGCCAGCGAGACCGTGGAATGGCTGATGCGACACGGCGCCGGCGAAGTGCTGGTCCTGCCGAAGAATGCGCCCAGCCCCGCGCGCGTGTTCATCCACTGGACCGACGAGGCGGTGCGCCGCGCTACGCTTGCGGTGTCCGCGAGTCTGCTGCGGCATGTGTCCGCGGAAGCCGTGTATCTCGGCATCGTGCCCGAAGGCGATGCCACCGGACGCGGCACGCCCATGCGCAAGCTGCTCGACGCGCGCTCCGAGGCGCAGCAGAGCCACGGTCTCGAGATGCGTACCGAACTCGCCATCGGCGAGACCGTCACCGAGATCACGCGCAACCTGTCGACGGGCAGTTCGCAGATGCTGGTGCTCGGCATCACCGACATCACGCAGGCCGGGACGGCGTACCGCACACTGCTGGCGGCCCAACCGGGCTGGCCGGTGCTCATCGTCTATCGTTCGAAAGACTGGGGCCCCGGCCGCCAGGCGGCGCGTTCCGCTCCGGAAATAGCCGCATGAAAAATGCCGGCCGGCGCGAACCCAATGTGATCCCGGGTTTCGGAATCACGCTGGGTTTCACCACGTTCTTCCTGTGCGCCATCGTGCTGCTGCCGCTGTCGGCGCTGGTGCTGAAGGCCGCGGGCATGGATTTCGCGCGCTTCATGGATGTGATCACCAGTCCGCGAGCCATCGCCTCTTACAAGCTGTCGTTCGGCGCCTCGATGGTCGCGGCGGGCGTCAACATGGTCTTCGGCTTCGCCATCGCCTGGTCGCTGGTGCGCTACGATTTCCCGGGTCGAAAATTCGTCGACGCCATCATCGATATGCCGTTCGCGCTGCCCACGGCGGTGTCGGGCATCGCGTTGACCACGGTTTTCGCTGGCAACGGGTGGATAGGGCAGTACCTCGAACCCCTGGGAATCCAGGTGGCATACAACTGGATAGGCATCACCGTGGCCCTCACGCTGATCGGCATGCCGTTCGTGGTGCGCACCGTGCAGCCCGCGCTCGCAGAAGTGCAGCGCGATCTCGAGGATGCCGCCGAAACGCTGGGCGCCGGGCGTTTCTATGTCTTCCGCCGCATCATCGTGCCCACCGTGCTGCCCGCGCTGCTCACCGGCTTCACGCTGGCCTTCGCGCGCGCCGTAGGTGAATACGGTTCGGTGATCTTCATCGCGGGCAACATGCCCATGAAGACCGAGATCACCCCGTTGCTCATCGTGATCCGCCTCGAGGAGTTCGACTACGCCGGCGCCGCGGCCCTGGGTTGCGTGATGCTCGCCATCTCGTTCGTGATGCTGCTGGCCATCAACCTGCTGCAGGTCTGGGGCCGCAAACGCATGATGGTGTCGCGATGAGCATCGACGGGAAGGACCTTCGCTGATGGCCGGTCCCAGCAACGCCGGCGAAATCGCCGCCGAACTCTCCACGCGGCCGGGCCATCGCAGCCTCGGTGCTTCGCTGGTCCGCTGGCTGGTCATCGGCGTCTCGCTGGTTTTTCTCGGCGCGCTGCTGGCGGCGCCGCTGGCCGCCGTGTTCGCCATGGCTATCGAGAAAGGCTGGACCGCCTACTTCTCGAGTTTCGCCGACCCCGACACGCGCGCCGCCATCCGCCTCACGCTGCTGACGGCCGCCATTGTCGTTCCGGTGAACACGGTGTTCGGCATCACGGCCGCGTGGTGTATCGCGAAGTTCGAATTCCGCGGCAAGAGTTTCCTGATCACGATGATCGATCTGCCGCTGGCCGTGTCGCCGGTGGTGTCCGGCCTGATCTACGTGCTGCTGTTCGGCCTCAACGGCTGGTTCGGCGCGTGGCTCATGGAAAACGAGATCAGCATTGTCTACGCGCTGCCCGGCATCGTGCTCGCGACCATGTTCGTGACTTTCCCGTACGTGGCGCGCGAATTGATCCCGCTGATGCAGCAGCTGGGCAATGACGAGGAAGAGGCCGCCATCACGCTGGGCGCCGGCGGCTGGTTCACGTTCTTCCGTGTTACGCTGCCCAAGATCCGCTGGGGCCTGGTGTACGGCATCATCCTCTGCAACGCCCGTGCGATGGGCGAATTTGGCGCCGTCTCCGTGGTTTCCGGCAACATCCGTGGACTGACCACGACGATGCCGCTGCACATCGAAATCCTCTACAACGAATACAACTTCGTCGGCGCCTTCGCCGTGGCATCGATGCTGTCGCTGCTCGCCGTCGTCACGCTGATCATCAAGACGCTGGTGGAGCGCTCCGGATACCGCCGCCGATGAAACGCAACAGCCTCGGTTGGTGGCTCGCGGCCAGCAACGTGGCCATCGTGCTGCTGGTGGCGCTGGGCATTTCCTACTTCGCCATCGACATGCTGCGCGACCTGGCAGACAACCAGCAGAAGGTCCGCGTGCAACTGGCTGGCGCCAACTCGCGCGCCGAAATCTCGCGCATGGCGGAAGACACGCTCACCTACGCGCGCGTGCTGGCCGAGCGTCCGCCGCTGCGCAGACTGCTGGCCGAACCGGGGCGGCAAGGCCTCGCGCCTTTCCTGCGCCGGTTCTGCGATACCTCCGGTCTCGAGGCCTGCGTGGTCTTCGATGGCGCGCAGGTGGTGGCGTCGGCCGGCGCGGAACTGCCCTGGACGGAACTCTTCGCCATCTCGCAGGAGCAGGGCGAGCGTTTCATGGCGGTCCCGCAGGGCACGCAGTCCTCGGTGGCAGGAGCCACGGCCAAACTACCGGCGCAGTACGCCTCGTACAGCGTGATGGTGCTGCATCTGCTCGATGACCCGCTGGCGCGCGTGTTGTCCGGACATTCGGGGTTGCCGGTCTCGCTGGTGAATTTTCGCGCCTACAGCGCGACGCCGGTCAATGAATTCACCTCGCTGCATTCGCAGGCCATGACCGACGGCCGCTTCGCGGTGCAGCGCATCGAGTCGCTGGGGCTCTATGCATCCAGCTACCCGGTGTTCGCGTCCTCGGGTGAGTGCATCGCGTTGATCCTCACCACGGCATCGGCCACGGAGACCGACGAGGCCGTGAGCTCGCTGGTCTGGCGGCTGATCATCACGGCCGTGGTGCTCGCGGTGCTTGCGGTGGTGGCCGGCGTGCTGCTGGGCTGGCGCGTGACCAAGCCCGCCGAGGCGCTGACGGATGCCGCCGTGCGCCTGGGGCAGGGCGACTTCGCCACCTCGATACCCACCGCGGGTCCGGCGGAGATCGGCCAGCTGGCGCGCACCATGGACGACATGAGGCGCAACCTGCTCGACCTCAATTCCGAGCTGCGGCACCGCGAAGCCGAAGCGCAGGTGGTGCTGGAGGCGGTGGTCGAAGGCGTTTACGCCGTCGACCAGGAACGCATCATCCGCTACCTCAACCCGCAGGCCGCGCGGCTGCTGGGCATCGAAGCACCGGACGCCATCGGCAAGTTCTGCGGCGACGTGCTCAAGCCCTGCGGCACGCCGGGTTCGCCCAGCGGCACCCGGCCTTGCGCTACCACCGCCTGTCCCATCCTGCGCGCGCGCCAGGCGGGCAGCGCACAATCGGTGGAACAGCTGCAGACACGCGCGGGTAATCGCCAGACCGTGATTACCAGTTCGCGCGTGGTCAACGGCCTGCAGGTCCAGGTGTTGCGCGACGAAACCGAACTCGAAGGCGTGCGACGCGCGCGCGACACGGTCCTGGCGAACATCGGCCATGAATTCCGCACGCCGCTCGCGGCGCAGCTTGCGTCCATCGAACTGCTGCGCGACGGGATCAAGTCGGCGCCGCCCGAGAAGCTCGAGGAACTGGTGTTCTCGCTCGAGCGCGGCACGCTGCGCCTCACGCGGCTCATCGACAACCTGCTCGAGAGCGTGCGCATCGAATCCGGCCAGCTGGACGTGCGCCGGCAGAGCATCGAACTGGCCGATGTCATCGAGGACGCACGCGGCCTCGTCGGCGCGTTGCTGCATCAGCGGCGGCAACCGCTCGAAGTGAACGTGCCCGAGGGCCTTGCCTTGTCGGGCGATGCCATGCGCCTCACGCAGGTGTTCGTGAACCTCATGGCCAATGCCAGCAAGTTCGCGCCCGAGGGCTCACCCATCAGCATCGGCGCGGAAGTCGAGGACGCTGCCGAGGGCAAAGTGGTGCGCGCCTGGGTCGAGGACTCCGGGCCGGGACTGCCCGAGGGCGACACCGTCGGCATCTTCGAGCGTTTCAAGCGCGGCACGCAGGAACCCGAACCCGGCGGTCTTGGCCTGGGGTTGTGGATTTCGCGTTCCATTGTCGAACGCCACGGGGGCACGCTGACTGCGTCGCGCACGGCCGAGAACCGCACGCGGTTCACCATCTCGCTGCCGCTGGAAGGCGCTTGAAGATCCTGGTCGCCGACGACGATCTCGACCTGCTGGGTCTCGTGGCCTATTCGCTGTCGCAGGCGGGATATCTCGTCATCAAGGCCAGCGATGGGCCTGGTGCGCTGGCCGCGTTCGACGCGGAGTCACCGGATCTCGTGATCCTCGACATCAACATGCCCGGCACCTCGGGCTTCGAAGTCTGCACGGCCATCCGCGCGCGCGGTGATGTGCCCGTGATGATGCTGACGGCGCGCGGCGAAGAGCAGGACCTGGTCAAGGCGCTGGACCTGGGCGCTGACGACTACCTGACCAAGCCCTTCAGTCCCAAGACGCTGCTGGCACGCGTCAAGGCGTTGCTGCGACGGTCCACGGCGGAACGCGCCCAGGCGCCGCTGGCCGCCGGCCGCGTGACGCTGGACATCGAGAACTACACCGTGCGCATCGCCAACAACCCGCCCATCGCGCTGACCAAGCTGGAGCTGCGTCTGTTGCAAATGCTGCTGGCGCAGGCCGGCCGCGCCGTGAACTCCGATCGCCTGCTGGTGCAGGTCTGGGGGCA
Source organism: Steroidobacteraceae bacterium (assembly GCA_029266835.1). Taxonomy (GTDB): domain Bacteria; phylum Pseudomonadota; class Gammaproteobacteria; order Steroidobacterales; family Steroidobacteraceae; genus CADEED01. The sequence goes on from JAQSWD010000001.1 coordinate 84,822, forward strand.
TCGTGGTTCGGGTGATCGACAGTTGCTCAAGCAGCTGGTGCATCGCCTGCGCCACAAGATCGAAGCGAATCCGGCGGTGCCGCAGCTGCTGCAGACCGCGGCGCCCTCCGGCTACAAGCTGGTGGTCGACTGAAAGGCGCGCAGGCGGCGCGCTGACTAATTGGCCCCGCCGGCCGTGATCTGATCGAAGATGCCGCCGCTGGCGAAATGTTCTTTCTGCGCCATCTTCCATCCGCCGAAGTGGTCGATGGTCACGAGGTCGATGGCCGGGAACTCCGCGGCGTATTTCGCGGCCACATTCGCATCGCGCGGGCGATAGTGATTGCGCGCCGCGATCTCCTGTCCCTCGGGCGTATACAGGAACTCCAGGTAGGCCTCGGCCACGGCCCGCGTGCCGCGGCGCAGGACCACCTTGTCGACCACCGCGACCGACGGCTCGGCGAGGATGCTCACCGACGGCACCACGATCTCGAAGTGCTGCTGCTCCATTTCGCGCAGCGCGAGGTGCGCCTCGTTCTCCCAGGAGATCGCCACGTCGCCGATGTCACGTTGGGCGAAGGTGGTCAGCGAGCCGCGCGCGCCGGTGTCCAGCACCGGGACGTTCTGGAACATCTTGCGCACGAACTCGCGCGCATCCGCTGCGGTTGCGCCCGGCTGGCGTTCGGCCCAGGCCCAGGCGGCGAGATAGTTCCAGCGCGCGCCACCCGAGGTCTTGGGGTTGGGCGTGATCACCTGCACGTCGCTGCGAACCAGGTCACCCCAGTCGCGGATGTTCTTGGGGTTGCCGGCGCGCACCAGGAACACGATGGTGGACACATAGGGCGCGCTCTTCTGCGGCAGCCGCTGTTCCCAGTTTAGCGGCAGCATCTTTCCCTGTTCGGCGATGGCGTCGATGTCGCCGGCCAGCGCGAGGGTCACGACGTCGGCGGGCAGTCCGTCGATGACGGCGCGCGCCTGGCGTCCCGAGCCGCCGTGCGACTGGCTGATGCGCACCTGCTGCCCGGTGCGCTGTTCCCACGACTTCGCGAACGCGGGGTTGATCTCTTCGTATAACTCGCGCGTGGGGTCGTAGGACGCGTTGAGCAGCGTGACCTCACGATCCGGCCCGCCGCCGCAACCGCCCAGCAGGGCCATGGCCGCGACCATGCCCATCAAACAACCCCGGTGTGTCCGCATCGATTCCCGCTCCGACAAGGGGGCGAGAGCGTAGCAGTTCACGTGGCGGCCTTCACGGCGGCGGGCGGTTCGATGGTTGATGTCGCGCTCTGCCTTGGAACATCCGCGTGCCCGCGAGCCTGGCCGTGTGCACTTTTCGCGGGATGGCCGGTCTCATGCGCGGCGCGTTATAAATTCGGGTACATATTCCAAGGAGTGCGATTCATGCGACTTTCACTACCCTCGGCGATCCTGGGCCTGGTTCTCGGATCGATCCTCGGAAATCCGGCGATGGCGGCTCCTGACAAGATGCAGGCAGTGGAAGTGGCGCCAGACGGCACGCTGTCCGTTCAGACGCGACCGGTCCCGAAGCCCGGAGCGGGCGAAGCGCTGATCCGGGTCCGCGCGGCGGGCGTGAACCCCGTGGATTGGAAAATCGCGTCGCGCCGCGTCGGCCTGGTGCCGGGCACCGACGTGGCGGGCACCATCGATGCGGTGGGTGAGGGCGTCTCCGGATTCGCCGTGGGCGATGCCGTGCTGGGCTTCGCGCGCACCAGCGGCAGTTATGCCGAGTTCGCGGTGGTGCCGGTGAACAGCCTCGCGAAGAAATCCAGGATGCTGAGTTTCGAACAGGCCGCGGGAGTGCCCATCGTGGGCGAGACCGCGTATCGCGCGCTGCACGAGGCCGGAAGGATAAAGAGTGGCCAGACCGTACTCATCCACGGTGCGGCCGGCGGCGTGGGCTCCGCGGCCGTGCAGATCGCCAAGGCCGCCGGCGCGCGCGTCATCGGCACCGCCTCGCCTAACAACCACGAATTCCTCGAGTCGCTGGGCGCCGACCAGGTCATCGATTACCGGTCGCAGCGTTTCGAGGACGTGGTCAGGAACGTGGACCTGGTACTGAACACGGTGGATTCGCAAACCGCCACGCGTTCGCTCAAGGTGCTGCGCGAAGGCGGCACGCTGGTGTCGGTGGCCGGCGCGCCCGATGCGGCCGGCTGTGCCGCGGCTAAGATTCACTGCACGCGCCCGAATCGCGACACCGGGCCCAGCAACGCGGACGTGCTGGCGCGCCTCATGGAGCTGGCCGATGCCGGCAAGTTCTCGGTGAACGTCGACGAAGCCTTTTCGATGGCCGACGCCGTCAAGGCCTGGCAGAAAAGCCGCGCCGGGCACACGCGCGGAAAGCTCATCATCAAGGTGAATGCCGGGCCGACGATGAAGCACCAGTGATTCGCGGTACTCTCTCGTGCCAGCCGCGCGGGCTGGCTCGTGGGAGAGCGGCGATGCGAAGAAGCTTGTTTGCGGCCAAGGCCGTGACACTGGCCATGACATTGACGTGCGCGCTTTCCGCGCACGCGGAAGGAATACTCGACATCGCCGCCACTCGCCTGGGCGTCGAGGGAATTTCCAGCCTCGAGTACCAGGCCCATGGACGCTACTACCAGTTCTCACAGGCGCCTGCGCCGGAATTGCCGTGGCCGCCGTTCGACGTGCCTCGATACGTGGCGACCCTGGATTTCGCGCGCGGCGCTGTCCATGCGAAGTATCACCGCGTCCAGGTGCAGGAGCCGGGGCGCGCGCGTCCGCATTCCGAAGCCACCATGGATCAGTACTTCGTGGACGGCGTCACCTGGAACCTCGCGCCCGGCCCGACGGCCATTCCCGCGAATCTCGCGGAGCGTCAGGCGGAGCTCTGGGCTTCGCCACAGGGATTCGTGAAGGCGGCCCTGGCAAATCGCGCGACGACCGAACCGCATGAAGGGTTGACCCGGGTGCGGTTCCAGGTTGGTCCTCACCGGTATGAAGGCGAACTCGACCGCAGCGGGGAAGTGCTGGCGGTGCGCGGCTTCATGCCTTCGCCGGTGCTGGGTGACACGCCCATCGAGTTCCGCTACTCCGGTTATCGCGACTTCGACGGCGTGCGGTTTCCCTCGCGCATCGAGCGCATCGCCGGCGGGCTGCCCTGGTACGAACTCACGGTGACGGCCGTTCACGTGAACTCGGCCGAGCCATTCGCGATCCCGCCAGAGGTTGCGGCGAACCCTCTTCCGGCCACCACGCGCGTCGAGATCACCGAGCTCGCGCCGGGTGTCTTCAACTTCGGCGGCGCTTCGCACAACAGCGTGGTGGTGGACCAGTCGCGGGGACTGGTGGTCATCGAGGCGCCGCTGGACGAGGCGCGATCGAGAGCCGTGCTGGCGGCGATCGCCGCGCGGTTTCCCTCGAAACCCGTGCGTTACGTGGTGAACACGCACACGCACTTCGACCATGCCGGCGGACTGCGGACCTACGTGGCACGTGGCGTCACCGTCGTCACCCACGAACGCAACGCGGCTTACTACCGCCGCGCCTGGCAGGCACCGCGCACGCTGGAGCCCGACGAGTTGTCGGCGAAGCCGCGACGCGCGCGTTTCCGCACATTCACGGATCGGCTGGTGCTCGACGATGCGGAGCGGCCCATCGAACTGCACGCGATCACGGGCAGCGGGCATCACGACGCCTTCGCGCTGGCCTGGTTGCCCAGACAGAAGTTGCTGGTCGAAGGGGATGCCTGGACGCCGACACCTCCGGGTGCGAAAACACCTGCGGTGGTGAACCCGCTATGGCTCAACCTGCGCGATAACGTCGAGCGACTCGGCCTGGATGTGCAATGGGTGCAGCCGTTGCACGGTGCGGTCCAGACACGCCAGGATTTCGAGCGGGCGCTGAAGGCGCCCTGATCAGCCTGGCAGCAAGGTCGTGGCGGCGCCCAGCGCCGCGCACACCAGCAGCGTGACGCCGAGCCCGCGCCGCAGCGCGAAAGTCAGCAGCAGCGCGATGACGGTGAGCGTCACTGGAATCCATTGCAGGGAATCGAACGCCGGCAACCCGTCGACGGTCCGGCGCGCGAACCACACGTGCAGGGCGAACCACAATGCGAGGTTGGCGATGACGCCAACGACGGCCGCCATGATGGCGTTGAGTGCGCTGGTCAGGCGATCATTGCCACGCAGCGCTTCCACGTAGGGCGCGCCCAGGAATATCCAGAGGAAGCAGGGCACGAAGGTCACCCAGACCGTCATGAGCGCGCCGATCACCGCGGCCAGCCAGGGCACTTCCGCCCCGGAAGCCTGGTATCCCGCGAGAAAGCCGACGAACTGCAGCACCAGGATCAGCGGGCCGGGCGTCGATTCTGCGAGGCCCAGCCCGTCCAGCATCTGCGCGGGCGTGATCCACGCGAAACTTTCCACGGCCTGCTGCGCCACGTAACTCAGCGCGGCGTAGGCCCCGCCGAAGGTCACCACGGCCATCTTGCTGAAGAACACGCCGAGCTGCGTGTACACATGCGCCGGCCCGGCCAGCCACGCCGCCAGCAATACGGGCGCGAACCAGACGGGCAGCCACAAGGCCAGCAGCCGCCATGAGCGCCCCGGCGTGGGCGCCGTGCGCGCGAGCGCGCTTTCTTCGGCCCCGGCATCGGTAACGGGTGCCGCGCCGTTCGCGTTGGCCCGTGTCGCGACGCCGGCGTCCCGCGGCAGTAGATAGCCCATCGCGCCCGCGCCCAGCACGATGAAGGGAAAGGGTACGTGAAACATGGCAATCGCGATGAAGGACACCAGCGCCAGTCCCTTCGCACGCGAGTCTCCCAGTGCGCGCCGGCCGATGCGCACCAGCGCCTCGACCACCAGCGCGATGACCGCCGCCTTGAGCCCGAGGAAAACCCCGTCGAGCAGTGGATGTTGCTGCCAGGTCACGTAGATGAAGGAGAGGGCCATCATGGCCAGGAACCCCGGGATGATGAACAACAGCCCCGCCACCAGGCCGCCACGCGTTCCATGCAGGAGCCAGCCGACGTAGGTGGCCAGTTGCTGCGCTTCCGGACCGGGCAGCAGCATGCAGTAGCTCAACGCATGCAGGAACCGCTGTTCGGAGATCCAGCGCTTTTCCTCGACGAGGATGCGGTGCATGACCGCGATCTGCCCGGCCGGGCCGCCGAAGGACAGGAGGCCGATGCGCAGCCAGGTGCGGGTGGCTTCGGCCAGCGTGATCGACGAGGGGGTAACCGGAGGATGGGCGTTCACCACTGCCATTCTAGGCGTGACCGGGCGCGCGCGGCACTTCGGTCGGGATCGACCGCACGTCTGCAAGTTACCAGGCGGGCGCCAGCGGATCACAGCGAAAGAGTCTCGTCCATCGGCGGCCGCCCTAACAATCGTCCGCGTGACATTCTCGAAACTTCGAGCGGGCGATGCGCCGGTGCGCTCGGTGTCCGCATGCCATACAATGCGCGATGCGTCTGATCCTGCTCCGCTTCGGCATTCCAGCCCTCGTGGCGGTGAGCCTGCTCGCATACTTCGGTGTCCCGTACGCCAATCGTCTGCTCGCCGACTGGTTCAGCAGCGACGTGAACCTGCGCGCGCAACTGGTCGCCAATTCCATGGCGCCGACGCTGGGCACGCTGCTCGATACGCAGTCCGAAGAGGATCTTCGCAACTATCTCGGCACCATCACCACGGACGAGCGACTGCTGTCCATCATGTTGTGCCGCGCCAATCACACGCTGATCTTCAAGACCGACCGTACCCCGGGCGCCATCAGTTGCGACAGCTCGGCAACGATTCCGGACGGCAGCGGTCAGCGCCTGCAGCTCAAGTCGGGTTCGGTGCAGGTCTCGGCGTTTCCTTTCAGCACCAGCAAGGGCGTGCCCTTCCGCGTGCTGGTGATCCATGACCTGAGCTTCATCGACCGCAGGCAATCAACGGCCCGCAATCACGTGTTCGCGCTGGCGGGCGTGCTCGCCACGCTGCTCGCGCTGCTGGTGGGCACGCTGTTCTGGTTCCTGGTGCGGCGCTGGGTGTCGGTGCTGGTCGGCGACATCCGCGGCCTGCGATTTCTCGATGATGCGCAGTCGGGCGCCGCCTCGTGGCCGGTGCTCAAACAGGTGCGCCTGGCCTTGCGCGACATGGAATCGACGCAGCGCCTGGAAATCGACTTCCGCGAGAACTGGACGCCCCAGGCTTTGCAGCAGGTGGTGCGAGAGCATCTCGATTCGCCGGAGATGTTCGCGGTGTCGAATCGCGAGCCTTACATCCACAACAAGGGTCCCGACGGCCCCGTGGTGCAAGTGCCGGCCAGCGGCATGGTGACCGCGCTCGAGCCCATCATGCGCGCCTGCGAGGGCACCTGGGTGGCGCACGGCAGCGGCAGCGCGGATCGCGAGGTCGTCGATGGCCATGATCGCGTGCGTGTTCCACCGGAGGACCCTAGCTACACGCTGCGGCGGGTATGGATCAGCCCGGAAGAAGAAGAGGGGTATTACTTCGGATTCTCCAACGAAGGCATCTGGCCGCTTTGCCATCTGGCTTATGTGCGGCCGGCGTTCCGCGAATCGGACTGGGAGCAGTACCAGGCCGTGAACCAGAAGTTCGCGGACGTGGTGGCGAGTGAGTCGCGCACGCGCAACCCCGTGGTGCTGGTGCAGGATTTCCATTTCGCGCTGCTGCCGCGAATGCTGCGCCGGCGCAAGCCCGACGCCACCATCGCGCTGTTCTGGCACATTCCGTGGCCGAATGCGGAGACTTTCGGTGTCTGCCCGTGGAAGGGCGAGATCCTGTCGCACATGCTGTCGGCCGACATTCTCGGCTTCCACACGCGCCATCATTGCCAGAACTTCCTGGCCAGCGTCGACCGGTTCATGGAGTGCCAGATCGATCACGAACACATGACGGTGACGCTGCGTGGGCATGTCTGCCAGGTGGTGCCTTATCCGATTTCGATCGAATGGCCGCCGCGCTGGCTGGCGCGTTTGCCCGACATCGACACCTGTCGCCGCAACGTTCGCGAAAGACATGGCATCGCGGCCGACGTGGTTATCGGGCTGGGCGTGGAGCGTTGGGACTTCACCAAGGGGATCGTGGAACGCTTCCGGGCGCTCGAGGCCCTGTTCGACAAGAGCCCGGCATTGCGCGGCAAGGTGTCGCTGCTGCAGGTGGCGGCGCCGACTCGCAGCAAACTACCCGCATACCAGGCGTTGCAGGAACAGACACTGGCGGAGGCGCGCCGTATCAACGAGAAGTTCGCCAGCGCCAACTGGCAGCCCATCGTTCTGATCGACCATCACCAGGAGCCACGCGAGGTCTTCGAGATGTTCCGCGCCGCGGATTTCTGCGTGGTGAACAGCCTGCACGACGGCATGAACCTGGTGGCCAAGGAATTCGTCGCGGCGCGCGACGACGAGGACGGCGTGCTCATCCTGAGCACCTTCGCCGGCGCTTCGCGCGAATTGCCCGAAGCCTTGCTGGTGAACCCCTTCGACGTCGCGGAAACCGCGGCCGCCATGCTCTCCGCCATCAGGATGCGGCGCGATGAACGCCGCGTGCGCATGAAGGCCATGCGGCGCACGGTGAAGGAGAACAACGTCTACCGCTGGGCGGGACGGATGCTCATGGATGCCTCGCAGGTGCGGCAGCGGCAGTCGCTGCAGAAGCGTTCGCGCACGTCATAGTCCCCGAAATCCGTCCCGTTTCATTTACCCTCCGGGGTATGCAGGACCACCATTGCCACACCCAGCGTTTCGACCCGGGCAATCCGCTGGGCGAACGCGGCATCCGCCGCGCGCTCTGGCTCACCATCGTCATGATGATCGTGGAGATCACCGGTGGCTGGTGGTTCAACTCCATGGCCGTGCTGGCCGATGGGTGGCACATGAGCTCGCATGCGCTGGCGCTGGGCCTGTCAGCGTTCGCGTATTCCTTTGCGCGGCGCCAGTCGCGCAACCGCGCATACACCTTCGGCACCTGGAAGATAGAGGTGCTTGGTGGCTACACCAGCGCGCTGTTCCTGCTGGGCATCGCCGCGCTCATGGTGTTCCAGTCGGTGGAAAGACTGGTGGCGCCGCAGAGCATCCACTATCGCGAGGCCATCGCCATTGCCGTGGTTGGCCTGGGGGTGAACCTGGTCTGCGCCTGGTGGCTGCGCGACACGCATGGCCACGAGCATGGACATACCCATGATCACGGTCATGAACATCAGCAAGGCGGCTTGCATGGCGACATGAACATGCGCGCGGCCTACGTGCATGTGCTCGCAGACGCGGCGACTTCGGTTCTCGCCATCGTGGCGCTCACCGGCGGGCTGTTCTGGGGATTGGGCTGGCTTGACCCCGTGATGGGGCTGGTGGGTGCGGCGCTGGTGTCGGTCTGGGCCTGGGGTCTGTTGCGCGATTCGAGCCGCATCCTGGTCGACGCGGAGATGGACGCGCCCGTCGTGGCGGAAGTGCGCGAGGTCATCGAACACGGCGAAGTATCGGCGAAAATCGTCGACCTGCATGTGTGGCGCGTCGGCCGCGACAAGTACGCCGTGATGCTCACCGTGGCCACCGATTCGGGCAAGGATGGCGAATACTTCCGGCGCTCACTGGCCGTGCACGACGAACTCGTGCACGTCACGGTCGAAGTGGTCGGCGCGGGGGCGCGCACTGACCTGGCGACGCAGGGCTAGCAAGAGGCGCGAACGCCGCGCCAGCCCGAACGCGGGACGAGACGAGTCGAAGTCCCACGGACATTCCTCGCGCGCTTTTTTCCGACGTGCGGCTGCGTGATACGTTACCCGCATCGCCATTTTCGGTTGGGAACGACTTCCATGAATATCCGCGCTTTCAAGCTTTCGCTGCCGATTGTCGCTGCGATGATCACCACCGTTGCCATCGCCGCCGATCCGGACGCGCGTGCCCGGCGCGTGGGTGAACGCTGCTGGCAGGATGTGCGCGTTCTCGCGGACGACGTCACCGAAGGGCGCCGCGCCGGCTCGGCAGGACACCGGCGTGCCGCGCAGTTCGTGGCCGATGAATTCCGCAAGGCCGGCCTCAAACCGGGAGGCGACAAGGGTTACCTGCAGACCGTCCAACTCGAGGCGCGATTGATCGACGAGGAAAAATCGTCACTGGCGCTGGTGTTGAACGGCGAGCGCCGGCCGCTGCAATTCGGCGAGGATGGTGGTTTCAGCCTCCGGGGCAACTTCGTGCGCGAAGTCGACGCGCCGCTGGTGTTCGTGGGCCACGGCCTCAAGCTGCCGCAGTACGGAATCGATGATCTCGCCGGCCTCGATCTCAAGGGCAAGATCGTTGTCGCGTTCGGTTCGGCCCCCGACAGCGTGCCCGGTGCCGCGGGCGCTCACTTCGGCTCGGCGGCCGAGCGATGGAAGGTGTACCGGGAAGCGGGGGCGGTGGGCACATTGATGATGTCCAACCCGCACACCGTGGACATTCCTTGGGAGCGGGCCGTGCGACAGCGGCTGGAGCCATTCATGGTACTGCGCGGCGTCGACGATCAATTCGTCGGGCAGATGGTGCAGGTCATGTTCAACCCGGCGCACTTCGCGAAGCTGCTCGAGGGCACGCCGCACAAGGCAGAAGACCTGCTGACGCTGCTCAAGGAAGGCAAACCGTTGCCGCACTTCGACCTCGCGGCGCGGCTGCACGCCGTTCAGGACGTGCAGGTCACGGCCGCCGTATCGGAAAACGTGGTCGGGGTCCTGCCGGGCTCCGACCCGGTGCTTCGTGATGAGTTGGTGGTATTGAGCGCGCACATCGACCATCTCGGCGTGCGCGGCGGTGAAGAAGCCGACCGCATCTTCAACGGCGCGCTCGACAATGCCGCGGGTGTGGCGGTGCTCATGCAGATCGCGCGCGATCTCGGCAAGGGCAAGGCGCCGCGCCGTTCCATCGTGTTCGCCGCTGTGACGGCCGAAGAGATGGGGTTGTTGGGGTCGCGCGCCTACGTGGCGCAGGCGAAGGCCGCGGGACAGCGCATCGTCGCGAATCTGAACTCCGACATGTTCCTGCCTATCTACCCGCTGAAGCACCTGGTGGTGTTCGGACTGGAGGAGTCCGATCTCGCCGACGACGCGCGAGCGGTGGCGGCCAAACTCGGCGTGGAAGTGCAGGCCGACCCGCAGCCGCAGCGCAATCGGTTCATCCGCAGCGATCAGTACAGCTTCGTGCGCGCTGGCGTTCCTTCGCTGGCCACGAAGATCGGCGTAGTGCCCGGGTCCCCCGAGGCCGAGATCGAGCGCAAGTGGCAGGCGCAGCGGTATCACGGTGTCAGCGACGACCTGAGCCAGCCCGTGGATATCGGCGCGCTGGGTGGCTACCAGGAACTGGTGAAGCGGCTGGCGGTGCGCATCGCGAATCGCGCCGAGAAGCCGCGCTGGTTCGACACCAGCGTGTTCTCGAAGTTGTGAGGCCGGGGGAAACGGAGGATGTCTCTTTCCTGCCGCACTCGACGTCCCCGCGGCCCGTGTAAAAGAGTACGCGCGAGACTGGCAGTCCAGAACTAACCAATCGCGCGCGTCTCATGCTCATTGGGAATAGATCTGGTCGAACACGCCGCCATCGCCGAAGTGTTCCTTCTGCGCCTTGGCCCAGCCGCCGAAGTCCTTGATGGTCACGAGTTCGAGCTTGGGGAACAGCTCCTGGTGCTTCGCGGCCACTTCGGCGTTGCGCGGACGGTAGTAATTGCGCGCGGCGATTTCCTGGCCTTCCGGCGTGTACAGGTACTTGAGGTATTCCTCCGCCACCGTGCGCGTGCCACGGCGCAACACCACCTTGTCGACCACCGCCACCGACGGCTCGGCCAGTATGCTGACCGACGGAATCACGATCTCGACCTTGTCGGGGCCCAACTCCTTGATGGCGAGCCAGGCTTCGTTTTCCCAGGACAGCGCCACGTCGCCGATTCCACGCTGCACGAAGGTGGTGGTGGATCCGCGCGCGCCCGTGTCGAGCACTGGCACGTTCTTGAACAGCTTGCGAACGTATTCCTTGGCCGAGGCTTCGTTACCGCCGGGCTGCTTGAGCGCCCAGGCCCACCCGGCCAGGTAATTCCAGCGAGCGCCGCCCGAGGTCTTCGGATTCGGCGTGATCACGGAAATACCTGGCTTCACGAGATCATCCCAGTCCTTGATGTTCTTCGGATTGCCCTTGCGGACGAGAAAAACGATCGTCGAGGTGTACGGCGCGGAGTGTTCCGGCAGGCGCTCTTCCCAATTGAGAGGCAGCAGCTTGCCGTTGGTGGCGATGGCGTCGACGTCGGCGGCCAGCGCCAGCGTGACCACGTCGGCCGCGAGTCCGTCGATCACCGAGCGCGCCTGGCGCCCGGAACCGCCATGCGACTGCCGGATGTTGACCGTGTCGCCGGTCTTCTTCTTCCAGTACTCCGCGAAAGCCTTGTTGAAGTCGACATACAGTTCGCGCGTCGGGTCATACGACACGTTGAGAAGCGTGACATCCGCGGCCTGCGCCACGCTGCCGACGCCGCCCACGAAGACCGCGCTGCCGAGTGCGATCAGCAGGCGGCGTTGCCAGTTGGGTGGTGACATCTTCATTTGCTCCAATGCTAGAAATTGACGGCGAAGCGGGACAGCAGCGCCTTTTCATCGGCGCGATCGCCGGTCGCCGCGCCACCTTCGAACTCGGTCTGCTCGTAGTTGATCGAGAGCTTCACGGTGTTCCATGGGTACCAGTTGAGACCCACGCCATAGGCGGTGGCCTTGCTCACCGCGGTCAGCGGGTTCGCGAACGAATTGGCGCCGCCGGCGAAAGTGTCGTCGTCGATGTCCAGTTCATGGATGCGCGCCACCAGCTCGAACGCGCCCGTGCCGGGTCTGCCGGGCTGGAAGGTGCTGCCCGGCGTGAAGCCGCGGAAGGCTTCATCTTCGCCGGTCAGGAAGTACGAGAACTGCGCCTGCCAGGCCGAGTGCGTCAGCGTATCGGATGACGTCGTGCCGCCGACGACACGAGACACGTCCTGCTTCACCTGCGTGTATTCGCCCAGCACGCCGAAGCTGCCGCGCGAGTAGTAGAACTGCGGCGCGAGCCGCAGGCGCTGGCCATCGGCAAACGTAGCGTTGTTAGGCGCTCCGCCCGTCGCGGTGTTCGCACGATAGCTGAAGACGCTCTGCTGCCCGGGTGAGCGATATGCCGCCAGCGCCGTGTTGGCGGCGCTGCCGTCGATGTCCAGCCAGGTGCTGCCCACGCCGAAACCCAGGCCACGCAGGTTGAAGTTTTCGGAATTGATGAACGGCTGGAAGAACACGCGCGCCGCGTAGTCGCCCTTGGTGTCCACTTCCACGTCGGGTGAGGCGAGGCCCTCGCTCGAGCCGCCATCGGTCACGCCGTTGAAATAGCCCAGCTGGTACGCGAATGTCCCGCCGCCGAATTCACCGGACAGCTGCGCGCCGATGTCGCGGTTCGGAACCAGCGAGGTCGGCAGGCCGCGCTCGATGAAGCGCAGGTCCGCGCCGCCTTGCAGGCGCTCGAGGCCCACGGGCGGCTTGAACTTGCCGACAGTCAGCGTGGCGCCGGGATTGAAGCGCGCGGCGACGTACGCGTCGATGATGACCGAGCGGCCACCACCGAAGTCGGGCGCGAAGCGGAAGTCGTAGATGCCACCGAAGGTGCCTTCGATCGTCGGGCGCACGCGGCGCAGGAGGAAGGTGTCGGCGCTTTCGGCCACGGAGTCGCCGCCATACACGCGATTGTCGGCGTGCAGTGTGCCGCGCAGACGAACGAAATTTTCACCGTTGTTCGAGGCGAGCTGGAAACGCGTGGCGCTTGCGGTCACCTTGGGTGTCGAGGCCGCGGCCGCCTTGGCCGATTCTTCCTGCAGTTCGAGTTTGCGCTCGAGCACGGCCAGCCGCTGCTTCTGTTCCTCGACCTCGCGGCGCAGGTCCGCACTCTGTTCGTTGTTCGCCGGGCTGCCGGCGTTTTGCGCCAGGGCCGCCCCCGAGAAAGGCAACAGCGCCGCTGAAGATGCGAGCGCGGCCGCGCGTCTGATGTTCACTTTCGTTCTCCTGTTTGGGTATCCCGATGGAATTCCCATCGGCCAGGAGAGCGTAGGAACGCGGGGGTTATGCCGTCAGTCGACCCCCGGTAACGAGCCGGTTACGGCCAAGGTCATTTGGTAACAACCAAATTACCGAGGCCTCGTTCCTCCTCAATTCGTGCGCAGCGAGTTCGCATATTCGGAGAGCAGGCGGGCGGCGCGGCTGTTGTCACCCAGCGGAACCACGCTGTTGCCGGCGCCCAGTGACGCGAAAAGTAGTTTGAGCGAGGGCAGCAGGCGCAGGTCACGCTCGTGCTGCGGTGTAACCGCCCGCGAAGCCTCGACGTCGATGTCTTCCGGAACGGCGCGGCGGGAGTTCGATCCCTCGCTGGGGGCATCCTGCAGGTGATACGGCGCCAGGCGGGCGTCCAGGCTGGCATTTACGGTGGCGGGGATGTGCTTTTGATGATCCATGGTGGTCTCTCCTTCGGCAGAGTTGCGATGGAATCAGATTGGGCTAGAGTCTCCCTGCGAACAAATGCGCTTGCTGAAGCGCTCATAAGGAAATCTGACGTGTCTTCCGCCGCCTATGCCCGCCTGCCGCTGAATGCCTTGCGCGTCTTCGAGGCCGTTGCTTCCCGCCTGTCCTTCGCGGATGCGGCCGAGGCCCTGCACGTCACGCCGGCCGCGGTGAGCCAGCAAGTCAAGTCGCTGGAGGATTACCTCCAGGTGCAACTGTTCAAGCGTGCCGGGCGGCGTATCGAATTGACGCCGGAAGGCCAGCAGCTGCTGCCCGGAGTACGACGGGGTCTGGATGACCTCGAGGCATCGATGCAGCACCTCAAACAGCACCGCGCCGAGGGCCCGTTGCAGATCACCTTGCTGTCGTCGTTCCTGCAACGGTGGCTGTTGCCGCGCATCGCCAGCTTCAACTCGCTCAATACCGGCGTGGAACTCCGTTTTCACACGGGTCGCGATCCCGTGGATTTTTCGCGATCGGAAATGCATGTCGCGGTCCGCATGGGCCTGGGCAAGTGGCCAGGTCTGCATGTCGAGAAACTGCTCGATGAGTGGGTGATTCCCATTGCCTCGCCGGCGCTGCTCGACAAATACGGGCCGGTTCCGCGCGGCCAGGATCTGCAGAACTTCCCGTTGCTGGGCGCCATCGACGAGCCCTGGCAGGCGTGGATAGAGAAGGGACAGGAAGGTAACTGGCTGGCGCGAGCGCCCATCATCGATGACTCGGCGGGCGTGATCGCGGCGGCGGAAGAAGGCGTGGGTTTCGCGCTGGCGCGCTGGTCACTGGTGCAGCGCGCGCTGGAACAGGGCCGGGTGGTACTCGCGGGCGATGCGCTGCTGCCGTTCCGCTTTTCGTATTTTTTCGTCTGCCCCGAGCCCTACCTGGTCATGCCCAAGGTGAAGAAGTTCCGCGACTGGATCTTCGACATGGCGCGCAGCTTCCCGAAACCGCATTCGCTGTTCGAGACGCGCACTGCATCACCGAAAATCGCCGCGCGCAAGCCCGTGGCCTGACCAATCGCCCGGTTCCGCGGCTTTATTCCGTTAAGTTTTGTTGATCCCGCCTTCAGGGCTGGCGTTTGTTCAACGTCATTTCCACCAGCAAGATGCCGCTCCAACAAACAAGGAGAAACTTCATGTGCATCGAGAGACTGGTCAGGAATATCGGGTTTGCCCTCGCCGCGGTGGGCATCGTCGTCGGCCTGGGCGCGACCATCGAGTACCAGCCCGTGCTGAACGCGCTAGCGCAGTAACCCGCGGCAACGATCGCCTTCAGGCGCTCGGCACGTTGAAAGCATGACCTCGCAGGGAGACGGCCTTGATCAGCGCCCAAACCTGTTTATCCGTCCCCAACGCCAGCTCTGTTGACGCGCGTTCCGTGATGCGCGCCAGCAGGGTGGTGGTGCGGCCAATATCGAGTTCGACCAGGACGGCGCGCCCGGAATCGGCAGTCACCGACACGACGCGCGCCGGCACCACGTTGCGCACCGACAATCCGCGTGGCGGCTCGATGGCGACGATGACATCGCGTGCCAATACCTGGATCTGGAGACGTTGACCCACCTGGGCGTCAACTTCGACGGTCAGCTCCGCGTCGCCCACGCGCAGAGTCGCCAGGCCCCCTGAATCGACGCGCTCCACGCTGCCGGCGACGACCGCGCCCACCGATTCCGGGCCGACGATGGCGCGAAGCCGCGGATCGCGGCTCACCGTCGCGATGTCCCCCTCTGCCACCACGTGCCCGGCATCCAGCAGCACCACGCGAGTCGCCAGCCGCAACACTTCGTCGAACTGGTGGCTCACGTACACGATGGGCAAGGAGAAATTGTCGCGCAGCCTTTCTAGATAGGGCAGCACCTCCTCGCGCCGCGCCATGTCGAGCGAGGCCAGAGGCTCGTCCAGCAGCAGGAGCCTGGGTTGCGAAAGCAAGGCGCGGCCCAGGGCCACGCGCTGTTTCTCGCCACCCGACAATTCATGCGGACGACGCCCGAGCAGTTTTTCGAGGCCGAGCAGCGCCAGCACTTCGTCGAATCTCATGAGTTCGGGAGTGCCACGCGGTACGCGCTTCGCGCCGTAGCTCAGGTTTGCCTGCACGTCGAGATGCGGGAACAACCGCGAATCCTGGAAGACCACGCCGATGCGTCGGTGGCGCGCGTCGACGTACAGATGCCGGTCACAGTCCACCAGCACGTCGTCGCCGATCATCACGCGGCCGGAATCCGGCGCCAGCAGCCCGGCGATCAGTGAGATCAGCGTGGACTTGCCGCACCCCGAACGGCCGAACAACGCGGTGATGCCCGGCGTGGGCGCGCTGAAGCGCGCCCGCAGATCGAAATCGCCACGTCTCTTGCCGACATCGACGAGCAGCATCAGCGGCCCAGCCTGCGTCGCAACGAGCGCGCCAGGAATTCGGACGCCAGCAGGCCCGCGAGGCCCAACGACAACGAGATCAACGCGAGGCGCATGGCCAGTGCATCCCCGTCCGGCGACTGGATAGCCGTGTACAAGGCCAGCGGCAAGGTGCGCGTCTCACCGGGAATATTGGAAGCGAAGGTGATCACCGCGCCGAACTCGCCAAGTCCGGCCGCGAACGCGGTGACGGCGCCAGCCAGTACGCCGGGCAGGATCAGCGGCAAGGTGATGGAGAAGAATCGGTCGAAGGGTCCCGCGCCCAGCGTGCGCGCGGCATCCTCGAGGCCCCGGTCCACGTTTTCGAGCGAAATGCGGATGGCCCTCACCACCAGCGGAAACGACATGATCGCCGTCGCGAGCGCGGCGCCAGTGCTGGTGAACGCGAGCCGTATGCCGAAGGTCTCGTACAGCCAGCCGCCGATGGGACCGCGCACACCAAACAACACCAGCAGCAGGTAACCCACCACCACCGGCGGCAGCACCAGCGGCAGGTGCACGAAGGCGTCGAACAGCGTGCGGCCAGCGAAGCGCGCGCGGGTCAGCAGCCAGGCGATCAAGATGGCGAAGGGCAGGTTGAAAACCACGCTGCGCGCTGCCACCGAGAGGCTCAGCCACAGCGCTTCGGCTTCGATGCCGTTCATGGATACTTCTCAGGTGCCTTCGGCGTTCACCGGCGTGTCGCGGCCGGCCACGGCGCGGGCGCGTTCGGCCGGCACACCGAGACTGCGCAGCGAGTATTCCGTCATGCCGC
This sequence comes from Steroidobacteraceae bacterium, assembly GCA_029266835.1. Classification (GTDB taxonomy): domain Bacteria; phylum Pseudomonadota; class Gammaproteobacteria; order Steroidobacterales; family Steroidobacteraceae; genus CADEED01. Next base: position 101,463 of record JAQSWD010000001.1, read on the forward strand.
GCGCCAGCTCGCGCTCGCCCATGACGACGCGATTGGCGCCAAGCTCTTCGAGGGTCTTGAGCTCGGTGGCGTTGTGCGTGCGGACCACCACGTCGACGGTGGGGTTCAATTGCCGCGCCAGTTCAACGATGCGTCGCGCCTGGTAGCCGTCGGGAGTCGCGACGACGATGAGCCTGGCGCTGTGGATGCCGGCGGCTTCGAGCACACCGGGCGTGGTGGCGTCCGATTCCATGGTTGGCACACCCTGCGCCTGCGCATTGGCCAGCATCAGGTGATCGCGTTCGATGACCACGAAGGGCAGACGCTCGGCCAATAGCACCGGTCCGATGGAGCCACCCACGCGTCCGTATCCGACGACGATGGCATGATCATGGAAACCGGCGGCGCTGCTGACCGGGATGCGATGTTTCTCCGCGCCCTTGCGTTCCAGCAACTGCAGCAGTCTCGGACGCGCCTCGAACCAGCGCGTCATCGGCGCGACGCCCGCGAAAGTGACGGGGTTCAAGGCGATGGACAGGATGGCGCCCGCGAGGATGTAGTCGCGACCCTCCGGTGGCAACAGGCCGAGTTGCGCGCCCAGGCCCGCGAGAATGAACGAGAACTCGCCGATCTGCGCGAGACTCGCGGATACCACCAGCGCGGTGCGCAGCGGATGCCGGAACAGCAGCACGATGAAAAACGCCGCCAGCGACTTGCCCACCATGATGACCGCGAGTACGGCGAGCACCGCCAACGGCTCGCGCATGAGCACCGCGGGATCGAACAGCATTCCCACCGACACGAAGAACAGAACGGCGAAGGCGTCCTTGAGCGGCAACGAATCCGCGCCGGCCTGGTGGCTGAGCTCGGATTCGGAAAGGATTACCCCGGCGAAGAACGCACCCAGCGCGAAAGAGACACCGAACGCTGCCGATGATCCGTACGCGATACCCAGCGCGATGGCCAGCACGCTCAGCGTGAACAGTTCGCGCGACCCCGTGCGCGCGACTTTCATGAGCAGCCACGGAACGACGCGAGTTCCCACCACCAGGGCCAACGCCACGAAAAACGTCACCTTGGCCAGCGTGACCAGTAGTGTGAGGGCGGTGCTGTCGGATGTGCCGGGCGCATGGATCGAACTCGCGTCGCCGCCCAGCACTTCCGCCAGGGCAGGCAACATGACCAGCGCCAGCACCATGGCGAGGTCTTCGACGATGAGCCAGCCCACCGCGATCCTGCCTTCGGAGGATTGCAGCGCGTTGCGTTCCTCGAGGGCGCGCAGCAGCACCACGGTGCTGGCTACCGACAGCGACAGGCCGAACACCAGGCCCTGGCCCAGCGTCCACCCCCAGAAATGCGCCATGGCCGCGCCGATGGCGGTGGCCGTTGCGATCTGCGCCACCGCGCCGGGTAGCGCGATGGACTTCACCGACATCAGGTCCTTGATGGAAAAATGCAGTCCTACGCCGAACATCAGCAGGATCACGCCGATTTCGGACAGCTGGTTGGCGATGCCCGCGTCACCCACGAAGCCAGGTGTGAACGGGCCCACCGCGATGCCGGCGATCAGGTAACCGACGATGGGCGACACCTTGAGCGCGCTGGCCACCAAACCGAACAACAATGCAAGTACAAAACCGATCGCCAGCAGGGCGATCAACGAAGTTTCGTGCATTTCCATGGGCATACGCGCGAGCGTACCCGAAAATTGGCACCGGATTCAGCGAGTTGCCGCGTTGCGGGGCGTAGAATTCCCGACTCATATATGAAGGCCCAGCAAGCTAACGGCGCTGCTTTCATCGCCGCCATCGGCGTGGTGTTCGGCGACATCGGCACCAGCCCTCTCTACGCTCTCAAGGAATCGCTGACCGCCGCGGCCTATACGCCCGGCAGCACGGAGATCGTGTTAGGCCTGCTGTCACTGATCTTCTGGTCGCTGGCAATCGTCGTCAGCGTGAAGTATCTCGCCGTGATCATGCGTGCCGACAATGCGGGCGAGGGCGGCATCCTCTCGCTGGTCGCGCTGGTGCAGCAGCGATTCGGTACGGCCGAGCCCTGGGCTCGTCGAGCGGTGGCGCTGGGCGTACTGGGCGCGGCGTTGTTCTATTGCGATGCCTTGATCACGCCGGCCATCTCGGTGCTCAGCGCCGTGGAAGGCATGGAAACATTGAACCCCGATTTTTCGCGCGCGGTGCTGCCGGTCACGCTGGGTGTGATCTGCGTGCTGTTCATGATCCAGCGGCGTGGGACCGAAAGGGTGGGGCGCCTGTTCGGGCCCATCATGGTGTTGTGGTTCGCGACGCTCGCCGTACTGGGCGTGATGGAAATCGTGCATGCGCCGCAGGTGCTCGAGGCCGTGAACCCCTGGTACGCGGTGAAACTGTTCGCCGCGAGCCCGGGCTTGTCACTGATCATCCTCGGCGCCGTGTTCCTCGCGGTCACCGGTGCCGAGGCGCTGTATGCGGACATGGGGCACTTCGGCAAGCGCCCCGTGCGGCTCGCATGGCTGGTGCTGGTGTGGCCGGCGCTGGTCATCAATTACTTCGGCCAGGGCGCGCTGCTGATCTCGTCACCGACGCCCATTGCCAATCCTTTTTACGCGCTGGCGCCGCAGGGTTTGCTGCCGGCGCTGGTGGTGTTGTCCACGGCGGCGACGGTGATTGCCTCGCAGGCGACCATCTCGGGCGCATTCTCGGTGACTCGCGAAGCCGTGCAACTCGATCTTCTGCCGCGGGTACGCGTGCTGCAGACCTCGGACACGGCGCTGGGGCAGATCTACGTGCCGGCGGCCAACCTGTTCATGTTCGTGGCCGTGGTGTTGTTCGTGATCGTATTCGGTAGTTCGAGCGCCTTGTCGGCGGCCTATGGCGCGTCCGTGGTCGGCACCATGCTGATCACCACCTTGTTAGGCGGCCTGGTGGCGAAGTCGCTGTGGAACTGGTCGTGGCTGCGTGTCGGCGCGTTGTTCGGCCTCATGCTGCTCGTGGACCTGGCTTTCATCGCCGGCAATTTCACCAAGATAGACGATGGCGGCTGGGTGCCGCTGGCGCTCGCGGGCATCATGTTCGCCATGTTCGTCACGTGGCGCGACGGACGCCAGTCCATGCGCGCCGAACTCGAGAACCGCGCCGTGCCCCTCTCCCGGCTGCCGGATCTGCTGAGGTCTGCCGCAAAAGTGCCGGGCACCGCGGTGTTCCTCGTCAGCCAATCGGGGTTCGTGCCCACGGCGTTGCTGCGCAATCTCGAGCACAACAAGGTTCATCATGAGACGATCATCATCCTTCACGTGGAAATCCAGCGCGTGCCGCGCGTCGATCCACTGTGCCGCGTGCTGATCGAGCAACCCTTTGCCGGCGTCCACGACGTGCGGGCACGCTTCGGGTTCATGGAGACGCCGGACGTGGGCGAAGCGCTTCGTAATGCGCGGCGACAGGGGCTCGGGGTATTTGCGCAGGATTCTTCCTTCTTCCTGGGCTGGCACCTGGTGCGCGCGCGGCCGCGACCGGGGCTCGCCGGAATCAAGGCGCGCGCCTTTGCCTTCCTTCAGCGGCGCAGTGCCCAGGCGGCCGAGTTCTTCCGCATGCCGGCGCGTGGCGTGGTCGTTCTGGCCACCGATATCGAGATCTGACCGCACCGAGCCGGTTTCCCGGGCAGCGGTGCGTGAAATAATGCCCGCGCGCGCCGGGTCTCATGGGTACAGGCAAGAATGGTTCACGCGGAGGTTGCATGCTGAGAACTCTGGTCCTTGCGGCATCGCTGGCGCTGTGCGCCTGCGCTTCGGCCGCAGAAGAAGCCGTGAAGATTCCCGCTCCGGCGCTGGATCAGGCGCCGACCCCGGCCGGCTTGCGCACGGCGGTGATCGCCGGCGGATGTTTCTGGGGCGTGCAGGGGGTCTACCAGCATGTCGAAGGCGTGCAGAACGTGCTGTCGGGATATGCGGGTGGCGATGCTGCCCACGCGAATTATGAAGACGTGAGCATGGGCCGGTCCGGCCACGCGGAATCGGTGCAGATCTTTTACGACCCGAGCAAGGTGACCTACGGCCAACTTTTGCAGGTCTTCTTCTCGGTAGTCCACGATCCGACGCAGCTCAACCGCCAGGGACCGGACACGGGCCCGCAGTATCGCTCGGCCATCTTCTACCGTAATGCCGAGGAAAAGAAGATCGCCGAGGCCTACATCGCCCAGCTCGACAAGGCTGGCGTATTTGGCAAGCGAATCGTCACGCGCGTGGATCCGCTGAAGGAATTCCATGTGGCCGAGGATTATCACCAGGACTATCTGCTGAACCATCCCCGGAACCCGTACATCGTCATCAACGACCTTCCCAAGGTCCGCAACTTCCAGAAGTTCTTCCCGGCTATCTACAAGGCGCGTCCGGTGCGCGTGTCGGACGCGCGGGGCGCGATGGCCGAAGAAGCGGACAAAAAACAGGAAGACGCGCCGGCCATGGCAATGGCCATGAGTTCGGACAAATCCGCGCAACCTGCCGGCGGCGCGATGATGTCCGCGCAGGGCGCCAGCGGCCCCTCGAAGACGGAAGGTCCCATGCCCGCGCTCGACGGCATCACCGGCTGGCTGAACTCGCCGCCGCTGACACGTGAATCGCTGCGCGGCAAGGTCGTGCTGATCGATTTCTGGGCATACTCCTGTATCAACTGCCTGCGCACCATGCCGTACGTGAATGCCTGGTACCGGCATTACAAGGATTCGGGACTGGTGGTGCTGGGCGTGCATTCGCCGGAATTCGCTTTCGAGAAAGACACGGGCAACGTGCGCGCGGCGGTGAAGAAGTTCGATCTCGCGTACCCGATCGCGCTCGACAGCGAACTCAAGATCTGGAAAGCCTTCAACAACCGTTTCTGGCCCGCTCACTACTTCGTGGACGCGAAAGGGCAGATCCGCGGCCATCACTTCGGCGAGGGCAAGTACGCTCGTTCCGAGCGGATGATCCGCCAGCTGCTCATGGAAGCCGGTGCGACGAATCTGCCCGAGCCGCTGGATGACACGGCGGGCGCCACACAAAAATCCGGTGTTGGCGCACCCGCGGATACCGCAAACGTGGCGTCACCGGAAACCTACCTCGGCTATGCGCGCGCTGAGAACTTCGCATCGGCCGGTACCTTCGCGCGTGACGCCGCGAGGGCCTATGCGCTGCCGAAGACGCTGCGGCTCAATCAGTGGGGGCTGGGCGGTTCGTGGCGTGTCGAGCATGAGCGCGCGCGGCTGCAATCCGCGCCAGGCCGCATCGCATTCCGCTTCAAGGCGCGCGATCTGCACCTGGTGCTCGGGCCGTCGGCCGCCGGCAAACCCGTGCGCTTCCGCGTCACGATCAACGGGCAACCGCCGAAACAGGAC